>NZ_KV813441.1:0-21337 GCF_001813645.1 Pseudomonas sp. HMSC063H08
AGATAGAAACTGGCGTCAACACTTATTTGAAAGAACTATTCAGCTTTCAGCGTGATGCGCGCGAAAGCCTTCTTCCCTGCCTGGAACACACGGGTCTCACCCAGCGCCAGCATGAAGGCGCGGTCGACGACCTGCCCATCCACCTTGACGCTGCCGGCACCCAGGAGATCGCGAGCCGCCGCCGCATTCTTCACCAACCCCGCCTTATTAAGGACAGAGGCAACGGGCATATCCTCGGGGGACGACAGCTCGATCTCCGGCAGGTCTTCCGGCAGCTCGCCCTCCTTCAAGCGATTGCCGGCCGACTTGTGTGCGCTCGCCGCCGCCTCCTCGCCATGGAAGCGGGCGACGATCTCCTCGGCCAGCTTGATCTTGATGTCGCGCGGGTTGGCGCCCGCCTCGACGTCCTTGCGGAAGCTATCGATCTCATCCAGGGAACGGAAGCTGAGCAGTTCGAAGTAACGCCACATCAGCGTGTCAGGAATGGAGACCAGCTTGCTGTACATGACACCCGGCGCTTCCTGGATACCAATATAGTTGCCCAGCGACTTGGACATCTTCTTCACGCCATCCAGCCCTTCCAGCAACGGCATGGTCAGGATCACCTGGGCCTCCTGACCATAGGCGCGCTGCAGCTCGCGCCCCATCAGCAGGTTGAACTTCTGGTCGGTGCCACCCAACTCGACGTCCGCCTTCAGCGCGACGGAGTCATAGCCCTGGACCAGCGGATAGAGGAACTCATGGATAGCGATGGGCTGATTGCTGGCATAGCGCTTGCTAAAGTCATCGCGCTCCAGCATGCGCGCAACGGTGTACTGAGAGGCAAGACGAATGAAGTCAGCCGGGGTCAGCTGGTCCATCCAGGTGGAATTGAAGGCTACTTCGGTCTTGGCCGGGTCGAGGATCTTGAAGACCTGGGACTTGTACGTCTCCGCATTCTCCAGAACCTGCTCGCGCGTCAGGGGAGGACGGGTAACACTTTTCCCACTGGGGTCACCGATCATCCCAGTGAAGTCACCGATGAGGAAGATCACCTGATGCCCCAGGTCCTGGAACTGGCGCAGCTTATTAATAAGCACGGTATGGCCAAGATGCAGATCGGGAGCGGTCGGGTCGAAGCCGGCCTTGATCCGCAAGGGCTGGCCACGCTTCAGCTTGGCCACCAGTTCCGCCTCTACCAGGATCTCGTCTGCACCGCGCTGGATCAGCGCCAGCTGCTCTTCAACCGACTTCATTTACAGGTTCTGCCCAATTGCCAAAATCGAAAGGGAACCAACCATACAAGATCGCAGACTAAAAACAAATTTTGCCGACCGTCAGGGGGACGGAGCCAGGCCAGACGCGACTTTTGGCTTGATTCAAGGAGATTTTGGTTATATTTTAGGCAGTTATTTATTCACAATCCAAAAACACCAATCACGCCATGACGCAATCCGATCAGAAAGCGCCGCCGTATTACCCGAAAAGCCACTTGTTGGCCGCCAGCGGTGTTGCAGCGCTCCTCAGTTTGGCACTACTGGTGTTCCCCTCGAGCGAAGTCGAGGCCAAGAGGACCACGCTCAATCTGGAGCTTGAAAGCAACACCGATCGCCTCCTTCAGGAGAAAGACGACCTCCTGCCGCAATCGGTCACCAATTCCAGCGACGAAGGCACGCCTTTC
This sequence comes from Pseudomonas sp. HMSC063H08, assembly GCF_001813645.1. Lineage (NCBI taxonomy): Bacteria > Pseudomonadati > Pseudomonadota > Gammaproteobacteria > Pseudomonadales > Pseudomonadaceae > Pseudomonas > Pseudomonas sp. HMSC063H08. The sequence continues at coordinate 1,661 of NZ_KV813441.1, forward strand.
GCTCAGGTAGAAGGCGCCTCCGACGACAACACCGCCGAGCAAGACTCGGACAAGCCGGGCGCATCTGTAGCCGATGCCGACACCAAGCCCGTCGATCCCGAGTGGAAGACCATCACCGTCGCCAGTGGCGATACGCTGTCGACCGTATTCACCAAGGCAGGCCTTTCCACCTCGGCCATGCACGACATGCTGACCAGCAGCAAGGATGCCAAGCGCTTCACCCATCTGAAGGTCGGCCAGGAGGTCAAGCTCAAGCTCGACCCCAAAGGAGAGCTGCAGGCGCTGCGAGTCAAGCAGAGCGAACTCGAGACCATCGGCCTGGACAAGACCGACAAGGGCTACTCCTTCAAACGCGAGAAGGCCCAGATCGACCTGCATACCGCCTATGCCCATGGCCGCATCACCAGCTCGCTGTTCGTTGCCGGTCGTAACGCCGGCCTGCCCTATAACCTGGTCACGTCGCTGTCGAACATCTTCGGCTACGACATCGACTTCGCCCTCGATCTGCGTGAAGGCGACGAGTTCGACGTGATCTACGAACAACACAAGGTCAACGGCAAGCAAGTGGCGACCGGCAATATCCTCGCCGCCCGCTTCGTCAACCGTGGCAAGACCTACACCGCCGTGCGCTATACCAACAAGCAGGGCAATACCAGCTACTACCGCGCCGACGGCTCCAGCATGCGCAAGGCATTCATCCGTACGCCGGTGGATTTCGCCCGTATCAGCTCGCGCTTCTCCCTGGGCCGCCGCCACCCGATCCTGAACAAGATCCGCGCACACAAGGGCGTCGACTACGCAGCCCCCATCGGCACACCGATCAAGGCCACCGGAGACGGCAAGATCCTCGAAGCCGGACGCAAGGGGGGCTACGGCAACGCCGTGGTGATCCAGCACGGCCAGCGCTATCGGACCATCTACGGACACATGAGCCGCTTCGCCAAGGGTATCCGCGCCGGTACCAGCGTGAAGCAGGGCCAGATCATCGGTTACGTAGGCATGACGGGCCTGGCCACCGGCCCGCACCTGCACTACGAGTTCCAGATCAATGGCCGTCACGTCGATCCGCTGAGCGCCAAGCTGCCCATGGCAGACCCGCTCGGTGGCGCAGATCGCAAGCGCTTCATGGCGCAGACCCAGCCGATGATCGCGCGCATGGATCAGGAGAAGAAAACCCTCCTGGCCCTGAACAAGCAGCGCTGATCGTGCCGCGCTACCTGGGGTTGATGTCCGGAACCAGCCTGGACGGCATGGACATCGTCCTGATCGAGCAAGGTGATCGCACCACCTTGCTCGCTTCCCATTACCTACCCATGCCGGCCGGGCTGCGCGAAGACATCCTCGCCCTGTGCGTCCCCGGTCCCGATGAAATCGCCCGCGCCGCCGAAGTCGAGCAACGCTGGGTCGCCCTTGCAGCACAGGGCGTGCGCGAACTGCTGCTCCAGCAGCAGATGAGCCCCGACGAAGTCCGTGCCATCGGCAGTCACGGTCAAACCATCCGACATGAACCCGCTCGCCACTTCACGGTGCAGATCGGCAACCCCGCCCTGCTGGCGGAGCTGACCGGCATCGATGTCGTCGCCGACTTCCGCCGCCGCGACGTCGCAGCCGGCGGCCAGGGCGCCCCGCTGGTACCGGCCTTCCATCAGGCGCTGTTTGGCGATGATGACGCCTCCAGGGCGGTCCTGAACATCGGTGGCTTCAGCAACGTTTCGCTGCTCAGCCCCGGAAAGCCGGTACGCGGCTTCGACTGCGGCCCGGGCAACGTGCTGATGGACGCCTGGATTCATCACCAACGCGGCGAACATTTCGACCGGGACGGTGCGTGGGCCGCCAGCGGCCAGATGAACAACGCACTGCTGGCAAGCCTGCTGGCGGATGAGTTCTTCGCCGCGCGTGGCCCCAAGAGCACCGGGCGCGAGCGCTTCAACCTGTCCTGGCTGCAGGAGCACCTGGCTCGTCACCCTGCCTTGCCGGCAGCGGATATCCAGGCAACCCTGCTGGAACTGAGCGCGCGCAGCATCAGCGAATCGCTGCTGGACGCCCAGCCGGACTGCGAAGAGGTGCTGGTATGCGGCGGCGGCGCCTTCAATACGGCGCTGATGAAGCGCCTGGCCATGCTGATGCCCGAAGCTCGGGTCGCCAGTACCGACGAATACGGCATTCCCCCTGCCTGGATGGAGGGCATGGCATTCGCCTGGCTAGCCCATCGGTTTCTCGAGCGCCTGCCCGGCAACTGCCCTGATGTGACCGGTGCGCTCGGTCCCAGAACTCTGGGCGCGCTGTATCCCGCCTGAAACGAAAACGCCGCGCATATAAGCGCGGCGTTTTCGTAGCGGCCCCATCGACGTCAGATCGAGAACGACTGTCCGCAACCGCATGTCGTGGCGGCGTTCGGGTTCTTGATGACGAACCTCGAACCTTCCAGGCCTTCCTGGTAGTCGACTTCCGAACCCGCCAGGTACTGGAAGCTCATCGGGTCCACCACCAGGCCCACGCCATCGCGCTCGATCACGGTATCGTCATCGGCGATATCTTCGTCGAAGGTGAAGCCATACTGGAAGCCCGAGCAACCGCCGCCGGTGACGAATACACGCAGTTTCAGGCGAGGATTGCCCTCTTCGTCAATCAACGTCTTCACCTTGTTGGCTGCGCCTGGGGTAAAGAGCAGGGGCGTAGGGGTGAAGGTCTCGATGCTCATGTTTCCGAATCTCCCGGCTTGAGGCCGTGCGTTACAACATTACGCCCATTATCCTCTTGTCCCAGAAAAATGGTCAACTAATCCACAGTTTCCACGCTGGCAGGCAGTTCCAGCGGGCGCGGACTGGCCTCGGTCATCGGGCACAGGCGGCCCTCGATCTGGGCCCCCATGGCGGTTTCGATCAGCCCATAGTGAAGATTGCCCTTCACCCGGGCCTGGGCCCCCAGCTCCAGGCGTTCGATGGCATGGATGTCGCCATCCACCTGACCGTCGATGATCACATGGGGGGCCCGGATTTCGCCATCGACTCGACCGCCGGCGCTGACCCGCACCAGCCCTTCGTGCGCCTGCAACGCTCCGCGGACGGTGCCGTCGATCTGCACCGCGCCCTTGAGGTTCATGTCACCGACCAGTTCGGCGCCGCTGGCGATCAGGCTGGTCTGCCCGGTGAAACGCTGGACGTCGGCCCGGCCTTTGTTCTTGCTCCACATAATGCTCACTCACTGCTTCGGCCAATCGAAACGGCGCTGTAGCGGTTTGGACTGGCCATTCAGCTCCGCACGTACGTCGATCAGCTTCGGGATGAAGTTCTTCGGCAGCTCCAGCTCGGCGAAACGCCCCCCTTCTGGGATCGACTGGAAATGCCGGAGGGAAATCGACAGCCCTGTCTTGCCCAGTTCCGGCGAGAGCTGTTCGAGGTCGTAGGTAGCGTCCTTGCGCGCCAGCTTGCCGCTGATGCGGACTTTCAGCCGCCCATCCAGCTTGCGGTCGTCCCTGCCCAGGCGGCTGAGCATCACCTTATAGCGGAAGCGCTGCGGGTCGTCCGTGCCCTGCACCTCAAAGGCACGGATTTCCAGCGCATCCGCCTTGCTGGCCGGCGCGACTACCCCCTTGTAGAACGCGATGTCCTGTTGCTGCTTGAACACCTGGTCCTCAAGCAGCTTGATGGTCTGCCGGCTCTGTTCGGTGGCCTGCTGGCTGAGGCGTTCTCCGCTGCGCAACACCTCGATTTCGGTACGCAGGCGCTCCAGCTCGGCCTTCTGCTCGCCGATCAGGGTTTCCTGGCGTTGCGCATCGGCCTCGCTGCGAGCGGCGTCCGCCCCGGTCGACCAGCGACCGCCGAGAAACGCCAGCGGAACCGCCAGCAGCAGCGCACCCACCCCGAGGCGGACCAGCCAGGCCCGCCGTGGATCACGGAACTGGAGTTCCCAGCCGGACATCAGGGGAGCAGGGCCGCATGCGAGAGGCCCAGGCGCTCGTCCAGCCCGAACAGGATGTTCATGTTCTGGAGCGCCTGACCCGAGGCGCCCTTGACCAGGTTGTCGATCACCGACAGCACCACCACCAGGTCGCCGCCCTGGGGGCGATGCACGGCGATTCGGCAGACATTGGCGCCACGCACGCTGCGGGTCTCCGGATGGCTGCCGGCCGGCATCACGTCGACGAAGGGTTCGTCGGCGTAGCGCTTCTCGAACAGCGCCTGGAGGTCGACCGAGCGATCCGCGACATGGGCATAGAGGGTTGCATGGATACCGCGGATCATTGGCGTCAGGTGCGGTACGAACGTCAGCCCGACGTCGCCGCCGGAGGCCCGACGCAGGCCCTGGCTGATTTCCGGGAGATGCCGATGCCCCTTGACCGCGTAGGCCATCATACTTTCGCCCGCCTCGCAGAACAGCGAGCCAACCTTGGCGCCCCGACCGGCGCCGCTGACCCCGGACTTGCAATCGGCGATCAGCCGCGAGGCGTCGGCCAGGCCGGCCTCCAGCAGCGGGATCAGGCCCAGTTGGGTCGCGGTCGGGTAGCAACCCGGCACGGCGATCAGGCGGGCCTGGCGGATCTTCTCGCGGTTCACTTCCGGCAGGCCGTAGACAGCCTCGTCGAGCAGCGCCGGAGCGCCATGCGGCTGGCCGTACCAGCGCGCCCACTCCTCGGCGTCCGCCAGGCGGAAGTCAGCGGACAGATCGATGACCCGGGTCCCGGCGTCCAGCAGTTCGCCAGCCAGCGCGTGCGCCACGCCGTGCGGCGTGGCGAAGAACACCACGTCGCAGGCGCCGAGGCGCTGCACGTCCGGCACGCTGAACTGCAGGTCGTCATAATGACCTCGCAGGTTCGGGTACATGTCGGCGACCTTCACCCCCGCCTCGGAACGCGAAGTGATCACTTCCACCCGGGCCTGCGGATGCTGCGCCAGCAGGCGCAGCAGTTCCACGCCCGTATAACCCGTACCGCCAACGATGCCGACCTTGATCATCTGTCCATCACTCCGCGCGCTGAGGCAAGCTAGCCAAAAGAGGCCAATGATAAGAGCCGAGCGCCGGCATGAACAGCGCTGGGCGTCCGGCTTTGCGACCGGTTCGGCCCTTCGGTCGGCAGTCTAGCCCGCGGGGTCGTCGGGCAGAAATTGCTGCGAGGCCCTATCCGAATGTTCCTACCTGTTATGCGGCCATATCTGCCGGCAAATCAGACAGCGGCAAGCCGCCAGGGTGACGCGTTCCAGCCATCCCTCTACTATCGGGGCACCGTGATCAAGAGGATGTCCTGATGTACCTGTGGCTCAAAGCCTTCCATATCATCGCCGTGGTCTGCTGGTTCGCCGGCCTGTTCTACCTGCCGCGCCTGTTCGTCTACCACGCCATGAGCGAGGACCAGACCAGCCGGGAACGCTTCTGCGTCATGGAGCGCAAGCTCTACCGGGGGATCATGATGCCCTCGATGCTCGCCACCCTGGTCCTTGGCCTCTGGATGCTCTATCTCACCCCCGGCTGGCTGAGCCAAGGCTGGCTGCACGCCAAGCTGACCCTGGTGGTCCTGCTGATCGGCTACCACCACGCCTGCGGCGCCATGCTCAAGCGCTTCGCCCGCGGCGAGCCGGGGCGTAGCCATGTGTTCTACCGCTGGTTCAACGAAGTGCCTGTACTGTTCCTGCTGCTGATCGTCCTACTGGTGGTGCTCAAACCTTTCTGACCCAGGAGTCCTGTCCATGTCCTTGCCCGCCCTGCTCGACCAACGCCTGCGACTGCCGATGGTGGCCGCGCCGATGTTCCTGGTATCCAACCCGCAGTTGGTGCTGGCCTGCTGCCGCAGCGGCATCGTCGGCAGCTTCCCGGCGCTCAACCAGCGCGAGAGCAGCGGCTTCGAGGGTTGGCTGGAGGAAATCGGGGCCGGCCTGCAGGCGCTGGACAATCCCGCGCCCTATGCGGTGAACCTGATCGTCCACAACACCAATCCGCGGTTGCAGGCCGACCTGCGGATCTGCGTCGAGCACCGCGTACCGATCGTCATCACCAGCCTCGGCGCAGTGCGCGAAGTGGTAGACGCTGTGCATAGCTACGGCGGCCTGGTATTCCACGACGTCACCACCCGCCGCCACGCCGAAAAGGCCGCCGAGGCCGGGGTCGACGGCCTGATCGCGGTGGCGGCCGGCGCGGGCGGGCACGCCGGGACCTGGAGCCCTTTCGCGCTGGTCGCGGAAATCCGCCAGTTCTTCGACAAGACTCTGCTGCTGGCCGGCTGCATCAACCACGGCCACGAGATTCTCGCCGCACAGATGCTCGGCGCCGACCTGGCCTATCTCGGCACCCGCTTCATCGCCACCCGCGAGAGCAATGCCTCCGACGCCTACAAGCAGATGATCCTGGAGGCACGCGCCGCCGACATCGTGCACACCCCGGCGGTGTCCGGCGTACCGGCCAGCTTCATGCGGCAAAGCCTGGAGGCCGCCGGCTACGATCTGAAGCGCCTGACCGACAAGGCAGACATGAACTACGGCGAGAAACTCAAGCCGGTGAACGACGAGGCCAAGGCCTGGAAGACCGTGTGGTCCGCCGGCCAGGGCGCGGGCAACATAGACGACTTGCCCGGCGTCGACGAGTTGGTCGCCCGCCTCGACCGGGAATATCGAGACGCCCTGCGGAACATGGATAGCCTGGCCAACCGCTGGCCGCGCTGAAACCGCCGGGTCACGGCGCCCCGGCTTGTGCGGGAGTTCTCATCTCGCGCTTGTGGGCGCCAAGGCCGCCGATTAGGCTGTCGGCTGCATTTCTCTCACCCCAGCTGACAAGGATGCCTGCATGACCGACCAACGCTTCAAGATCGTCTTCTCCGGCGAGCTGATGCCCGACGCATCGCTCGAAACCGTGAAGGACAATCTCGCCCGCCTGTTCAAGAGCGAACCGGGCAAGATCGACGCCCTCTTCGGCGGTCGCCCGGTGGTGCTGAAACGCGAACTTCCAGAGGCCGAGGCGGAGCGTTACCTGACCGCCCTGCGCCAGGCCGGCGCCAATGCCTACAAGGAAGTCGACCTGGCGGCCAGCCTGAGCCTGGTGGAAACGCCCGATCACAACCCCCAGGTCGCGGAAGAAACCCCAGCGCAACAGCTGCCTCCCATGACTTGCCCGAAATGCGGCCATGAACAGCCCAGCGGAGCGGAATGTTCGGCTTGCGGCATCATCATCGAGAAGTACCTGGCGCGCCAGGCGCAGCTCGGCGAAAACGCCGCGCCTGCGGCCTCCGCGGCCGCGGGCGCGGGCGCGTCTCCCTACACACCACCCAGCGCCCAGGTCGGCGAAGCCCTCCCCGAGTTCGGCGAGCTGAACGTGTTCACCACCAACGGCCGGATCGGACGCCTGCGCTATCTCGGCTGGTCGATGGCGATGACGCTGTGCTTCCTCGTCATCATGGGCCTGGGCTTCCTGCTCGGCGAAACCGTCGGCGTGGCCGTCACCGCCCTGGCCTCGATCGCCTTCATCGTCATTGCCGTGATGATCGGCGTGCAGCGCCTGCATGACCTCGGCTGGTCGGGCTGGCTCTGGCTGCTCAACTTCGTCCCCTTCGTCGGCAGCGTGTTCGGCATCCTGATGCTGGTCCTGCCCGGCAGCACCGGCGCCAACCGCTACGGTCCGCCGCCGCCGGCGAACAGCACCGGGGTGAAAGTCCTGGCCAGTCTGATCATCCTGCTGCCGATAGTCGGTATCATCGCCGCCATCGCCCTGCCGTCCTACCAGGGTTACCTGGAGCGCGCGAACTATGACGGCGGCGCCAGCGCTCCAGCCGACCCGTACACCACGGACGAGCAGGCCGCCGCAGCGGCGGCCGAAGCCGATGAAGCCGCCACGGCGGCGGCAGAGGCCATGGAAGACGACGACCAACAGTAGCCACGCAACCCCTCGCGACGGGCGGGGTCCAATTCCCCGTCCGTTTCGGAGAAGTCTCGAATGCCCCGTTATGCCCTGATCACCGGCGCTTCCAGCGGTATCGGCCTGGCCCTAGCCGAAGCCCTGGCCCGGCGCGGTCGCGCCCTGATCCTGGTGGCGCGCCAGCGCGACGCGCTGGAGAGCATCGCCTATGAGCTGGCGCAGCGTTTCGGCGTGGAAGTGCTGTTCCGCACCTGCGATCTTTCCGAGCCGCTGCAACTGTCAGGGTTGTTGCACGAACTGGAACAGGGCGAACGACAGATCGACCTGCTGGTTAACAATGCCGGGATCGGTACCTCCGGCCCCTTCATCGACCAGGAATGGGCGCGGGAACAGGAGCTGATCGAACTCAACATCCTGGCCCTGGCCCGCCTTTGCCACTCCCTCGGCGCCCGCATGGCGGCGCAGGGCGGTGGCCAGATACTCAATATCGCCTCAGTGGCCGCCTTCCAGCCCGGCGCCTGGATGAGCAACTACTACGCCAGCAAGGCCTACGTCCTGCACTTCTCGGAAGGCTTGCGGGAAGAACTGAAAGGGCGCGGCGTCAAGGTCTCGGTGCTGTGCCCTGGGCCAACCCGTACGGCATTCTTCCGGGAAGCCGGGATGCGGCTCGGCAGGCTCGACCGGAGCAAGCTGATAATGACCCCGGAGGAAGTCGCGCTGCTGGCCCTGCGCGGGCTGGACAAGAACCGCGCCCTGATCGTCCCCGGTTGGCGCAATCGCCTGCTGGCGCTGAGCCCACGCCTGGCGCCACGCTGGCTGGTGCGCCGACTCGCCGCGCGGATCAACGCCTCGGCGGTACCCTCCGTCCCACGGGGTTGATCGGCCTCTCCTCGCAGGGCAACGAGGTTAGCCGTCGGCTCAGTCTGCCGGCACCGCCCGCCCCTTGGCCCAGGTCCGCAGCGCGGCGAGCTTTTCCGCCATCAGCACCGACAGCGGCGAGGTTCGCGACAGCTCCCTGAGCAACAGCTCCTGATCCACCGCCTGCTGTCGCGCCTGCCCGGCGTACAGTGCCGCCACCACCGCCTGCTCGATCTCCGCCCCGCTGAAACCCTCGCTGGCAGCCGCCAGCAGAAGGAGGTCGAACTGTGCCGGCTCCAGCTCGCGGCGTTGCAGATGGATGCGGAAGATCTCGGCGCGAACCTCCGGCGTCGGCAGGTCGACGAAGAACAATTCGTCGAAGCGTCCCTTGCGGATCAGTTCGGGCGGCAGGCGGTCGATAGCGTTCGCGGTGGCGACCATGAAGACCGGCGCCTCGCGCTCGGCCATCCAGGTCAGCAGGGTACCCAGCACGCGCTGACTGACGCCGTTGTCCTGGTCGCCGCCAGAAATGCCCTTCTCCACTTCATCCATCCACAGCACGCAGGGCGCCATCTGTTCGGCCAGGCGCAGCGCCTCGCGCAGGTTGCGCTCGGTTTCGCCGAAGTACTTGTTGTAGAGACAGGCGAAATCCAGACGCAGCAACGGCAAGCCCCAGAGGCCGGCCACCGCCTTGGCCGCCAGGCTCTTGCCGGCGCCCTGCACGCCGACCAGCATCATGCCCTTCGGCTGGTTGCCAGGCTTGCCGGCGAGGAACGCCGACTGACGCTCGCCGAGCCAGCGCTTGAGCGCGGCAAGCCCGCCGACCTCGGCGAAGCGCGCGGTGTCGTACTCGAAGCTCAGCACGCCCTCCAGGTCGAGTAGCTGGAACTTGGTGCGGTTCAGCTCGGGCAGGTCCTCCTGGGTGATCGCCCCATCGTTGCAGATCACGTTGCGCGCCAGCAGTCGCGCCTCGGCATGGCTGAGTCCGCGCAGGTTCTTCACCACCTGCTGCAGGGTGCGGTTGTCGGTGCGCACGCGGGCACCACGGTTGCGCTCGCTCCAGCGCGTCGCTTCCTCACGGACGATGCCGAGCAGTTCGTCTTCGCTGGGCAGGGACAGCGAGAACCGCGCGGCGAAGCGCTGCACCTCAGCCGGCAGCTTCAGCGCATGGGACACCAGCACCACGGTCGGTCGATGATTGCCTTCGGCCATGGCGATTTCCTTGAGCAGGCGCACCAGGGTCGGGCTGTCGCCAAGGAAAGGATGCAGGTCGCAGAGCACGTAGAGATTCGCCTGCTGATCGTGCTTGATCAAGCGCAACGCCGCGACCGGGTCGCGGCTCTCCTCCCCGCCCAGCGGCTCGCCGCCGAAGCCCAGGTGCTGCACGCCCTCGGTCACCGACCAGGCATACAGGCCAAGGCCGCGCCTTACCGCCAGGCCGGTGAGGGTTTCCATCACCTTCGGCTCGTCCCAGGACTCGATCAGGATCAGCTTGACCCGGGAATCCAGGACCAGGCCGAGGTCGTGTATGTCGTTCTTCACTGCGGCTCCTTCACCCTTGGGCGGTCGCGACGGGCACCGCTACACTCGGGAAAGCACCCGAGGCCGGAGGAATCGCCCATGGACTGTCTGTTCTGCAAGATCGTGGCGGGGGAAGTTCCCGCGCGCAAGTTCTACGAAGACGAGGAAGTTGTCGCGTTTCACGATATCGGCCCGCAGGCGCCGGTGCACTTCCTGGTCATCCCGAAAAGGCACATTCCCACCCTCGAGCACCTGACCGAGGCAGACCGGCCGCTGGCAGGCCATATCCTCTTCACCGCCCAGCGCCTGGCCCGGGAGCAGGGCTGCAAGGAAGGCTTCCGTGTGGTGATGAACTGCAACGACCTTGGCGGGCAGACCGTGCACCACATCCACATGCACGTGCTGGGTCAACGCCAGATGCACTGGCCGCCGGGCTGAGTCCCTGCTGGCGCTGCGACATCGCAGCCCGTCCGCAACATCCTGCTATCAGCGCACTTCCGGTAAACTGGTGCGATCTTTCGTTTCCGGAGGTGCGCCATGTCCGCCGACCGCCACTATTCGCCCATCGACCGTTTCCTGCTGCAGGCCGACTCCGCCCTGCGCACCCTGCTGCCGTTCAGCGGCCAGCCGGCGCGACCGTCGCCGGCCATCGTGGAACCCGATGGCGAACTGAGCGAGGAAGACACCCGCCATATCGCCGGCCTGATGCGCATCAACCACACCGGCGAGGTCTGCGCCCAGGCGCTGTACCAGGGCCAGTCGCTGACCGCCAAGCTGCCCGAGGTCCGCGAGGCGATGGAGGAAGCCGCCGAGGAGGAGATCGACCACCTGGCCTGGTGCGAGCAACGCATCCGCCAGTTGGGCAGCCGTCCCAGCGTGCTCAATCCGATCTTCTACGGCCTGTCCTTCGGCGTCGGTGCCGCCGCCGGGCTGGTCAGCGACCGGGTCAGCCTGGGCTTCGTCGCCGCCACCGAAGACCAGGTGTGCAAGCATCTGGACGAACACCTGGCGCAGATTCCCCAGGAAGATCGGAAATCCCGTGCCATCCTCGAGCAGATGCGTATCGACGAGGAACAGCATTCGAGCAACGCCCTGGCCGCCGGCGGCCTGCGCTTCCCGGCACCGGTGAAGCTGGGCATGAGCCTGCTGGCGAAGGTGATGACCAAGAGCACCTACCGCATCTGAATCGCATGCATGAAAAAGCCCGCTCGAAGCGGGCTTTTTCTTTCTCGTGTGCGATCAGCGCGGCATGTTGCGCGCGTAGAAGATCTCCAGCATTTCGTGCTTGAGCCGTTCCGTGACCTGCTCGCGCTGCTCCGTCGAGAGCGTCCGGGTAGCGTCGCCGAACAGGTAGTTCTCCAGTTCGAAGTCCTTGAGCAGCATCTTGGTGTGGAACAGGTTCTCCTGGTACACGTTCACGTCGGTCATCTGGTAGGCCTCGCGCGTGTCGTCGGAGAGATAGTTCTGGATCGAGTTGATCTCGTGGTCGATGAAATGCTTGCGCCCCTCGATGTCGCGGGTGAAGCCGCGGACCCGATAGTCGACCGTGACGATGTCCGAGTCGAACTGGTGGATCAGGTAGTTCAGGGCCTTCAGCGGGGAGATCACTCCGCAGGTGGACACATCGATGTCCACGCGGAAGGTCGCGATGCCGTCCACCGGATGGATTTCCGGGTAGGTATGCACGGTGATGTGGCTCTTGTCCAGGTGCGCCAGGATGGTGTCCGGCAGCGGGCCCGGGGACTCTTCGATCTGGCTGTCGGTCGGAGTGACCGGCTGCTCGGAGATCAGGATGGTCACGCTGGCGCCCTGGGGGTCGTAGTCCTGACGCGCGATGTTCAGGATATTGGCGCCGATGATGTCGACAACATCGGTAAGAATCTGCGTCAGACGCTCCGCGTCATACTCTTCGTCGATGTACTGCACGTAGGCCTGGAGGTCTTCGGGCGTCTCGGCGTAGCAGATGTCGTAGATGTTGAAGCTCAAGGTCTTCGTCAGGTTGTTGAACCCGTGGAGCTTGAGTTTGCTTTTCACCGTGGGGAACTCTCTCGGTTGCTTGCGGCTCTGCCGCAGGGTTGGGGCATGCCCGTCAGATGCGAACGACGCACCTGCGTAGGACGGTTAACACCTCTTCGCGATGGCGATTGTGGTTTGTTGAGTTGCACGGGCGCCGGCTGGCGCCATTGGTCACCCGACCGGGATGGCTCGGGAAACGTCTATCAGAGCGGAAGAATCTTCCGAACTGAACGGCCGCCCGACGGAATCGCGCGGCACGAAAAAAGGGGCGCATTATGCAGAGCCAATCAAGCCTCCGCCAGAGTTTGCGCCCCTTTTATGATGACCGGATGTCGTCTCAGCCGAGTTCGACGATCTCGTAGTCGTGGGTGATCTCCACCCCGCCGCGACCGAGCATGATCGACGCCGAGCAGTATTTCTCCGCCGACAGCTCCACCGCGCGCTTGACCTGGGCCTCCTTGAGACCGCGGCCCTTGACCACGAAGTGCACGTGGATCTTCGTGAACACCTTGGGCTCCTCGTCGGCCCTTTCGGCCTCGAGGAAGGCTTCGCAGCTCTCCACCGGCTGGCGCGCCTTCTTCAGGATGCTGACCACATCGAAGTTGGTGCAGCCGCCGAGGCCGATCAGGACCATCTCCATAGGGCGCACCCCGAGGTTGCGTCCGCCATGGTCCGGCGGACCGTCCATGACCACCACGTGGCCGCTACCGGACTCGCCAAGGAACATCGCCTCGCCCGCCCACTGGATACGCGCTTTCATCGTTCAGACTCCCGCCGGCAAAGGGCGCCAGCTTAGCACAGGGCCCAAGGACAGTACGGGATCACAGTCCTGATAGCTGCGTCGCAAAATCACATCGACCTTCATGGTCCGTCTGTTAAGCTGGACGCGGTTTACTGGCACACTTCCTGATCTGCCCGGTTGGGGGGAGCTCTCCGCTGAGCTCCCGGGCCCTGGCAGGTCTCTCCATAAGAACTCAAAAAAACATCGCCTTGTACGTCAGGCATATTCTTTATTCTTTCGGGACTCGGGCATGGTAGCTATTACCCACACACCCAAACTCAAACACCTAGACAAGCTGCTCGCACACTGTCACCGCCGCCGCTACACCGCAAAGAGCACCATCATCTATGCCGGCGATCGCTGCGAAACGCTGTTCTTCATCATCAAGGGTTCGGTCACCATCCTCATCGAGGACGACGACGGCCGCGAAATGATCATCGGCTACCTCAACAGCGGTGATTTCTTCGGCGAGCTGGGATTGTTCGAAAAGGAAGGCAGCGAACAGGAACGCAGCGCCTGGGTTCGTGCCAAGGTGGAATGCGAAGTCGCCGAGATCAGCTATGCGAAGTTCCGCGAACTGTCGCAGCAGGACTCGGAGATCCTCTACACCCTGGGCAGCCAGATGGCCGACCGCCTGCGCAAGACCACCCGCAAGGTGGGCGACCTGGCCTTCCTCGACGTCACCGGACGCGTCGCCCGCACCTTGCTGGACCTGTGCCAGCAACCGGACGCCATGACCCACCCGGACGGCATGCAGATCAAGATCACCCGCCAGGAGATCGGCCGGATCGTCGGCTGCTCGCGGGAAATGGTCGGACGCGTGCTGAAGAGCCTGGAGGAGCAGGGCCTGGTGCATGTGAAAGGAAAGACCATGGTGGTCTTCGGCACCCGCTGAACAGCACCCATGAAAAAGGCCGGTCGCAACCGGCCTTTTTCATGGGGTTCGACAGCGCGGATCAGTCAGGATCGGCGCCCAGCACCACACCGCCACGCTCCAGGAAGAACAGGCGCTTCAGCTCGAGGCCAGGATCGTCGGCCCGCATGAACGCCTCGCCAACCAGGAAGGCGTAGACCTCGCTGACTTCCATCAGCTCCACGTCGGCCCGGTTGAGAATACCGCTCTCGGTGACCACCAGGCGGTCGCGGGGAATTTCCGGCAACAGGTCGAGGGTGGTTTCCAGGCTCACCTCGAAGGTGTGCAGGTTGCGGTTGTTGATGCCCACCAACGGCGTGTCCAGGGTCTTCAGTGCACGTTCCAGCTCGGTGCCGTCATGCACTTCGACCAGTACGTCGAGACCGACCGACTTGGCAGTCGCCGCCAGTTCGGCCATCAGCACGTCGTCCAGCGCCGAGACGATCAGCAGGATGCAGTCGGCACCGATCGCCCGCGCCTCGACGATCTGGTACGGATCGATCATGAAGTCCTTGCGGATCACCGGCAGCGCACAGGCGGCCCGCGCTTCCTTCAGATAGGCATCGGCGCCCTGGAAGAAGTCCACGTCGGTGAGCACCGACAGGCACGCCGCGCCACCCGCCTCGTAGCTGCGGGCGATCTCTGCCGGGACGAAGTGTTCGCGCAGCACGCCCTTGCTCGGCGATGCCTTCTTGATCTCGGCGATCACTGCCGGCTCCTTGCGCTTGGCCCGCTCCAGCAGGGCATTGGCGAAGCCGCGCGGCGCATCGGCGCTACGCGCCAGCCGCTCGACCTCGGCCAGGTTGACGCGCGCACGGCGCTCGGCGACCTCCTCGGCCTTGCGGGCGAGGATCTTCTGCAGAACCGTCGGCACACTCACTGTGCGTTCTCCTCTCTGTAAACGGCGGTGAAGGCCACCAGTTCGTCCATCTTCTCCCGTGCCAGCCCGGTGTGCAGGGCATCGTGGGCGAGTTGAATGCCCTCGTGCAGGCTGGTCGCCAGATCGGCAGCGTACAGTGCCGGGCCGGCATTCATCACGATCAGCTCGGCGGCCTTCTGCCCAGCCTCGGTCTTGCGCCGCCCCAAAGCGTCGCGGATCAGTTCCAGCGAGGCCTGCGGACTGTCGACCTCCAGCCCCATCAGGGTCTGGCTCTTGATCCCGAAGTCCTCGGGACGCACTTCGTACTCGCGTACCTCGCCGTCCTTCAACTCGGCAATGTGGGTCGCCGCGGCCAGACTGAACTCGTCCAGCCCGTCGCGCGAATGCACCACCAGCACATGCTCGCTGCCGAGACGCTTGAGCACTTCAGCCAGCGGCTTGCACAGTTCCTGGGTGAACACCCCGACCACCTGGTGCCTGACTCCCGCCGGGTTGGTCAGTGGGCCAAGCATGTTGAACAGAGTCCGCAAGCCCAGCTCGCGGCGCGGACCGGCGGCGTACTTCATCGCCTTGTGGTGGACCTGGGCGAACATGAACCCGACGCCGACGGTGTCGATGCAACGCGCCACCTGTTCGGAGGTCAGCTCCAGGTAGATGCCGGCGGCTTCCAGCAAGTCGGCGCTGCCGCTCTTGCCGGAGACCGCGCGGTTACCGTGTTTGGCGACCTTGCCGCCAGCGGCGGCGACCACGAAGGACGCCGCCGAGGATACGTTGAAGATGTTCGCGCCATCGCCGCCGGTGCCGACCACGTCGACCACATGCTTCAGCGTAGGCAACTGCACACCGTCGGCCAGTTCGCGCATCACCGCCACCGCGCCGACGATCTCGTCGATGGTTTCGCTCTTCATCCGCATGCCCATCAGGAAGGCGCCGATCTGCGCGTCGGTGCACTGCCCGGTCATGATCTGGCGCATGACCGCCTGCATTTCCTCGGTGGTCAGGTCGAGCTGGTTGACGATGCGATTGAGGGCTCCCTTGATATCCATCTCAGTTGCCCTCCCCACGCACGCCGCCCTGCTGGCGGAGGAAGTTGGCCAGCAACTCGTGGCCCTGCTCGGTGAGGATGGACTCGGGATGGAACTGCACGCCCTCGACATTCAGGGTCTTGTGGCGTACGCCCATGATCTCGTCGAGCGGTCCGTCGGCATGTTGGGTCCAGGCGGTGATCTCCAGGCATTCCGGCAGGCTCTCTCGCTTCACCACCAGCGAGTGGTAGCGCGTCACCGTCAGGGGATTGGCCAGGCCGGCGAACACGCCGAGGTTCTTGTGGTGGATCGGGCTGGTCTTGCCGTGCATCACCTGCCGCGCCCGCACCACTTCGCCGCCGAAGGCCTGGCCGATGCTCTGATGGCCAAGGCAGACACCGAGCAGCGGCAGCTTGCCGGCGAAGCGCTCGATAACGGCCAGCGAGACGCCGGCCTCGTTGGGGGTGCAGGGACCGGGGGAAAGGACGATGCGCTCGGGCGCCAGGGCCTCGATCTGTTCCACGCTCAGTTCGTCGTTGCGCACCACCTTGACCTCGGCCTTGAGTTCGCCGAAGTACTGCACCAGGTTGTAGGTGAAGGAGTCGTAGTTATCGATCATCAGCAGCATGCTGGCTGTAACCTCTTGATTTCATTCTTATGCGAATCGCATCACCCGGCTTTCGCCACACCCGTTTCCCGGCGTGCTCGCGGAGGAAGGGGGAGTGGATCGTCGGCATTATGCCTGTGGAAAACGGGGGACGCAGGGAGACGTGACCGGCCAGGCCGGCGAAGAAGAAGTCAGGCGCGCCAGCGCCAACGGGCGAATGCCTTGATGAGGGAGGTGATGATGCTGCTGAGGTGGATCACGATAGCGGTCTCACGGAGCCATGTTGGGGAACATAGCCCAGTGGGGAGGATGGGTGCAACAGCGGGATGTCGGGAAGAGCGCCGGCCGGAGCGGCCGGCGCAGGGGATGCTACTGTCAAGACAGGCTTCGGGGTGGCGCTGAAGCCTGCTTACATGGCGGGCGGGTTCAAGGAAGTGGATATCGCCCCTTGATCTCTTCTACCTTGGCGATCCAGTCAGAGTAGTCCGGCTCGGTGCCGGCCTTGATAGCGTCGAACTCGGCCTCGGTCTTGAGCGGGTCACTCTCCAGGCGGTAGGCATTTGCCCGCGCCGCGGCTGCGGCATCGTACTCAGCCTGCAAGCGTTCGGCGGCCTGCTGCTCGGGGGTTCTCAGTTGGCTCCAGTCAATGTTCATTTCGGTAGCTCCACAGGTCCGTCAACTTCCACCAAAATTGGTTCAATCTCGGCGCGATAAGCAGTCAGAATGTCTGCTGTCACTTGGTGGATGTAGCGTACGAGAAGAAAGTTGCTTCGAACCTCCACCTCTTGCAGGGGGGTTATGTTGATGTATGCCTCCGGAGGCAAGTACCCACCCACTGCAAGTGGAGAAAAATCGAACTCTACGCCGTCGATAGTCAACCGCAATCCGTTTACAGAAACCGAGCTTACCCGTTCTTTGCCAGGCAATCCGACTTGCAGGTCGGGTTTTAGCAAGAACTTCATTAGCGCCATCTCCCTACCGCGTTGACAGAACAGTCGATGAAGTTCCCAGAAGCCCAGCCACTCGATACGTAAGTAGGGCGCATGACTCGTACGTTGCACGCGCTAACAGTAGTAGCAGCGACCAATACCGGACCGAGTTGCTGGAACTGCAATGGATTGATATCCGACTGCTGACCTTGAATTAAAGTAGCGGTGACATTCGGGGGTTCGAAAAAGCTCATGGGGAACGTGTACTGGCGGGTCAAGATGTCTACCGCGCTGAATTCCAGACGGAGCTTCGCGTAGATAATCTGAGTGCCGTCGGCGAAACGCAGACTGGTGCCCACGTTGATAGCCGTGGTCCCGTTCTGCTGCATGACCGCACCGTTCGGAACATTCGACCCGTCAACAGATACCGTACCTACAAGCTGCTTATCCGAGAGTAGCCGCACCCATGCGCCCCAGTTGCCGGAGAGCTTCCGGCGGAAGTACATGAGGTCAGAGGTTCGCGGAATGAGCATCTGCACGGCGGTGCTCACATCGTACGGATGGTGGTAGAGCATGGATCCGATAGGGTTGATACCGTCGACCCCCGGCGGCAAGTTCGCCCAAGGCGACGCTCCGATACCGTAGAACCCGCATTCGTTCGGGACATTATTGGCGTCGCTGACAGCCCGCAGATTGGACATCGACTTCGGCATGCCACCAATAAAGCTCAGGGCATTCTCAGCAGTCGCTGCGGCGTTGAGTCCCCGCCCCACCGCCGTCATTCCCATGTCCGCCTGCGCTTGCGTGCCGGTATTGGACAGGGCCCACGGCTTTATGCCCGCAAGGGTCGCCCCCCAGTCCATCGCGATCTGGTTGAAACGATCTGATAGGTCCTTGTCGTAGCCCAGGATCGGCGCCACTGCATAGGGCTGGCCGCTGGCCGTGCTGCCCTGGTAGTTGGGTTTGATCGAGATGACCGTCGAACTGGCGACGTTTGTGACCTCGTACCAACAACCATCGGGGCCACGAAATGCATCGCCGACCCGGGCATTGGACGAGAACTGTGTGCCAGTACCGGTAACGGTCGGGCTATTTGCGGTCACCGCTACGGTGCCGGTTGAATACCATACCATGAACTTTCCTCATTAAAGAGAGGTAACATCGACAATCATTACGGCGGAATCTCCACCACTGTAGTAAGTTTGGTTTGTCACTCCGCCCTGTAAAAGCCTGTTGTATACCGTTACGCGCTCAACTGTCAGAGTGTTTCCAGAGATTCGAGATGCGCTTGCATCCATCAACTCAATCCGCCATTTCGGCGGAAAGGGAGGCGGAGGATTCGGTGGCGAAGGAGCGGGACCTACTTGAGTCGAATATGACGAAGCCAGAGGGACTATCGCATAGACCCTGCCAGGGGGAAGCTGGTAAGTAGCGACACCTGTTCCCTTGGGGGTGACATACACCCCAACAACTTTCAAGTAATCAAGATCACTATCGAAAGTCACTACATCTGTGGCTGCGTTTCTTAAAACAAGACTGCCAGCAGCGGAAGTTGATGATGGGTCATCGAAAATATAATACGAAACACTCCCCTCGGACTGAGTTGCCACCTTCCAAGAAACTGATGTGCCATTCCTTTGCACCTTCGACAGATACACAAGCTGATTCGAGGATAGCGCCAGTATCGGCAGTCTGCTAGAACTGATCGCGGTGTGCGAGACCACCGCCGAAATGACTCCATTGCCATCATTCGCAGTAGTCACCGCCCCCTTTGCTTTCAGCGCCGTATTTACAAAGCTGTCGTCAATAACGACCGCCCCGCTTGGATTTCTGACAATAACCCGCGCCATTAATAAATCCCATAGACGATACTAATCGACCTTGGCGGAGTCGACCATGACAAGGTATTACCAGACACAGTAATACTAGGCAGATTGAAGGTGACAAACTCAATATCTGGAATCCATGACCACCAGGGGCTGCCGCCAGAAAACTCTGGAACAACAATACTGCCTGCCGAATTACCAGTTGAGATAATTCCCAACTGTTTGGTAATACGACTCGACAGATCAACCTTAACCCTCCCTGTCAACCTGTCACGAATAATGAATGTCGCCATCAGACTGATATCTCCACAACAACTATATTTGTCGCATTATCAGTAATCGTCCACTTTCCCCCGGTAAAGCGTGACGTTGCGTTTACTGATGATGCATTGAGCTCTATGCCCCCGGTTTTATTTATCTGCCAACCTGTCTGACCAGACACATAGTTGTTCGACTGAATCACGTTGCCGATCTTCGCGTTG
>NZ_KV813441.1:21437-123950 GCF_001813645.1 Pseudomonas sp. HMSC063H08
TGTCGAAGCCCAGTTGCCAGCCAGCGGCGTACTTCTGCCCGTTGGCATGCGCCTGGAGCTTCACGCTGTAGAGCGCCTTGACGTTGCCATCCAGCGAGGTAACCGCTTGAGAGGTGGTCTGGATGTTCGCCTCGTTGGTATCGGTGCGCGCGCTGACGGTATCCACCCGCTGCCCCAGGGCGCTGTCCGCGTTGGCACGGACGGTCTGTTCGGTGCTGATCGCCGAGGCGTTGCTCGCAACCTGGCCGGTGAGCTGATCCAGCCGCTGGACGGTTACAGCATTGTTCGACGCAACGACCGACTCGACGGTTGCGATCCTGCCCTCCGCCGTCCCGGTCCACGCCTCAAGCAAGCTCGTCCGCTTCGCCTGCGCTTCGTCCTCGTTCGCCCGCACGGTGACTTCGGTGGCGGCTCGAGCAATGGTGTCCCAGCCCTTCAGCGCATCCGCCTTCTCTCCGGTCGCCGGTTCCCCGCGGGCGGCAGCTTGCAGCACATCCAGATTCGATGCCGCTGCTTCGATCCTGCCGTCGAGTTCGCTGATTTCAGCGGTATGGCTCGCCACCTGCTGCGCCAGCCCGTTGGCGGTTTCCAGCGACTGGCCGATATCGGACCAGTAGGCCGCGTTCGGCGGCGCCGTCTTCGCCGGCACAGCCTTCAGTGCCTGGTACAACCGCTGCCCCTGTCGCACCATGTCGTTCTTCGCGTAGACCTTGGCCGGGTCGTACAGCAGAACGTCGGCGAGGTCGCCGACCTGCTTCTGCAAGCCCCCGATATCCACCTGCATCCGTTCGATATCGGAGAAGAACTGCTGGCCCAGCGCCGACTCGACGTACTCCTGGGTGATCAACTGGTTGTATTCGCTGGCGTCGCTGGAGCTGGTGCCGGTGACCCAGTTCGACCAGGCGCCGACGTTGCCGCTACGGTCGATCAAGCGACCGCGGAACGCCAGCCGTTCGCCGGCCGGTATCGGCGATACCAGGTGGGTATTGCCTGGGTAGGCGAACAGGCCCAGCGCCCGTGCGGTCTCCTCGCTGCCGCCGGGCGTGGCGGACTGCTGGATCTCGGTGTAGGCGGTGTCCGCTGCGCCGCTGGCCGGGAACCCCCACTCCAGGCCGATGCGCCAGGGGCCGGCCACGCAGCGCAGGTAGGCCAGCGCCGGCGGCGGCGTGGTCTTGCCCTCAAGAGCGGTCTCCACACTGCTGGCGTAGACCGAGCCGACCTCCATCACGTTCAAGGCGCGTACCCGCACCAGATAGCGACCGGCATAGATGCCCGGCACGTCGAAACCGAGCGCCGAGGTTCGCGGCACCCGCACCCAGTTGCCCGAGTCCTTGCGCCATTCGGCCTCGTAGGCCACCGCGTTCGGCGCGGCATCCCAGGAGGCCGACAGGCTGGTCACCGCCAACCCCTGGTCGACCTTGGTGAAAGCCTTGATCCGCACGTTCTGCGGCGGCGCCTGCACGCCCGGCGGAATGCTGGTGACCGGCGGCAGCTCGATGCGCGCACCGTTGTCGATGGCGTCGAACTTGCTCGCGTTGTGTTGCAGCGCGGTGATCTCGAAAAGATTGTCCTCCGGCCGGGTGATGCTCATGATGCGGAAGCGCTGGGTGGTCAGGCTGTTGCTCTGCAGCGCCCACTGCCCCTGGGGCCGAGGCGTCTCCGAATAGGCGGCGGTCACGGTCAGCACGCGGCCTACCACCGACTGGACGCTGCGCGCCTCGGCCTTGCCGTTCGGCAGGTTGACCAGCAGGCGATCGCCGGGTCGGGCCTCGACGTCGCGGTCGAGGGTCAGCGCGCGGCCATCCACCGCGCTCAGGCGTCCGCCGATCTGCTTGCCGGACTTGACCGGGTCGGCTACGGCGATGATCTTCCCCGGCGCCAGCCCACGGCCATCCATGCCGGTGCGGAAGGTCACCGCGTCCTGCTCCAGCTCCTCGGTCAGCAGCGCCCACTGGCCACGCCGCTGCGCCTCGCCCTCGGAGGTGCAGCCGATCGCGGTGATCTCCAACTGGCTGATGCCGTAGCGGCGCTGCGCGCGGTCATTGTTCACCGCTACCGGTTGGCTCTGGTAACCGTTGCCCGGATTGTCGTAGTTGACCAGGGCCAGGGTGTGGCGATCGCGCTGGCGGCTGCTGCTGTAGTTGAAGTGGCTGCCGTCGTCGCCACGCACGGTGTTCGACGGCGAGAAGGTGTAGGCCTCGTCCTCCGGCATGTCGGATACCGCCACCATTTCCGCGCCGGACCAGTAGGACATGCCGCGGAAGATCGCTGCCAGGTCGCGCAGCACGGTCCAGGCTTCGGCGCGACTCTGCAGGTACAGGTTGCAGCTGAAGCGCGGCTCCTGGCCGCCCTTGCCGTCGGGCACCGACTGGTCGCAGTACTGGGCGATGCGGTACAGCGACCACTTGTCGACCATGCTCGCGTCGATCCGCCGACCGAGGCCGAAGCGCTTGTGCAACACGATGTCGTACCAGTGCCAGGCCGGGTTGCTGGTCCAGGCCGACTTGAACGAGCCGTCCCAGGTGCCGCTGTAGCTACGGGTCTGCGGATCGTAGTTGCTCGGCACCCGCACCCGCCGGCCGCGCGCTTCCACCGATATCTGCGGAATGCTCTGGAACTGGCTGGCATCGAACTCGACGAACAGCAGCGCGGTGTTCGGGTAGCGCAGCTTGGCGTCGATCACCTCGGTGATCGCCTCGACCCGCATGGTGTCGGCGACGCGGTTGTTGTTCTGGTTCGGCGTCAGGCGGCGCACGCGCACCTGCCAGCCGCTCCGCGCCTCCGGCAGGTCGACACGGTGGGAGCGCTCGTAGCGGCTGGTGGACTTGTCGTCCAGCGAAGCCTTCAGCGCTTCCTGCCAGGCACCGCCGTCGACGGCGATGTCGATCGCGTAGTCGATGCGGTAGCCGACCACGTCACCGTTTTCCTGCTGGCGCTGGATGGCCGGCCAGGACAGGCGCAGGCGCACCGCCGAGAGCTGGGTGTTGTTCACCGCGCGGACCCAGGGCGCGTCACTCTTGAGTTCGACGCCGACCGCCAGTTCGTTTTCCACGGCGGGCACACCGGCAATGTGTTCCTGGTCCACCGAGCCCGGACGGAACTCCCAGGTCACTCCGGGGAAGTTCACCGAGCCGTCCGCCGCCAGCAACGGCGTATCGTCCAGGTAGATCGAACGGCCGTCGACGCCACCGTCGAACTCGCCTTCGCCCAGTGCCAGGAGAATCTTCGCCCGCGCGATCGAGCGCACCGAGTCCGGCATCTCCACCGGCTGGCGCGGCTTCTTGCTGCCACCCTTGTGGCCCGTGATGGTCTTGTTCATGACGTTCCTTCAGGCAAAAAAACGCCCGCGCATGGCGGGCCTGTTACGGCGTTGCCGGCTACAGCCGGTCCTCGGCATAGATGCCGGCGCTGATCACCGCGCCGCCAATGCGGCGCTTGCCGTAGAGCACGCCGACCGGATGGCCCTGGGCGATGGTGTTGACCGGGCCGCCGAAGGCATAGCTGGGGGCGTTCTCGGGGGCCTCTCGGCCCTTCAGGCCCTTGGGTTGGGGGCTGAGCATCTGCATGACGCCGCCGAGCATCATGCTGGCGCCGGCAGAGATCAGAAACGTGCTTGTCCCGAGCGTAAGACTCGTTGCGAAGACACCTACGGCAATGAGTGCAGCTCCTAATACCGTCTGAAACAATCCGGACTGCTTGCTCCCGATCACCAACGGCACGATGCGGATATCCTCGCGTCCGCGCATGTCCAGTTGCTCGCCGGACAGGTTGGTACGCCCACGGAACACGGCGAAGGTCAGCCCTTTCGATTCCGCCTCGCGCATGAACGTCTCGAATCCCTCCATGGTGTGCTTCAGGGCGCTCATCGCCTCGCGTACCGTGCCGCTTTCCAATAACCGGCCGTGCATGCGGCCGAAGCGCTTGCCCAGAACCCCGTATAGACGGATGGTGGTGAGGCCCTGACTCAGGGTGTCATTCATGGACCTGTTCCTCTCGTAAAGAGCCGATTCCGACGGCTCGCTTGAATATGTCGTTCACTGCGGCATCCGCGTGTGCCGCAAGACCAGGCGCGTGCGTTCGATCCAGGGTCCGCCGAACACGTCGCGGGTCGACAGCCGTCCGTACAGGTGGTGCAGCAGGAACGGTCCGTCGCCGCCGAGCGCCTGGACCGGCTCGCTGTCCAGACGCCAGTCATTGCCCAGGTAGATGCCCGCGTGGTTCGGGTGCAGCGCCCTCCCGACCTGCATCACCAGCATGTCGCCGCGGCGGATTCCGGCCAGCGGCACCGGCCGGAATCCAGCCGCCGCATAGTGCTGCTCGTAGAGGCTCTCGCCGGTTTCCCACCAACCGTCGCGGCGCGGATAGTCCGGAAGCTCCAGACCTGCCTCGCGGCGGTACCAGTCGCGACAGAGGCTCCAGCAGTCGAGCACGCCGTGGGCGAACTCGCGGCCGAGCAGCGGCGCCCGATAGCCCTCCGGCGCTAGATGCGCGACATCGCCTTCCGGCCAGGACAGGATCACCCAGGGCAGACCATGCAGTTCGCAACTGACCCGATCGGCCATGCTCGGCGTGGCCGGAACGTCCGGGTGGCTGTGGACGATGGCCAGGACCTCGCCCTGGTCCTCGGCGGCGCACCAGTCCTGGTGATCGATCACGAAGTGCTCGCTGGGCGATCCGGCTGCGTTGCGACAGGCCACGTAGCGGCGTTGACGCGCACCGCGAACGATCAGCCCGCAGCATTCGCGCGGATGCTCGCGGGCGGCGTGTGCGGCGATGGCCCGCTGCAGGCTGCGGCTCAGTTCCATGCTCACATCCTGACCAGGCCGGCGCCGGCGAAGCCGCCGTGGGACAGCGGGTTGTCCGCGCCGAAGCGCAGCTTGCAATCGCTGACCCGGCCGCCGCAGCGGTCCAGCGCCGGATCGTCCACCGGATTGCCGTCGGCATCGAACATCGCCGTGCCGGTGTAGTTGCAGTCCTGCCCGCGGTACTCGTTGGTGATGCACCAGTGGCACAGCGAGGTGATCTGGCGCGCCGGGATCTGCTGGCCCTGGAAATCCGGCGGAGCGGACAGCTCCCAGGTCACCTGGACGCTGTTCTCGGCGGTCTTCTGCTCGAGGAACCAGATGTTCAGGCGCTCCTGGGAGGGGTCGGCCTGCGGGTTGCCTTCGGCGAAGTTGGCCGCATCCAGGTAGTGCGCATAGGTCTCGCGCACGGTCAGGCGCGCGCCTACCAGGCCATCGAAGAACAGGCAGAGCGCGCTGATGCTGCCGTCGATGTTGCCCACGCTAAGGGTCGGCGAACTGGCCCGGCCGTCGCCGCGCTGCTCGAAGCCGCGCGCCTCCAGCGGCCAAGCTTGGTAGGCGTTGCCCTGCCAGTGGATCGGCCCCTGCTGCAGGTGGCCGTGGAAGCGCAGCATCTCGCCGCCGAACCCGGTGCAATCCAGGTCGAACAGGCGCACCAGCGCCCCAGGCTCGAGGGCCTGGTCATCGGCTGTGATGGTCATGCTTACCTCACGGATTGAAGACTTGCTGGAAGGTGGTGTTCAGGGTGAACACGCCGTTGCCGCGCGGCCGCAATTGCCAGCCCTGGGCGCGCACCCGTACGGGTTCGCCAGTGGGCAAGGTCCAGAGGAACGAGCGGTAGCCGCCGTGGCGCTTGAGGAAATCGCGGATCGGGCCGATCAGCGCGAGATCGCCGGTACGCGAAACCTGCCAGGTCTCGCTGAGGTTGTTCAGCCCGTCACCGAGCGCCTGGCTGTAGCCGCCGCCGTACTGCACCTGGCGTACCAGTTGGTTCGCCTGGCCGGCGGAATCGATCGAGATGTCCCAGGTAAAGCGTTCCAGATCAGCCATTCACCATCCTCCATACCAGGCCGCCGGGGCGCAGCTCCTGCGCCACCACGTTGCGCGCGGCATCGTTGATCATTCCCGCCAGCTGCTGTCCCGTACCGTCGTCGCCGCTGGCCGTCGCCGTGCCCTCGCGGCCGCCGCCCAGGCTGACGCTGGTGGAGAAATTGAAGACGTTGCCCCCCTCGCCGCCGCCGAGCGCGCGCACGCCGAGCACACCATCGGAACCGCGACTCAGCGGCATGATGGCTTCCGGCCCACGCTCGCCGATCAGCGCCGGACGACCGCCGGCCATGCTGAACAGCGCCGGCGCGCTCTGGATGCCATCGTTGAAGGCACCGCCCCTGGCGAACCCAGGCATGCCTCCGGCGCGTTGCTTGCTGACCCAATTGGCCATGTCCGAGCCGGTATAGTCGGAAATCCGCGAGCCCGCCGTTGCGCCGCTACCGAAGAACCCGCTGACCGCACCGACGATGCCGCCAATGATCTGCAGCGTCGCCTGCCGCGCGGCGATCCGCGCCATATCCTGGATCACCGAGTCGGCGAAATCCTTGAACGACAGCTTGCCCGTGGTGGCAAAGGTGAACAGGGCGTTCTCCATATTGGTGAAAGCGTTGGTAAACAGCATGTCCATCATTCCCGAGACGTCCTGCGCCTGGTCGCGCAGGCTCGCCCAGGAGGCGTCCATCTGTTCGACCCAACTGCCCACCGGCTTGCCAGCGCTCGCCGAAGCCCCTCCAGCCGATACCTTGGAACCGTCCCCGGTCTGCCCGGAAGCAGTGGCCACCATCGCGCCGACATCCATCGCCGCTGCCGGCATTGGCGCGGCACCCTGGGCCGCGGGAGCGCCCGCAGCCGCTTGTCCCGCATCTGCTCGGGCCTTTTCCAGTAGCGAGGTATAGGGCTTCTGGCTGGCCAGTTGCGCCTCGGTGATGCCGGCCTTGCCATTCATCCAGCCGAACAATCCGTCCAGGGCGAGCATTGAAAGCTGCCGCGCGGCGATCCGGGCGACATCGTCGATCACCGTCTTGGCGAAGTTGCTCAAGGACAGCTTTCCGGTAGTGGCGAAATTGAACAGCGACTTCTCGAGCTTCTCCGACGCATTCCTGAACAGCTCGTCGGTCATCCCGGAGATATCCTGCAGCGGCGCGCGGTAGGCGCCCCAGACACTGTTCATCTGCAACAGCCACTGCTTGAAGACCTGCGACTGGAGCGACGGCTGTTCCTTCTCGTCGTCGCCGGCCTTCGCCTGTCCCTTGCCCGCCTTGTCGTCGACCTTGGGCTTCTCGGTACCGACGCTGGCGACCCAGCCAAACAGCCCGTCCAGCAGCATCAGCGTCATCTGCCGCGAGGCGAGGCGCGCGGCATCGGCGTAGGCGGCCTTGCCCACGTTGGCAAGCGACAGCTTGCCGGTCTCGCTGAGATTGAGCAGCGCCTTGTCGAGCTTGTCGGAAGAGTTCTTCAGTAGTGCTTCGTTGAGCTTGGACAGATCCTGGAGTGGTTCGCGATAGCTCTTCCAGGCTTCCCCCAGCTCCTTCTGCCGGGTCTTCCACTCGGCCAGTACCTTGTCCTGAGCGCTCTGCACAGGCTTCTTGGCCTGACCCGCCTGGCGACTGGTCCTGCCCAGCATGTCCAGCGCCTGGTCCAGCACGCTGCTGGCAATCAGTGCCGAACTGTCCAGGCTTTTGCCGATAGCCTTGCCAGCCTTTTCCGCGCGCGCCTCCATGGCACGCATTTTCTGATCGTTGATCCTGCCAACCTTGTCCATCCCGGCCCTGTACCCTTCGCTGCGAAGGACCAGGTCGAGCGTCAGGCTGCCGTCGGTATTCGTGGCCATGATTCATGTCTTCCAGAAAAAGACCCCGCCGCAGCGGGGTGGCCTGTCATGCCCATTGATCCATCGCCTGATGCAGCGAAAGGGGCTGGAGAGCCATATGCGGACGGAACGCGTCGGGATCGGCGTCCGCTCCCAGCGCATGCCCGAGCAACGCAGCGATCCGAGCCAGCGCAAGCTCCAGCCGGTGTCCCGGATGGAGCGAGCCGCGCTTGTTCAGGTAGGCGACCCAGGCGCGGTACTCGGCGTAGCTGAGCCGCTCCTTGGCCTCGGCAATGGTCGACCCGCCGACGCCGTTCAGCACCAGCTCGTGCCAAACCTCGTCGGCGGGGGTCAGTTTTTTTCCGCGTCCTCGACCCGGTTGACCTCACCGACCGCCTGCAGCAGCAGGAAGCCCAGCGCCGGGTCGAGGTCGTAGGCCTGTTCGTAGGTCAGGCTTTCCTCTCCCGTCTCGCCCAGGCGAATGCATTCGGCGAGGTAGCGCGCGTTGCGGCTCTGCTGGTCGCCTTCGGCGGAAAACAGGCGCTCCACCGCGCCAAAACTGTTGCGTCGGACGAACACCTGGAAGGTGTCGCTGACCGCCTTCTTCCTGCCGGCGGGAACGCGGGTCCAGGTAATCTCCTTGCGCACCAGCGCCGACTCGATGAAACCGCCCGCCGCACGAAGTTCGTTGAGATTCATCTACGCGCTCCTCAAGCCGACTTC
Organism: Pseudomonas sp. HMSC063H08; assembly: GCF_001813645.1. NCBI lineage: Bacteria > Pseudomonadati > Pseudomonadota > Gammaproteobacteria > Pseudomonadales > Pseudomonadaceae > Pseudomonas > Pseudomonas sp. HMSC063H08. The sequence goes on from NZ_KV813441.1 coordinate 29,823, forward strand.
GGCGTCCACTTGCCGGCGCCGGAACGCTGGATGGTGGCCTGGGTAGCGACCAGCGTGTTGCTGGCGAAATCGAAGGGGAAGTCGCTGACGTAGCCTTCGAAGGTGAACCAGGTGCGCGCCGGCGGCAGCACGAAATCGTCGCCTTCGGTGCTGACGGTCGGCTTTACGTCGATTCCGTCGGACCAGCCGATGGCCCACTTGACGCTCGTCTCGCCATCTTTCTCGGACAGTTGGAACAACCGAACGTGACTGGCCAGGCGTGGATCGGCGTTGATGCCGAGGGTCGCCTGGCCAGGGGTGCGCAGGCCTTTCTTGTACTTGCGCGAAGTGTCGCTCAGGCACGGGTCTTCGATCTGGTCGGCCGGATTGCCGCCCGGGTTGAACGAAGTCACGCCTTCGATCTCCAGGACGGTAGCGGCACCGGTACCGGATACCGGCGGAACCAGGGCGTAGATCTGGGTACCTTGAGTCAGGATGGACATGGAAAACTCTCCTTTATGCACATGAAAAGACCCGCACCAGGCGGGTCGTCTGGCCCCGTCCCCAGGACGGTCGGCCGTGGCGCGGTACGCGGTCGGCGAGGAGCCTCCACGTCCCGAGCCGTTGTCGGATGCAAACGAAAAAGCCCGGCACACTGGCCGGGCTCTGAGGTTGCAGGTGACATCCCTGGGGGGACACACCTGTACAAGCATGACTACGTTGTACCGACCGATTCCCGGCTCGACAACGCTGCGGAATCAATACACGGCAATATGCGCCGGACACACGTCCATCGACGTCCATATGCGCCCAGTGTCTCAGCGGCAGGCACGCAACGCCGCCTGCAATTCGAGTTCGTAGCCCTGCCGCTGGCGGCGCTCGGCGAGCAATGCGCGAACCTTGGCCTGCAGCGAATCGCCGGCCTTCAGCGTGGCGCCGGCCCAGCTCGGCGGGCGCACGTCAGGTACACGGCAGGGCACTGCGAGGGGAACCTCGACGCGCACGGGGCGAGGTGTCGTCGGCGAGGCTGCGCAGCCCGCGAAAAGCAGACAAAGCCCCAGCAGGAGACGAGTCATAGTCCCAGCTCCCGGTCGATCGCCGCACCTGCCGCCTGGCAGTCCACGCCAATGTCGGGTTCCTGGAGCAGACGCACGGCCGCGGCATACTGCTCCGCGGCCTGCGCCCTGGCCTCGCCGATTGCCTGCTCGACGTCCTTCGCGCGCCTCTCGGCGCTCGCCCGCACCGCCGCCAGCGCTCGCTGCTGCTCATCGAGCAAAGCCTCGAGCTGGCCGCTGGCGACGCGGCTGGCAGTGAGTTGGCCCAGGGCCTCCTCCAGTTGCGGACGATAGTGGCGGGCAACCAGGCCGCCGCCGAGCAAGGCGCCGGCCAGCAGGACCAGCAACACGGCCGGCAGGAGCAGAGCGAGCCGGCTCATGACAGCACCGCCCTGGCCCGCTGCCACAACGCCAGGCGCTCCGCCTGGCCATTCAGGCCGCCGTTGATGCGGCGGGTGATGGCAGCGAACTCGCCGCGGTCGGCCAGCTCGTTGAGCCCGTGACCGGCCCACCACCAGGCAGCGCTGCGGGCCGCCGGCACGGGCTGCTCCAGGCGCCAGGGCTCGGCTTCCAGCGGCTCGCCGAGGGCCTCTCCGACCAACCGGTAGTTGGCACGCCCGGTGATCTGTAGCAAGCCACGCCCACGGAAGCGCCAGCCATCGCCGGACGCTTCGTCGCCATTGCCGTTGCGCGTGGCGTAGGTGTTGTCGGCAATCGCCTGCGGATTGCGCGCCAGCCGCAAGGCCAACGCGTTGGGCTGCCCGTCGGGGCCGAGATAGCGACCCGGCCAGGTCGCCGCCAAGCCTTGGGCGCTGTAATTGAGGTTCTCCACCAGCCGGGTCAACTGGCTGCTTTCGTGGCCGACCTGGGCGAGAAACGCGGCACACCGCGCCGGTGTGTCGATCTCCCTCTCGTCCATGGCCCGTTGCAACGCCACAACGAAAACGCCCGCGACGAGGCGGGCGTTGGGAAAAATGCGCAGCAATTGCTGCTCGGTCAGTTTCATCGATCCTCCTGCACTCCGATGGGTTTCAGGCGTCACCCCTTGCCGCCTCGGCCGCCGTTGCATTGCACGACAGTGGTCCATCCGCTGGAGCTGTAGGTGTGCTCCACCGAGTCGATCAGGAACTCGCCGTCGATTCCCGCCTTGAAGCCTTGGAGCAGCAGGCTGCGCTCGGCGAACAGGTCGCCACGCCCCGGCAACTCCAGGCGCACACTGGCACTGGAGCGGCTGAAGCTCGCCAGGCGAGCCTTCGCCGCCTGCTCGGCCTCTCCACGGCTGGCATAGAGATGCCGGTCGACATGCTCGCCCGTAGCCGTAGCCGGTGCCTTCGGGTTCTTCAGCTCGACGCTCTTGACCTCGCCGCTGCCGGGCAATTGGTAGCGAGTCTTCACCGTTCTCATCAGGCTGCGGTCGTCGTAGGTAACGTCGAAGCTGCCGACGTCAGCACGTCCCAACACCAAAGGTTCGATCCGACGCCCCGTGGCGCTCTGCCCGCTCTGTCGCGGCAGCACCATGAGCATGCCCTCGGCCAGCTTGGCGGTGCAGTCGTACTGGCGCGCCAGACGGGTGACGAAGTGGTAGTCGGACTCGTTGACCTGGTCGACCCGGGCGATCGCCACCTGCAACGGACACTCCACGCGCCAGCCGTTGCGTGCGCCAACATCGCGGCAGACCTGAGCCAGGGTAGTGCCCTCCCAGCCGCCGCTGCGTATCGTCTTGCCACTGCCGCGCATGTCGCCAGCCTTGGCAGTGACGGTCAGGCAGTCCGGCGGACCAGCCCACTGCAAGGTGTCCACGGTAAAGCGTCCCATGCGCATCAGTGGCTCGCCGGCATAGCCGAGATGAACCTCCAGCACCGCACCGCGCCTGGGTAAGGCCAACTGTCCATCGCGATCGTCGAGCCTCAAGGTCAGGCTGTCGGACTCCATGCCCGGCTTGTCCAGCAAGGTCAGCTTGAGCAGGCGGTCATTCAGCCGCTGGGTGACGTCGGTGCCGTCGGCAACGATACGGAAACTCGGTTGCACCTGGTTTCTCCAGAAAAGAAAAACCCCGCCAAGGCGGGGTTGCGGGTGAGCGGTCGATCAATCCCACAGGCGCACCTGTTCGACATTGACCACCGGCATGTCAGGGAAACTGATCAGCAAGCCGGCGCGGAATGGCTGCTGCTCATCGGCCAGCCCGGGATTGGCGTCGAGGGTCGCCTCGACGCAGCCCAACAGATGGCCATAGACGTGGTAGCAGAGGCTGTCCAGCATGTCGCCGTCAGCGGTTCGGCAGGTCGTCGCCATAGCGCTTGAACTCCAGGTCGAAGGTTTGTTTGCGGGGAGCGCCGTTGCCCAGCAGGGCGCTCTGGTTCTCGCTGATCCGCACCAGACACCAGAGGCCCATCTGCACCTCGCCGTAGCCGCTGCTCAGGATCAGCGGCTCACGCCGCTCCGCCAACCGGCGCAGCGCTTCGAGCTGCTCCAGACCGACGACCTTTTCCTGGTTACCTACCTGTCGACGCAGCGGGAATACCGCACCCTTGAGCAGGATGCTCTCCTCGCCCATGCCGACGCTCTGCAGCGCCGGCCGCCGACCCAGGCGCACCTGCCCGCTCCAGTTGTAGGCACTGTTGCGCTGCAGGGCGTCGAAGGCGGCAGTATTCAGGTTGAAGTAGAACGGTTGGGCATTGGCGGTCAGCGGCTGCAGTACCAGCAGGTGCGGCAAGGGCGCTGCGGCCTCGCTCGGGGGCGTCGCCGAGGGTGCCAGCAGCCACGACGGCAGCACCCCCGCCAGCGTCGGACTGATGTCGCCAGCGACCTTGCCGACCGCCTGCGCGGCACTGTTCACCTGCACCTTCAGCGCATCCAGGCGTTCGTCGATACCAAGCAACGCCCGGCTCGCCCGGTCATAGGTGGAGACCACGCGGTTCACCTTGCCCTGCGCCTGGCCGATGCCGCGCATGGCACGCTGCAGCCGGGCAGCCATTTCCGGCGATACGCCGGGCAGGTTCTCCAGCTCCGCGGCTGCGCCGCGGATCTCGCTGATCGCGCCGTTCACCGGAGCGACCACCTTGTCCAGACTCTTGCGTCCGGACTCGCCGGCGCGACCCAGGTACCTCAGGCCGGCCTGCAATTGTTCCAGATATGCCATGGGGACTCCTTAGACCATCGCCGGATCGTAGAGGCTGCGCCGCTGCCGCTCGTCGGCGAAGTCGACAAGCATGCGTTGCAGGTAGGGCAGCAACTCGTCGGCCAGGCGCTGCGGCTCGTGTACGTTGCCTTGCACCGTCAGGTTGATCTGCGGCGCGAAGGTCCAGTTGGGCGCAGCCGCGACGGGCTCGGCCTGTGGTGCGGGCACCGCCGGCTTGTTGTCCGAGTCCGCCGGCGGATCGCCAGCCAGACTGCGTCCCAGACGCCCCCCCAGTTCGCTACCGCCCCAGGCGCCGATAGCGCCGCCAACCAATCCACCGATCAGCGTACCGACCACCGGCACCACCGAGCCGATGCTCGCTCCCAGAGCGGCGCCAGCCAGGGAACCAGCCAGGGAGCCACCGGCCTCGCCATAGGCGATGGTCTTTTCGCTCTCCGACAGGTCGCTGGAGTAGACCTCAGCAACATCGATCAACGACGAGGCCACTTGCAGCGGCGCGTTGCGTATGGGCAAACGCGACAGGCGCGGCAGCTTTCCTGCCATCGCCCCCAAGCCTCCTCCGGCCGAGAAGCCAAGGGATGGAAGGGAGCGGGCCTTCACCCCACCGCCCTTGCCTCTCTTCCTGCGTGGTGTTTGACCGCGCTTTCGTTGTGCCGGCCTCCTCGCGGACTCCAGCGTAGAGTCGCCTCCCGGCACCGGCCAGTTGGTAACGAACACGCGCTGTATTTCGCTACCACCCGATACCCGGCCTGCGCCCTGTTCGATCAGATCGCCGACGGCAGCGCTCCCTCGCCGACCGAGCCGACCGCCACGCAACACGTCGATAGCGCCGCGCCCTCCCTTGTAGGCGAGATACCCGGATAACACCGCACCTGCGGCGGCGGTAAGACCGGCCGTCGTCCGCGGATAGGCTTCGAGCAGTTCCGCAGTCGACTCGCCGAGTACCGCGCTCCCCTTGGCCAGGTTGTCCAGATATGGATTCAGGGCGCTGCCCAAAGCGGTCTGCGCCCTCTCCCAACTGTCGCTGGAAGCCTTCCACAGCTCCTGGGACATTCCCTCGCGACGCCGCGCATCGCGCTCCGAAGAGCCTACGGAAGACTGCTGGGATTCGAGCAAGCCCTGGAACTCGCCGCGCGACGCTCGATAGGCTTCAAGCGCCGGCGACGCCGCACCGGCGCTGAGCTTGCCGCCCTTATCCCGATAGCGCGCAGCCAGCTCCAGGTTGGCCTCCAGCAGACTCGCTCCGTCCTTGCGCAGCGCTTCCAGGTCCCGGTCGTAGTCCTGGCCATAAGCGCGTTTCAAGCTGCCGCTGCTGACGAACTCCAGCCAGGCCTTCATCCGCACGTCCGCTTTGTCTGGCGTGGTGTTCTTTGCCTGAATCTCCAGCAAGGCCCCCAGTGCACCGACATCGCCGGCCGTGGCCTCTCCCGCATTGCCCAGCGCTGACAACAAGGCAGGCAGGCGACGCGCCAGGGCCTCACTGCCGACTCTGCCTTTACCCAGGACGACCAGGCGGTCGAGGGAGGCGGACAATTGCTCTGGCGAGTCCGAACCCTGGGCCAGTTGCAACGCTCGAACCAGCCCCGCAGCCTCGGCTGAAGCAATCCCTTGGCCAAAGCCGAAGCGGCCCGCCAGTCCCAGATTCATTTGCGCGGCGGCGAACCCCATGCCGGTGGCGTTCAAGTGCTCCAGCATGTCCAGCGTCGCCGTGCGTCCCAGGCCGCTCTGGCTGGCACTGTCCTGGATCAGGGATGCCAAGGCTGGCTCCCGGCCGACGTCCAGGCCGTTGCGGATCGCCAGGTCGCGCAACCGCGCTTGATAACCGGCAGCCGTCTTGCTGGCTTCCACGACCAGTCCGGAAAATGCGCTAGCCAATGGCATTGCCTGGCTGGCCTGCTCCAGCCGTTGCAGGCCGCGGACCTGCATATCCAGGCCACGCTGCATCTCGCCCAGTCGAGCGTAGGCATCGCCCGCGACCCTGGCCTCGATGCCGAGTCGCTTCAGTTGCTCCTGGCGTTCGCCAAGCTGCCGGGCATGCTCAGCAACGCCGCGGTCCCCGACCTTGCGCATATCGGCGAGTTCTCGCTCCAGGCGTATGGCGTCTCCCAGCACATCTCTCAGGCTGGACGCCTGGCGGGAACGTTCCTGGAGACTGTCGAGCCGTGCCTTGACGGTCTCGAATGCCTTGCCCAAGGAGGGGTCGGCGATGCCGCCGATGGAGACCACCAGGTCCATGTCTTTACTCATGACGGTTCGTCTCGTCTGTTATCGATGTCCGCCACCGCGGACCTACTGAAGTAGCGCGGGCGCCGCTCGCCTGGCGGACGGCGCCGTCGCTCACTCCTCGCCCTCGGCGAGCCACCAGAGCAGGTCGCCCAGGGTCATGCGCTCCAGTTCGCTGGCCTGGAAGCCCAGATCAATGGCCAGGCGCCTCGCCAGTTGACGCATACGCGAAGGTGTCGTCCGTGTCGTCTTGCACCAGGCGAAAGTAGGCGCCTTGCAGCCGCTGGTAGTCGCTCAGCTTCAGCCCCTCCAGGTCCTGGCGGCTGACCTGTGCCAGCGAGGCGAACAGTTGCAGTTCGCGCTCCTCGGCATCGTCGCCGGCCACCTTGCCGGCCAGGCGGATATCACGCACGGTGGGTGCACGCAGGGTCAGCGTGTCGACGCTGACCCCGTTGCACTGTGCCGGACGCGAGAGACGAACGAGGGCGGCGTCGGCATCCAGCGTCAGCCAGCCCGGCAGTCGATTCTCTTGGGTCATGTCCGGAGCTCCTCTTACAGGCCGAGGTCGTTGCGCATGCCGGCCAACTGGTCGACACCGTTGATCGCGCGGACACCGTTGATCGGATCGATCTCGTAGACCTCGCGGCCATCGACTTCCAGCTTGTAGTAGCTGACCGCAACGGCGTACTTGAACTCGGCTTTCTCGCCGGCCTTCCAGTCGCCCGGGTCGACCTCCTTGAGCAGGCCGCGCAGGGTAGCCACCACTGGCACGCTGGCGCCCTTCTGGCCCTTGAAGGAGCCGCGGAACACGCCATTGAAAGCGCTCTGGTCGGCCAGGCCGAAGAAATTCAGTGCTTCTCGGCGGGCACCGTTAGTGGAGAACTTGGCCTCCATCGCCTCCAGGCCCATGTCGATGGATACCGGCGCATCCATGCCGCCGGCACGGTATTGCTCGGTCTTCACAGCCAGCTTGGGCAGGGTCAGGGATGGCACGTCACCGGCGAAGCTCACGCCGTCGATGAACAGGTTGGTATTGGTCAGGGTTTGCGGAATCATCACGGGCGCTCCTTAGGCGACATCCAGAACTTCGGTGAGCCACTGATCGGTCACCTCGACACGGAAATTGGGGTTCTCGGCAGGCGGCACATCGGTGAAGCGGATGTTCCAGTACACCTTGCCCTGGGCCAGCTGGCTGGCGCTGTTCAGGTCTGGGTCGGCATAGACCTCGAAGTTGATCACCGCGCCCTGGTTCTTCAGATCGCGCATGAAGGCGCGCAGGCCCTCGGTGACATCCTTCACGTAGGTCTTGGTGATGCCGCGGTCCACCGCCCACTTGTGCCCGGCGAGGATCGCATCCATCACCAGGTCCATGGTCCGAACGCGGGTGACGAAAGCCCACTTGCTGTCGCTGGACAAGGTGCGGTTGCCCCACAGGCGATAGCCATCGTCGCGAATGATCGTGGCGATATTGGCGTTGTTGAGCAGGTTGGCGCGACAGGTCTCATCACCGTCGAGGAACTCCACCGGACGGCTGGTGCCGGTGATGCCCTTGATCTCCTTGTTCGACGGCGACGACCAGAAGCCGTACTCGGCGTCGGTCCAGGCGAACAGGCCGGCGGCGTAGGCCGAAGCCGGGGCCTTGCGTGCGGCATTGGTGGCGCTGTCCCAAACCTGCACGCCCGGGTCGACCATGAACAGGCGCTTGCTGCCGAAGTTCTTGGCGTAGGCGACGGCCGCCTCGTCGGTGCTATTGGGGCCATCGAGAATGGCGATGGCCCGCAGTTTCTCGGCCAGCCCGTCCATGGCGGTGGCCACCGCTTGCTGGGCCGAATGACCCGGCGCAACTAGTAGACGCGGCTGAGCATTGAAGCGGCTCTTGCCGTCTAGCAGAGCCTGAAGTCCGGTGCGCTCGCCGGCGGCGCTGACACCACCTATGACGGCGCTGGCCTGGGCCTCGGGAGTCTCCGCGGCTTCCACGCCCACCGCCACGATCACGGCCTGGGCACGGTTATAGATGGCCTCGCAGGCCAGGTAGATAGACGAGCCGATGCCGAACGCCGCGGCGGCGTCCTTCTTGCTGGTGAGCAGCACCGGAACGTTGGGCTTGGCGCTTGCCTGCGCCCCCGGCGTGAACACATCGCAGAGGCCGATGACGGAGCTGGCCGGCAGCGCGATGGTGCGCGCACCGATATCGACGTTGGTTACCGTAACGCCGTGGAAGAAACTCATAGGTAGATCTCCATTAATGAAAAACCCCGCACGGGGCGGGGTTCAGGGGGTGATGAGCGGTTCGAGCCACAGCGGCGGCTCGGGTCTTGCGCCTAAATCAGGAAACGCCGCGGATGCCGGCCAGTCTCGAAGGCTGGCGCGGTACAGCGTGAGTTCGAGCAGTTGCGCCTGGTTCAGGGTCGTAATCTTGCCCAGGTCGAGCTCATCCCGGTGACGGGCGATGGGGCCATCAGTAAGCGTCAACTGGCGATCGCGCCAGATGCGCTCACGGTGGGCCAGGACCTCTTCTGCCGGGGCCGGCGGGTCGATACAGAACGGACGGCCGGCGGCGTCGGCGACGATCTGCTTGCCCTCGCTCTGGGCTACCAACAGCGCCAGGTATTCAGCTTCCTCGAGGGGATACATCCGCGCGTCGATGGGCATGCGGTCGCCGTGGACATCCTTCGAATAGAAACCGCCAGTGGCGGCATGGAAAAAAATCATGGGTCACCTCAACAGCCAATGGCCACAAGCCTGATCGCATAGTTCTGGACCGCACCGTGATACTCGGTAGCGACAATCACACACCCCGTGGTGCTGACGCTGACATCTGCGAGGGTGACGGTCGATGCCGACGTCGCCGGCCGCCCCAGTTCCTTGACGCTCGGCACCACGTGCAGGCAGGTAGTGGGAAACGCGATCGGAAAGGTCAGCGAGCGGTTGACGATTCCACCCGGATGATCGCCGACACTCACTGTCATCCACTGCACGATGAGTCCTGTATCGTTATCCTTCCACCAGCCATTCAGCGATCGGTTCGCCGTCGCGGGAACCCCAGCCCCGATATTGTTGCGCGCCCCCGCTGCCGTATTCGAACCAAGACCGCCGCGCGCCAGAGGCAGGATGCCCGACGTGATCTGGGCGGCGTCGTGGTTGTGGCCAGTAGGCGGAAAGGTCGCTGGCTTTCCTGGCAGGGCGGCCCACGTAAAGCCACTTTTCAGCAGATAGTCGTTCGGATTGAAGTCCGCTCCATGCCATACACGCCGCCATGGATACCAGGTGTTGGTGTAGCGGCAACGAAAATAGAACCCTTCACCGTCATAAACCTGGTATGTCTGGTAGATGAAATTGGTGCCTGCATTATGCACTTGAAGCAAGCCGGCCCGGGGGACCGGGTAGTTCGCCCCACTTTCGGCCTGTGCATTGGCCGTCTGGTACCACCATCCCGACGTGATCAGCGAGTTGAGATTGACCGCACCGCCCAAGGCCCCGTCCGCCTCCTTGCTGAACGAACCACCTATGTCGCAGCGCTTCCAGGGCAGCCAGTCCCGGGCGCTAGGGTTGGCCGCGTAGGACACCCGTACATACATCTCGGATGTAGCGTTGTAGCTCGTTGCAATCTGCGAAGCATTGCCGTTCTGATCCGGATAGAACATCGACTGGATGTAGAAGTACCGTCCGGCAACAGGTCCGTTCGCATGATTGGTCAGCATCAACGGCACGGTCGCGGTGTTCGGATCGCTAGTGGTCGAGACAGCAGTAGCCAACCCGCGCGCGAATACCGGCAAACGCTGCTCGACCAGCACCCCGCTGACCAACTTCGAAGCATCCAGCCCGGGAATGTCCGTCGCCGCCAGCGCCATTCCAGCAGTCACCCTTCCCTTCGTATCCACGGTCACCTTCGGATAGCTGCCCGCTGCCACACCGGTAGCGGAAAGACTCAGCGGCGCAGAAACATTGGCACTGCCGTCGAAGGTCACCGACCAGGAGGCATCGCCACTGGCTGCCAGGCTACGCGGTGCGGCCAGCCTGCTGGATGACACGGCGTTGCCATCGACTCGCAGCGCATCGGTGATGCCATAGCCGGCCAGGGTGGTGGCCTTGTTCGCTTTCTGCGCCAGTTTTCCGTCGGTATCGGCCTTGGTATAGGCATCTCCGATCGCATAGCCGGCCAGGGTGCTCGGATTGCTGCCCTGGGTGACCACCCCGTTGGCGTTCACCGTGACCGAGCGATAGCTGCCCGCCGTCACGCCGGAAGGCGCCAGGCCAATGCTGCGGTCGGCAGAAAGATCGCCCCCACCGACCAGGCCATTGCCAGCCAGGATCTTGCGGCCCTTGAAATCGGCAGCGACCTTTTCCTTCACCCAGTCCTGAGTGGCGTAGATGATGCCGTTGTCGATCAGCAACTGGACATTCTCCAGGCCGGAGAGCGCGATGTTCACCCGAATGGTCTGGGTCCGCGCACTGCCACTTTCCATTGCTGCCTTGTAGCTGGGCGGGCAGTTGGATACCGCGACGAACTTGCCGTCGGCATCCTGCAGGCCGATCTCGCGGATCCAGAAGCCACCTACCTCAACTGGTAGCACCACCTCGGCAACCAGAGTATTGATGTTCTTGTCCGACACGAACAAGCGATTGAGCTGCGCCCGGTAGCGCTGGTTGATCAGTTTCGTCTGCGTGGCTGCGGGTATCGGATCCGGAGTAGCACCCGGTGCGCCGCCAGCATCGCCGATCAGCATATGAGTCGGCTGCCATTTCTTGCCTGCTGCGCTGGCCGCAGCCAGCGCAGCGGCACCTATGTCGGTGAGCAGGCCACCGTATTTCGGAGTATTGGTCGTCATGTCACTGTTTCCAGGGGAAGATTTCCAGGGTGTCGCCGTCGGTCACGGCCAGTCCGTGACGGGACCGGATTACCGGGGTGATGCGCAGGTCCAGGCGGGTCAGGTGTCGGCTCACCGGGCGGACGTCATCGAGCAAGCGCTCCAGCTCCAGTGCGGTGCCTTCGTCGATGCCACGGTCACTGACGTCCACGGTGATCTCGAAGGTCCCCGGCACGCCGGTCGGGCTTCGCTGCCACCATTCGGTGACCTCGCTCAGCGCACCGATCGGCTCGACCACTTGGCGCAACGCGGTCAGCGTGCCTTTGCGCTGGTGCAGGACGAAGGACGTCGCTACCGCATTGCGCTTGGCCTCGTCGCTCCAGTCCGGGTCCCAGCGGTCCACCGAGCGCGTCCAGGCCAGGTAGGGCAGCAAGGCCGCCTCACAGCGTGCCGGATCGTGAAGCTCACGAAGCGGCACCGGCAGTTCGGCAGGCAATACATCACCCAGAGAGCGTTCCAGAGAACTCCTGTTTGGCGGCAGCAGTCGGCTACTCATCGACGCCTCCCAAGGTGATCGCGTACCCCGTGCAATAGGCCGCCTGGGTTTCATCCAGGACCACGTCGGCCGCAGGCTCCTGCAGTTCGACGCGCTGCACGCCTTCGACATGCAGGGTGGCGAACAGGGCCGAACGCCGGATGTCGCGGCCCAGGCGGCGCTGGGCGGAAATGTAGTCGCGCAGCGAAGCCTCGGCGGCGGCACGGATCAGCTCGGCCTCGGGACCGGGAAACAGGTAGAGCTGCGCCTTGACCTGATAGGGAACGATGCCTGCCGAGCGCACCGTTACCCGATCCGCGACAGGACGCACGTCCTCCGCGTTCAGCGCCAGGCGCACTGCCTGCAACACCGCTTCCGGTGCCTGCCCGTTGCCTTCCACCCCGAGCACGCTGATCAGCACTTCGCAGGGCGCCGGACTGGTCGCAGAGGCATCCGCCACCCTTCCATCCGCGCCCAGCGCATGGGCTATATAGGCGTTCCGCGGTCCTGCGACGGATAGCTGCTCGAACGCGAGCTGGATGCGATTGCGCAGCGACTTGTCGCTCTCGTACTGCGCCTCCACCGGCGGTACCGCCTCTGGCTGAGCGGGCCTGATCAGCAAACGCTGCACATTGAAGCCGGCACCGATCTGGTCGAGATCGGCACCGCTGGCGTATGCCAGCATCACCGCCCGCGCCGCATCGTTGATCCGCGCCCGCAGCAGCAGTTCTCGATAGGCCGCCAGTTGCAGAAGCTTGAGAACCGGATCGGACTCCACCTCCGCTGTCCATTCGCCAGCCATGGCTTCGCGGAAGTCGCCCAACAGCTCTTGGTAAATCGTCTCGAAATCGAGGTTTTCGATAACCTCTGGCTCCGGCAACTGGGAAAGATCGATGATCACGCCGAGACCTCCATATTGATGTTCTCGCCCTCGAACACGCCGCTCAGGAGCAGATCCACGCGACCATCGACGACTGCGACGACTCGCACGGCAGACAATGCGATGCGCGGTTCCCAGCGCCCCAGGGAACGGGCTACCTCGGCCTGCACGGCGCTTTTCCAGCCTTCGCTCACCGGCATGTCGACCATCCGCCGCAGCTTGCTGCCGTACTCGGGGCGCATGCGCCTGCTGCCCAACGGGGTGGTCAGGATGTCCTCGACGGACTGTTTAAGATGAGCCAGGCCGGACAGGGGTAGCCCGCTACGGCGATCCATCCCGATCATCGCCCTGCCCTCCCGCTCCGGCAGAGACAGGCCGCGCCTGGCTCCGAATGGCTGTGAGTGTTGCCCATGGCGAACTCCGCAAACGAAAAGGCCCGCTCGCGCGGGCCGGTTGAATGTTCGACGGACCGCCCTTCGGCAGCCCCGTCGTATGTTCAATGGGTGTGGTGGTTGCTGTTGCCGGCGGTGTCGATGATCGAGCCGCCGCCGAGGATGTCTCCGCTGACCGTCAGTGTCCCGGCGATCTCCACCGGTCCTTCCAGGCTGATCTTCGGCGCCTTGAGACTGACCGCCCCGCCGCTGACCCGCACCTCGCTGGCGCCAACCCTCACTTCCACGGTGCCGCTGGGCAGCTCGACGCGGTAGCGATGCGCAGCCCAGTCGTAACTCAACGAGGCGCCGTCGTCGAAACGCCAGGTCTCACTGCTGGCGCTGTTGTCCGGCGCCGTGCCCGCATCGCCGTACAGACCGGGAATAAAGGTACCCATTGACACTCCGCCCGACGGACTGAGCAGTACCCCCTGTTCGCCTATGCTCGGCGCACGCCAGTGGCGAACCTTGCCGGCTGCCAGGGAGTGCCAGCGCAGCCAGCCGCTGGTCCAGTCGCCGGAGCGCACCCGTACCCGCGCCGCTGCCAGGTCCACGGCGACCACCACGCAGGGCAGGATCATCGCGGCGAGCATGCGGTCATGCTCCGCACTGACATAGCTCATGCCAACGCCTCCGGAGCGAAGTAGTCCGGCTCATGGCCGGGGCCGGTCTGCGGGTCGAAGCCCAGCATCAGGCTGCCCGGCGGCTGGTCCTCCCAGGCCCACTCCGGGTCTCCGAGACGCAGCGACTGCGTCCACTCGACCAGCCAGACACGCAGGCTCTTCAGCTCCTCGCGACTGCCGTCGACGGCCGAGCGTACGAAGCGCGCCGGTTCCAGAGACAGGTTCCAGGTCTGCTCGCGCAATGTCCGAACGATTCCGCAAGCAATGGATACCGCCTGGCGATCGGCACCAGGCGGCACCATTATCCGCGCCTGCAGGCGGCACAGCAGGGCGCTCTCGCCGGTACCGGGATCGCGCTCGGGCAGCAGCTCGGCTATTTCCAGGGAAACCGCCGGGGTATTTTCCGGCACGCCTGGCCAGAAGCCGATCAACTGCGCCTCCGGCAGACGCTCACGCAGTACCTGCTCGATGGCCGCGTACAGAGCCTCGAGCGTGACAGCCTGTTCAGGCATGGTTGACTCCTTCGATCAGTTTCAATGCGGGCCACGGTCGTCCGACTGTTCCTCGGGCAGCTCGCAAACCCCCAGGCGCCGGGCGGCCCAGCGTTCGTAGAGACCGACGGCGATCTCCGCGCCGGCCGCGGCGGTCAGGCTGCCCAGCGCCGCGGCGAACAGCAGCGCGGCGCCGCAAGCCAACGCCAGCAGCATCACCGCCACGCCGCAGACGATCGACGCGCCGGAGCGCAGCGCCAGGCGCCGCAACAAGGCCCAGCCGCCGAGACCGGCCTTGTCGGCACGCCACATCTCGCCGCTGACGCCGCCCAGCGCGGCGAGCAGGATCAGTACCCAGAGCGGCATTTCCGTCAGTGTCTGCGGTTCGTTGCCCATGGGTCCCTCCTTGGCAGGCAGCGCCGGGAACGTCCGCACGAACGTTTTCCCGGGCAATAAAAAACCCGGCGCCAGGGCCGGGTTCCGGTGCTTCACGAGTGCCTCCCTGGGGACGCACCTTTACAAGAATGACTACTTTTTACCGCCCGATTCCCAGCCCGGCAATGCCTTCTCGACAATCCACCGCAATAGGAGGGAGACGCACCACGATATGAGGGTGATATACCGCCCTGGGAACCTTCGCCAGGCATCCGGGCAAGCGCATACCCACTTCCGATATGGAAAAGCCCGGCATCGACTGACGAAAAGGATGGCTACGCCAGCCCGACCCCGCCTCTACCGTGCAGGGTCCGCTGCTGTGCATGGGGCTCGCCGCCTCCATGGGCGACAGGCATAAAAAAACCGGCCCGAAGGCCGGTTGGAAAATTCCAGGGGGGACCGGGATCCGGTCCAGGAACTCAGGCCGCCCGTCGCAGCAGGCCGTCCTGGATACCCTGGTGCGCCACATGCAGGCGCAGATAGAAGGTGTTGCGGCTGCAACCGCAGTGACGGTACTTCTGCTCGGGGAAGCTGTCGCGATTGAGATAGTGCTCCACCACCACGGTCTTCAGTTCCTCGGGTAGGCGATTTACCAGGCGATCGACCTCCGCCACACGGTCGAGGATCACCCGGCTGCCACGGTGGCCGCGGACCACCTCGCCCTTGCTGGCGATCAGCATGGCGATCAGGTTGCCGCCGGCGTAGCCGCCTCCGTTGCTGCCTGGCGCGTGCATTTCCTCGGCCCAGAGCTTGAGCATTTCATCGATGGCTTTGATCACGGTCGTGTCTCCTTTCACTGCCCGCGAGGGCTCGGCATGAGGTCGGTTCAACGGCGCTCGTGGCGGTCCTGGCAGTCGATGCAGCGACTGCAACCCGGTGCCGCCCGGCGGCGCGCCTGGGGAATGGGCTCGCCGCAGTCCTCGCAGTCTTCCGCGGACTCGCGGATGGCCAGCGCCGGGCGCGCCGCCAGGAGGCCGTCGAGGCGAGCCAGGACCAGTTCGTTGGCGTGATCGGCAAGGTCAGCCATGGAAAGCCTCCCTGGCGTGCCCGACGCCCGACGGCCGAATGGATGGAACATGACAGATGCGCGGCGCCGGTTCGGCGACCTGCGTTCCTCTGCGCGGAAATGGCGAGTGCGTATCTCGCGACATGGCAATGACTCCCTGTACGACGCCGCCGTACCTGAAGCAGGTCGGCGACAGAATGAATGAGCGGGACGGAGCGTCTGCATGGACGGCGCTCCGGCCCTTCAGGTGCCGGAGCGCTTTCCCATGGCCCCGGCACCCAAGCAGTCGGCACCTGCATCGTCGGTCGCCGACAACCGGGTGCGTCCCTGCACCCATGTGAAATCTCTGAAAGGCGGGTGGGAAGTTGTGGAACTCACCCCTTCCGCTTTCTGACGGGAGAGAAATTACAACTAAAGCTATTTATCGTCAACACCTAGGCTCTTTACAGAAAATTCATCGGCCTGTAGATTGCCGAGCATGGACAAGAGCACCCAGATCCCGCCCGACAGCTTCGCCGCTCGCCTCAAGCAGGCCATGGCGATGCGCAACCTGAAGCAGGAAACCCTCGCCGAAGCGGCAGGGGTTTCGCAGAACACCATTCACAAGCTGACCTCGGGCAAGGCCCAGAGCACCCGCAAGCTGATCGAGATCGCGGCGGCCCTGGGCGTCTCGCCGGTCTGGCTGCAGACCGGCGAAGGCGCTCCAGCCGCGCGCAGTGCCGTGTCCGTGGCCGATGGCAGCCCATTGGTGCTGGAACCGCTGCATCCGTGGGACAGCGACACACCGCTGGACGAAGACGAAGTGGAACTGCCGCTGTACAAGGAAGTGGAGATGTCCGCCGGCGCCGGACGCACTGCGGTACGCGAGATAGAGGGGCGCAAGCTGCGTTTTTCCTATGCCACGCTGCGTGCCTCGGGCGTCGATCCGTCGGCGGCGATCTGCGCCCAACTCACCGGCAACAGCATGGAACCGCTGATCATGGATGGCTCCACCATCGGCGTGGACACCGCCACCACCCATATCACCGATGGCGAGATCTACGCCCTCGAACATGACGGCATGCTGCGGGTGAAGTTCGTCTATCGCCTGCCCGGCGGCGGCATTCGCCTGCGCAGCTTCAACCGCGAGGAATATCCGGACGAGGAGTACTCGCCGGAGGACATGCGCAGCCGCCAGATCAGCATGATCGGTTGGGTCTTCTGGTGGTCCACCGTACGCCACCGGCGCGGCCCGTCCCTGGTGCGGTGAGCGCCTGGCGCTCGCCCGCTCTACAACTTCAGCTATTGAACAAGAAAACAACCTGAGCTATATTTCCCTCAACGACGTGTAGCCGCAAGAGGGAATACCATGCAGCCATCCATCGCCCCTACCACTCCAATTCCACGCCAGGAAACCGTGGAATTGGTCTACCGCATCTTCGGCGACGTCCTGGTGCCACTGGAGCAGGTCCGCGAACGCTGGTTTCGCAACCTGAACAAGGAAAACTTCAGCAAGGCCCTGGCATGCGGGCGGATCGCCCTGCCAGTGACGACCCTCGACGATAGCCACAAGGCCATGCAGTTCGTGGCCCTCGATCACCTCGCCGCCTACGTCGACCAGCGCGCGAACCAAGCCGGAAGCGCCCGTCGAGCACAGCCAGGTGCGGATAGCGTCGCATCCTGAGCGGCCCGCCGTTGCCAGCATCGTAGGGAGCGACACCATGCTCCGCCTGGCGGATATCGCGTCGCGATATTCGCCCTACGAAAGCGGTTCCGCGTAGGGCGAAGCCAATGCGAGGGTCCAGCCGGGCATAAAAAAGGCGGATGGCGCAAACGCCATCCGCCTTCTTTTCTTCCGCCTCGCGCCGTCTTACTCGACGCTCTGCTCGGCCAGCGCCACGGCGCGGAACATCGCCCGGCGCTTGTTGATGGTTTCTTCCCACTCCAGCGCCGGCACCGAGTCGGCAACGATACCGCCGCCGGCCTGCACGTGGAGTTCACCGTTCTTGATCACCGCGGTGCGGATGGCAATGGCGGTGTCCATGTTGCCGTTCCATGCCAGGTAGCCGACCGCGCCGCCGTAGACTCCACGCTTGACCGGCTCCAGCTCGTCGATGATCTCCATGGCGCGGATCTTCGGCGCGCCGGACAGCGTACCCGCCGGCAGGATCGCCCGCAGCGCGTCCATCGCGCTGAGCCCCTCGCGCAATTGCCCGGTGACGTTGGACACGATGTGCATGACGTTGGAGTAACGTTCGATCACCATTTTTTCGGTGACCTTCACCGCGCCGATGTCGGACACCCGCCCCACGTCGTTGCGCCCCAGGTCGATCAGCATCAGGTGCTCGGCGATCTCCTTGGCGTCCGACAGCAGATCCTGCTCCAGCGCCAGGTCGGCCTCTTCGTTGATCCCGCGCGGACGGGTACCGGCGATCGGGCGCACCGTGACCAGGCCATCCTCGACCCGTACCAGCACCTCCGGCGAGCTACCCACGACATGGAAGTCGCCGAAGTTGAAGAAGTACATGTAGGGCGTCGGATTGAAACAGCGCAGCGCGCGGTACAGGTCGATGGGCGCCGCCTTGAACTCGATGGACATGCGCTGCGACGGCACCACCTGCATGCAGTCGCCGGCCAGGATGTAGTCCTTGATCCTTCCTACCGCGTTTTCATAGTCCTCGCGGGTGAAGCTGGCACGAAACGCCGGCTCCCGGCCCTGGGCCGCCTCGAGGTCGAGGCCGCGACGCGGGGTGATCGGCTGGCGCAGACGCTCCAGCAGCTCCTCCAGACGTGCCTGGCCGCGCTCGTAGGCATTTTCCTCGGAGGGATCGGCGAGGACGATGGCGTGGATCTTCCCGGCCAGGTTGTCGAATACCACTACGGCATCGGACACCATCAACAGGATATCCGGGTTGCCCAGCGGGTCCGGGTTCGGAGAGGTGGCCAGGCGTTTTTCCACGTAGCGCACGCAGTCGTAACCGAAGTAGCCGACCAGGCCTCCATCGAAACGTGGCAAGCCGGGTACGGTGGGCACCTGGTAGCGCGCCTTGAACTCCTCGACGAAAGCCAGCGGGTCGGCGCAATCGAAGCGCTCGGTTTCCATGCCATCGATGCTGATCCGCACTTGATGGTCGTAGACCCGCAGCACCGTGCGGCACGGCAGGCCGATGATCGAATAGCGCCCCCATTTCTCGCCGCCCTGCACCGACTCCAGCAGGTAGGAGTTCGGCGCGTCGGCCAGCTTCAGGTAGATCGACAGCGGCGTGTCGAAGTCGGCAAGGGTCTCGAAGGACAGCGGGATGCGGTTGTAGCCATCGGCGGCCAGCCGCAGGAATTCTTCGCGATTCATGATCAGCCTCATCGGAGGAGAGAACGGTCAACAGGGTGCAAACGCGCGCCGGCTATCCGGCGGAGGATGATGTCAGGCGCGCCAGCGCCAACGCGCCAGGGCCTTGATGACCTTCATCCAGAGTTTGCTGACCGCCACGGCTTGATCTCGCTGGTCGGAGGGGGAAAGGGAGTCGTCCGGCAACACTATCTCAGCGGCCTGGTCGGCGCAAGGCAGCAGGTCGCGCAGGTTGTCGATGACCAGGGTGGGCGCTTCCTCGGCGATCGGCCGGCCGTGGTTGTAGCCATAGGTCAGCGCCGCGCAGCGCACGCCGGCAGCTTTGGCGGCGAGCACGTCGTTGCGCGAGTCACCGACGAACAACGCATCTTCGGGCTCGATGCCAGCCATCTTCATCACGAACAGCAGCGCCGCCGGGTCGGGCTTCTGCTGCGGCAGGGTGTCGCCGCCGATGATCCAGCGAAAATAGCGACCCAGCTTCATCTCATCCAGCAGCGGAGCGACGAAGCGCTCCGGCTTGTTGGTGATCAGCGCCATTTCCACGCCGTTGCGCTTGAGCCACTTGAGGGTGTCGACGACGCCGGGGTAGACCTCGGTGAGCGCATGACTGTCGGCATAGGCCTCCATGAACAACGCCAGCGCGACTTCGGTTTCCTCCTCACCGATGCCGTCGTGCTCGATGCTTCCGGCCAGGGCGCGACGCACCAGGACGCGTGCGCCGTTACCGATCCACTGGCGGACCTTCTCGATGCCCGCCGGCGGCCGCCCGAGGCTGGCGAGCATGCTGTCGACCGCGGCGGTGAGGTCGGGAACGGAATCGACCAGCGTGCCATCCAGGTCGAACATCACCAGACGCGGCAGGCGCGTGGCGAAGAACGGCTCCGCAGCGCTCATTACTGGTGCGCCTGGGCCAGTTCGGCATGCATGGCGCGGATGACCTCGGCGTAGTCCGGGGCGTTGAAGATGG
Source organism: Pseudomonas sp. HMSC063H08 (assembly GCF_001813645.1). NCBI lineage: Bacteria > Pseudomonadati > Pseudomonadota > Gammaproteobacteria > Pseudomonadales > Pseudomonadaceae > Pseudomonas > Pseudomonas sp. HMSC063H08. The sequence continues at coordinate 49,720 of NZ_KV813441.1, forward strand.
CCGAGCCGGCGACGAAGGTATCGGCGCCCGCCGCGGCGATCTCACGGATGTTCTTGACGTTGACGCCGCCATCGATCTCCAGGCGGATCTCGCGTCCGGAGGCATCGATCAGGGCGCGTGCCTCGCGCAACTTGTCGAGGGTACCGGGGATGAATTTCTGCCCGCCGAAGCCGGGGTTGACGCTCATCAGCAGGACCATGTCGACCTTGTCCATCACGTACTTCAGCACCTCCAGCGGAGTGGCCGGGTTGAACACCAGGCCTGCCTTGCACCCGCCGTCGCGGATCAGTTGCAGGGAACGGTCGATGTGCTGGGAAGCTTCCGGATGGAAGGTGATGTAGGTGGCGCCAGCTTCAATGAAGTCGCCGATGATGCGATCCACCGGGGACACCATCAGGTGCACGTCGATCGGCGCGCTCACGCCGTACTTGCGCAGCGCCGAGCAGACCATCGGGCCGACGGTCAGGTTCGGCACGTAGTGGTTGTCCATCACGTCGAAGTGAACGATGTCGGCACCGGCGGCGAGCACCTTGTCCACGTCCTCGCCCAGGCGGGCGAAATCGGCGGAAAGGATCGACGGAGCGATGGCGAAGGGTTGCATGGCGCACCTCAAAGGGGATCACGGAAGGCGCGCATTGTAGCCGTTATCGGTTTTTGGCGGTGAAAATGACGACTTTTCGCCGCAGCAGCCGACGCCCGGACCAAGCCGGGCGCGCCCTGCGCCTCAGGCGCCGGGTTGTGCGGTACGCATCTTCTCGCTGCGCCCGCGCAGCCATTCCAGGGTCAGCAACAGCAGTACGGAGAAACCGATCAGCAAGGTCGCCGCGGCGGCAATGGTGGGGCTCAGGTTCTCGCGAATGCCGCTGAACATCTGCCGCGGCAGGGTGGCCTGCTCGGGGCCGGCGAGGAAGAGGGTCACTACCACTTCGTCGAACGAGGTGGCGAAGGCGAACAGCGCGCCGGAGATCACCCCGGGAGCGATCAGCGGCAGGGTCACCCGGAAGAAGGTGGTCAGCGGCGGCGCGCCGAGGCTGGCGGCGGCGCGCACCAGGTTGTAGTTGAACCCCTGCAGGGTCGCGGAGACGGTGATGATCACGAACGGCACGCCGAGCACCGCATGCACCACGATCAGCGACAGGTAGCTGTTGCCGAGCCCGAGCGGAGCGAAGAACAGGTAGCTGGCCACGCCGATGATCACCACCGGCACCACCATCGGCGAAATCATCAGGCTCATCACCAGTGCCTTGCCGCGGAACTCGCCGCGGGTCAGGCCGATCGCCGCCAGAGTGCCGAAGACCATCGCCAGCAGGGTCGCCGCCGGAGCGACGATCATGCTGTTGGTCAACGAGCGCATCCACTCGGCGGACTGGAAGAAGTCGGCGTACCAGCGCAGGGAGAACCCTTGCAGCGGGTAGACCAGGAAGGTACCGGAGTTGAACGACAGCGGCACGATGACCAGCACCGGCAGTACCAGGAACAGCAGTACCAGGCCGCAGAGGATGCGCAGGGAGTAGAACCACAGGCGCTCGACCGGGGACATGTAGGGACTCAGCATGACTCGCTCTCCAATGTGTTTCGTGCGGATCCCCCTCTCCCCGCCCTCCGGGCAGCCTTTTTTCCGAAGGGAGAGGGGAATCGGTTGGCCTTCTCGGAAGGCGCTCTATCCCAGGCGCAGGCGGCTGGCGCCCACCAGCCAGCTGTAGACGACGTAGAGCACCAGGGTAGCGAGCAGCAGCAGGCCGCCGAGGGCGGTGGCCATGCCCCAGTTGATGGTGCTGTTGGTATAGAAGGCGACGAAGTAGCTGACCATCTGGTCGTTCGGGCTGCCCAGCAGCGCCGGGGTGATGTAGTAGCCGATGGACAGGATGAACACCAGCAGGCAACCGGCGCCGACGCCCGCGACGGTCTGTGGGAAATACACCCGCCAGAAGCTGGCGAACGGGTGGCAGCCGAGGGAAATCGCGGCGCGCATGTAGCTCGGCGAAATGCCCTTCATCACGCTGTAGATCGGCAGGATCATGAACGGCAGCATGATGTGCACCATCGCGATGTATACGCCGGTGCGGTTGAACACCAGTTGCAGCGGCTGGTCGATCAGGCCGGGCTTGAGCAGCGCGCCGTTGATCAGGCCACCCGATTGCAGCAGGACGATCCAGGCGGCGACACGCACCAGGATCGAGGTCCAGAACGGCAGCAGGACCAGGATCATCAGCAGGTTGCTCTTGCGCGTCGGCAGGTTGGCCAGCAGGTAGGCCAGCGGGTAGGCCAGCAGCAGGCAGATGACGGTGATCACCGCGCCCATCCAGAAGGTGCGGGCGAAGATGTCCAGGTAGATGGCCTGGTCCGGGGTGGCGCGCGCCACTTCGCCGAGATCGTCGATCCGGTGGTCGAGGGCTGCGAGCAGGTAATAGGGCGTATAGCTGCTGGCGTTGCGACGGATCACCTGCCAGTAGGCAGGGTCGCCCCAGCGCTCGTCGAGCTGCTCCATGGCGTCCTTGTAGGAAGCGGGCTCGTCCTTGAACGGCAGCTTGCGCGCGGTCTTCGCCATCAGGCTGCGATAACCGGCCAGCTCCATGTTCAGGCGCTTGGAGAGATCGCCGATGGTCTGGTTGCGACGAGCCTCGGCGAGATCCTGGCTGAGCGCCTTGTAGACGGCGTCGGCCGGCAGCGACTTGCCGTCCCAGGCGGAGATGGCCTCTACCGTCAGCGGCAACGAGCGAACCACTTCCGGGTTGGACACGCTCTTGTAGAGCAGCGCGGCGATCGGCACCAGGAAGGTCAGGACCAGGAAGGCCAGCAGGGGCAGGATCAGCGCCTGGGACTTCAGGCGGTTCATCCGCTCGGCGCGCGCCAGGCGTTGCTTGAGGGTGCTGCCGGTGGCCTGGGACATGGGCACAGCTGTGGCCATAGCGAACTCCGGAAAAAAAGCGGGCCGTCGGGAACGACCCTGGAAAGTGTGGAACGGTAGGAGGAGCCGCCGCGCGGCGGCCCCTCCGGCCCTCACTGGAGGGTCAGGCGAGGATTACCTGGCCGCCCAGGCGTTGAAGCGCTGTTCCAGTTGTTCGCCGTAGTCGGCCCAGAAGGTCACGTCCATTGCCACCTGGTTCTGGATGTTTTCCGGAGTGGTCGGCATGTCCTTCAGCAGGGCCTTGTCCAGCAGCGGCACCGCCTGCTTGTTGGCCGGACCGTAGGCGATGTTTTCCGAGTAAGTCTTCTGCTGCTGGGGCTGCACCGAGAAGGCGATGAACTTCAGGGTCTCTTCCTGTTTCTTCGCCCCCTTCGGGATGGCCCAGGCGTCGAAATCGTAGATGCCGCCGTTCCATACCACCTTCAGGTTGCTTTCCTTCTGCACCGCGGCGATCCGACCGTTGTAGGCAGAACTCATCACCACATCGCCGGAAGCCAGGTACTGCGGCGGCTGGGCGCCCGCCTCCCACCACTGGATGCTCGACTTGATCTCGTCGAGCTTCTTGAAGGCACGATCCTGGCCTTCCTTGGTGGCGAGCACGCCGTAGACGTCCTTCGGCGCCACGCCATCGGCCATCAGGGCGAATTCGAGGGTGTACTTGGCGCCCTTACGCAGGCCGCGCTTGCCGGGGAATTTCTTGATGTCCCAGAAGTCCGCCCAACTGGTCGGCGCGCTTTTCAGCTTGTCGGCGTTGTAGGCGAGCACCGTGGACCAGACGAAGAAACCCACGCCGCACGGTTGGATGGCGCCGGGCACGAAGTCCTCGGCCTTACCGAACTGCGCCGGGTCGAGTTCCTCGAACAGGCCTTCGTCGCAGCCGCGCGACAGCTCCGGCGACTCCACTTCCACCAGGTCCCAGGACACGCTGTTGGTATCGACCATGGCCTTGACCTTGGCCATCTCGCCGTTGTATTCGCCGGCGACGATCCTGTTGCCGGTGGCTTTCTGGTAGGGCTCGTAGAACGCCTTGATCTGGGCGCTCTTGTTGGCCCCGCCGAAGGACACCACGGTCAGGTCCACCGCCATGGCCTGGGCCGCGCAGGCCAGGCCGGCCGCCAGGGTGGCGAACTTCAGGCTGGCCGCTTTCAGGGATTTCGACATTATTGTTCTCTCCACAGTGCAGGGTTGCTTCGGTACGGTTCGGGACTGCCGGCGCTCACGCCGCCGGCAGAGGGTCGAGCGCCCTCACATGCTCGACCTGCCAGCCCAGCGGAACCACATCACCGACGCTCAGCGTCGGGTCCAGCTCGGCGATCGGCTGCTTGACGAAGAAGTCGTCGCGGCCGCAGACCTCCAGGCGCACACGCACGTGGTCGCCCAGGTAGACGAACTCGGCCACGCGGCCGGAGAAACGGTTGACGCAAGACTCGCTGGCACCGTTCAGGCGCACCCGCTCGGGGCGGATCGACAAGGTCACCGGCTCGCCCGGCTGGCCGACGTTGACCGCCAGCGCCTCGACCTTCTCGCCGCGCGGCAGTCCGACCACGCAGCGCTCGCCGTCGCAACTGAGAAGCTGCCCGGATAGACGGTTGTTCTCACCGATGAAGTTGGCCACGAAGGTGTTGCGCGGCTGCTCGTAGAGATTGCGCGGCGGCTCGATCTGCTGGATTTCGCCCTGGTGGAACACCGCCACCCGGTCGGACATGGTCAGCGCCTCGCCCTGGTCGTGGGTGACGTAGACCACGGTGACGCCGAGGCGCTGGTGCAGATGCTTGATTTCCATCTGCATGTGCTCGCGAAGTTGCTTGTCCAGCGCTCCCAGGGGCTCGTCCATCAGCACCAGTTGCGGCTCGAAGACCAGCGCGCGGGCCAGCGCCACGCGCTGCTGCTGGCCACCGGAAAGCTGCGCCGGATAACGCCCGGCGAAGGCGTCGAGCTGGACCATCGACAACGCGCGCTTGACCCTTTCCTTCACGTCGGTCTTGCTCATGCCGCGGACGCTGAGGGGAAAGGCCAGGTTCTCGGCCACGGTCATGTGCGGGAACAGCGCATAGTTCTGGAACACCATGCCGATGTCGCGCTTGTGCGGAGGGACATTGTTGATCGAGCGACCGGCCAGGAGGATTTCGCCGGCGGTGGGGGTTTCGAAACCGGCCAGCATCATCAGGCTGGTGGTCTTGCCGGACCCGGAGGGGCCGAGCAGGGTGAGGAATTCGCCCTTGCGAATGTCCAGGTTGAGATCCTTCACGATGAGGGTCTCGCCGTCGTAGCTCTTCTGCACGCCACGGAAGCTGACCAGTACATCGCCGCCTTGAGTCTCGGCCATAACCGCACCTTTGTTCGTTTTATGGATGCTGTGCGAACAGCCTAGAGAACCCGGCGCAGGACGCAAATCGGCCGGCAAGAGAGTTTTCTATCAGGGGAAAGGAAAGCTCTTTGTAGGAATCGCCCTACAAAAAAGATGCACCCCGGAATGGGCCAGACCGCTCTGGGAAGGGGCTTTCGAGAAGGGCAAAGGTTTGCGCGCCAGCGCTCTCCGGCTGGCGCGCAACGGCCTCCTCAGCGCTTGGCCCAGTTCTGGAAACGCTGCTCCAGGGCCTCGCCGTGCTCCGCCCAGAAGGCCACGTTCATACCCACCGCGTTCTGCATGTTCTGCGGCGCGGTCGGCAGGTTGGCAGCCACTTGCGGATCGAGCAGGCCTACCGCCTTGCGGTTGGCCGGACCGTAGGCGATGTTCTCGGCGAAAGCCTTCTGCTGCTCCGGCTGGCTGGCGAAACGGATGAACTCCTCGGCCAACTGCTTCTTCCAAACCCCGACCGGCAGCGCCCAGAAGTCGAAATCGTAGACGCCGCCGCTCCAGACCATTGCCAGGCGCTGCTTCTCGGCCTGCGCCGCGGCGATCCGCCCGTTGTAGGCCGAACTCATCACCACCGTGCCATCAGCCAGGTCGCGCACAGGGTCCTGCCCGGACTTCCACCAATGGATATAGGGCTTCAGCTCGTCGAGCTTGCGGAATGCCCGCTCGACGCCGGCGGGCGTCGCCAGCGTCTGGTAGACGTCCTTCGGCGCCACGCCATCGGCCATCAGGGCGAACTCCAGGCTGTACTTGGCGCCCCAGCGCAGGCCGCGCTTGCCGGGAAACTTCTTCACGTCCCAGAAATCCGCCCAGCCCTGCGGGCTGCCCGCAACCTTGCCGGGGTTGTAGGCAAGCAGCGTGGTCCAGACGAAGATGCCGACTCCGCAGGGCTGCACCGCGCCGGGAACGAAATCCGCGGGATCGCCGACCTTCGCCATGTCCAGCTTCTCGAACAGACCTTCCTCGCAACCGCGCGCCAGCTCCGGCGCCTCGACTTCCACCACGTCCCAGGAGACGTGGCTGATCTCCACCATGCGCTTGAGCTTGGCCAGGTCGCCATTGTAGGAGCCATGCACCACGCGATTGCCGGTGGCGCTCTTGAAGGGTTTGTAGAACGCGGTTTCCTGGGCTTCCTTGTTGGCGCCGCCGAAGGAAATCACGGTCACGTATTCCGCCCAGGCGGGCGCGGTAACTCCGAGAAGGGCGCACAACAGGCCCGTCCTCATGGCTGGCAACATCGTTTCTTCTCCTTATCGTGTTGGCCGGCAAGCATCATTCCCTGCCGCGCGGAAGCCAGGTAGACAGCAGATCGCGAAAACCGGACCTGGCGCACAAGCCGCGAGCAAAACCTGGGCGAACGCCCCTGTCAGAGCAGGCGGTGCTCCATCGCGTAGCGCACCAGGTCGGCTACCGAATGCGCGTTGAGCTTCTGCATCAGGCGTGCCTTGTGGGTACTGATGGTCTTGTTGCTGACCGCCAGTTGCTGGGCGATCTCGTTGACGTTGGCGCCCTGCACCAGCCGCTCGAACACCGAGAACTCGCGCTCGGAAAGCAGCGCATGGGGCGGACGCGAATCGGTCAGGCCGACCTCGAAGACCATCCGATCGGCAAGGTCCGGGTCGATGTAGCGTCCGCCGCCGGCGACCCTGCGGATCGCGGTGAGCAGCAATGCCGGATCGCTGTCCTTGGTGGCATAGCCGGCAGCACCTATCTTCAGGGCACGGGCGGCCATCTGCGCCTCGTCGTGCATCGACAGCACCAGGATCGCCGGCGGCTCGTTCAGCGCGCGAATCCGCGGAATCGCCTCGAGGCCATTGACGCCGGGCATGGAGATATCCAGCAGGACCACCTCGCAAGGCGTTCCGCGCAGGGTTTCCAGCAACTGCTCGCCATTGGTGGCCTCGCCGACCACCTGCAGGTCCTTGGCCATGCCAATCAGTTGCTTGATGCCTTCCCTGACGATCGTGTGGTCTTCAGCGACCAGGACTCGGATCACCACTCTTTGCTGCCTCACGCTGTTCCGCCTTGCCGGCGGTTGTTCTTGTCACGGGCTCGCGACGCCCAGCGGAATCCTCACGCTGAGCGTGGTGCCCTCGCCGGGGGCACTGTCGATGTCCAGCGTACCGCCCATCATCAGCACCCGCTCACGCATGCCGACCAGGCCGAAGGAACTGCCACGCCCCACCGTGGCAACATCGAACCCGCGACCGTCGTCGCTGACGCTCAGGCACAGCTCGTCGCCCTCGCGCAGCAGACGCAGTTGCACAGTATGCGCCTCGGCATGCCGCATGACATTGGTCAACGCCTCCTGGAGGATGCGGAACAGGCCGATAGCCTTGGCGTCGACCAACTGCGGCGAGTTCTCCGGCACCTCCACCAGGCAGGGAATCTGCGTGCGCGCCTCGAAGCGCCGCGCCTGCCACTCCACCGCCGAGCCGATTCCGGCGTCGAGGATCGGCGGGCGCAGTGCGGTGGCCACGTCGCGCACCAGTTGGAACAACTGGGCGATCAGCTTTTTCATGTTGCCCAGGCGTTCGCGCAGGCCCTCCTGGGCATCGGCATAGGCCAGCTCGCACATCGAGGTTTCCAGCTTCAGCACCGTCAGCACCTGGCCCAGCTCATCATGGACCTCGCGGGCGATACGCGCCTTCTCCTCCTCCCGCACCGACTCCAGGTGCGCCGACAGCTCGCGGAGCTGGGCGCGCGACTCGCCGAGTTCGAGTTCGATCTGCTTGTTCGCGGTGATGTCCCAGACCACCCCGTCCCAGACCGCGCGACCATCCTCGAAACAGCGCGCCGAAGCCTTGATGTCGGCCCAGCGCAATTCGCCCTGGCGGGTGAGGATGCGGCCCTGCCAATGCCAGTCGCGATTCTCGTCGAGGGCAGCCATCTGGCTCGACCAGTAGCGCTCGCGGTCGTCGGGATGGACCAGGCCACGAATGCCGCGGCCGCTCTCGATCAGCTCGAGAGCGCTGTAGCCGACCAGCGCCTCGCTGCCCTCGCTGATATAGGCGAAGTCGGAAAACGCGCCGGCCCGCGGGCGCTCCAGGCGGAAGACCATGCCCGGCACGTTGGAGGCGATGCCCTTCATCCGCGCCTCGCTTTCCTGCAATGCCTCGCGGGCACGGCGGCGCTCGGTGACGTCGCTGAGGAACACCACCAGATACTCGGACGTGCCGAAGCGCAGGAAGCTAAGCGAGACGTCGGCCGGCAGCCAACTGCCGTCGGCGCGCAGGCAGCGGGTCTCGAAGCTGAGCGGGCCCTCCTCGCTATTGCGCGCACGACGCCAAAGATTCAACCAGCGGTCCATGTCCAGGCCGGGCTCGAAGTCGGCCAGCGGACGGTCCACGAGTTGGCCGTCGGCATGGCCGAGCATCTGTTCGGCGGCGCGGTTGGCGTAGCGTACGCGGCTGTCCCAGTTGACCCAGAGGATGCCCAGGGTGCTGTTGTCGATGGAGAACTGGGTCAGGCGCAGCGCCTCCTCGGCCGCCTGGCGCAGCTCCAGGTCGCGGCGGGCGCCGTACAGCCGGGCTTCCAGCGCATGCTGCTGGCGCCGCTGGAGGAACACCGCCGCCAGCGCGCCGGCCAGCAGCAGGCCGAGGAGGATCGACAGGTTCTGCCAGAACCCCGGCGACTCGCCGAGGCGCGGATACTTGGGTTGCAACCAGCGCTCGTGCAACTGGTCCAGGGACTTGCGCGGCAGCGAGCGCAACGCCTGGTCGACCACCATCGCCAGTTCCGGCCAGTCGCGACGGGTCGCCACCCGTAGCAGCTGCGGGTAGCCGATATCGCCAACCACCGCTAGCTCGGCGAACTCCGGTTCGCGGGTCAGGCGGCTGAGTTGCGCTTCGTCGATCACCGCGTAGCGTGCCTGTCCGGCGAGCACGGCGCGCAGCACCTCGCGTTCGGAATCGGCCGACACCCATTGCAGGCCGCTATAGGTGCTGCTGAGGTAGTCGGCTACCGAACTGCCGGCCCGCACGGCAACCCGGGTATCGCGCTCCAGTTGTTCCAATTCGACGCTGCCGCTGCCATCGCGCTTCCCCACCACCAGCCGGGAAACCCGCAGGTAGGGATCGGAGAACAGCCACAAGCGCAGCCCGGCTGGGGTCTGGCTGAGGCCGGGAGCGATATCCACGCGCCCAGCGCGCAGGGCATCGTCGAGCGCCGCCTGGTCGGGATAGCCCTGCCACCGCAAGGTCACCTGCATTGCCGTGGCCAGCCAGCCCATCAGCTCCACGTTGGCCCCGGAATACTGTTGCAGGCGGCGGTCGTATTGGGCATAGGGCGCTTCGGTGACCACCCCGACGCGCAATTCCCGATGCTCCGCCAGCCAGGTCCGTAGTTCCGCCGTCAGCGGCAAGGCGACCGACTCCTCCGCTCGCACGGGCAGGCTCAACAGCAGACAGAAGAAGAGCAGACAGCAACGACGCAACATGCCGGCGACACTCCACGGAATACACCGCAACGGAAGGAAAAGCGGGCATACCTTACCGCGAGCGCGACCGGCGAACCATGCGAAGGCTCGGCCTGACAAAGAAGTGCTCTGGGTTTAGGCTGCCTTCTGGATTGTCTATCGGGAATTTCCAATGCCGGCCTTCTCTCTACTGCCGAAGCCCTCCGCCCTGCTGCCGCTGCTATTGGCCGCCGCTTTCCTGCCGCCGGCTTTCGTTCAAGCCGAAGAGCAGGCCGCCAAGGACCAGCCGCCGGCCCCCGTGGAACGCCCGGCGGTCAGCGAGCGCAGCCAGGACGAGGCCAAGGGGCTGGAGCGCCAGTTGCCGGAGGACGGCCAGCAGATCCTCAAGGCCGGCGACGAAAGCTTCCTCACCCTCTGGTTGCCAGCCAACACCGCCGAGGCCGAAGGTGTAGTGATCCTGGTTCCCGGTGATGGTGAAAGTCCGGACTGGCCGCAAGCCATCGGCCCGCTAAGGCGCAAACTGCCGGATGCCGGCTGGCAGACCCTGAGCCTGGCCCTGCCCGACCCGCAGAGCACCGCGCCGGTTACCCGCCCTGCGGAATCCGCCGCCAGCGCCAGCGCCGACAAGGACGCCAGCGCCGCGGACAGCGCAAGCAAGCCTGACGTGAAAGGCGAAAGCGGCAACGCGCCGGCGCCGGAAAGCACCGCCGAAGCCGGCAGCGGCGAACCGGCGCAGAGCGAGGACCAGGCCCCTCCCCCAGCCATCGATCCGGTCGAGCAGCGCAAGGCGCACGCCGAACGGGTCATGGCGCGCCTGCAGGCGAGCATCGACCTGGCCCTGCAGCACGAACCGAAAAGCGTCGTCCTGCTCGGTCATGGCACGGGCGCCTATTGGGCGGCACGCTACCTGGCGGAGAAGGAGCCTGCGGAAATCCACAACCTGCTGCTGGTTGCCGCGGAGATACCGCGCGATTTTCGCCCGGCGCTGGAAGATATGGTGCCGAAGCTGAAACTGGCGACCGGCGACTTCTATTACCGCGACGCCCGCGCCGACCGCGAGGCGGCCAGGCTGCGCATGCAGGCCGGCAAGCGGCAGAAACACCCGGCCTACGTACAAATCGTGATGCAGGCGCTACCGGCCGACCCCAAGGCGGAGCAGGAGCAACTGTACCGACGAATCCGCGGCTGGCTCAGCCTTCACCTGCAGGCCGATGCGCAGAAACCTGCGGAGTGATCAGCGGAACCCCTCACGCTCTCGGACCAGGGCGTAGGCCGCCTGCAATTCACGGGTTTTCTCGGTAGCCGCACGCACGCGCTCGACGCTGGCGCCGGCTCCCGCCAGTTTGTCCGGATGGTGCTGGCTGATCAGCTTGCGATAGGCGCGTTTGATCAGCGCCGGCTCGCTTCCGGCCTCCACGCCGAGCAGCAGCAGGGCCTCACGGTAGCTATCCCGGGCGACAGCGCGCGTCCGCTTCGGCATGACCCGCGCCGACAAGCGTTCCGTTCGCTCCGCCGACCAACCCAGCCAGCGCCCCCATTGCAACACCAGTTGTCGCGCCGACTGGCTGAGCACGCCGCCAGCCCAGGCCATCCGCCAGCAGGCGAGCAATACTGCCTCCGCACGTTCGCCTTTCAGACGCGCGACCTCCTCCTGCAGATGGGCGATGCCGGCCTTGCCCTTGCCGAAGGACGCGATGGCACGCCGCTGGGCTCGCCTATCGAGCTTGCGCAACGCCATCTCCTCGCGCGCCTGGCGGATATGCATTTCCTCCACCCGCCCGCCGCTCTTGGCCAGATAGCCGAGCAACTGGAACAGCAGGTCGTCCTCATCGTTCACCGCCCGCCCGCGCAAGCGCGCCAGCAGGCCGCGCCAGGACTCCAGGCGTAACCTGCGGTCCAGCAGTTGCCCCAGCAGGCCGCCGAGCAGGGCGCCGGGGATGCTGGCCAGGGCCCAGCCGGCTCCGGCTCCGATCAGCGTAGCGGGCCAAAGCATCTCAGGCGTGCTCCGCCAGCAATCGCTCGACTTCCGCCAGGCGCTCGTGAGTACCGACGTCGACCCAGTGCCCACGATAATGTTCGCCGCTGACCCGCCCCGCGGCGATGGCCTTGCGCAATAGCGGCGCCAGCTTGAAGGCGCCCGGCTGGCAGCCCTCGAACAGCGCGGGATGCAGTACGGCGATCCCGCTGTAGGTCAGGTTGCCGCCCGCTTCGCGGGTCTCGCCCACCCGTCCGCCGGCATCCAGGTGGAAATCGCCGGCGGGATGGTGCGCCGGGTTGTCGACCAGCACCAGATGCGCCAGGTCGCCGTCGGCAAGATGCAGCCGAGAGTAGTCGAAGTCGCTCCAGACATCGCCGTTGAGCAACAGGAACGGCTGCTCGCCGAGCAACGGCAGGGCGCGGAAGATTCCACCGCCGGTTTCCAGCGGTTCTCCCTCGGGCGAATAGGCGATCCGCCCGCCCAGGCGCGAGCCGTCGCCGAGATAGGCCTCGATCTGCTCGCCAAGCCAGGCATGGTTGATCACCCAGTCGTCGACTCCGGCCTGGCGCAGCGCCAGCAACTGACGCTCGATCAATGGCACGCCGGCGGCCTCGATCAGCGGCTTGGGCGTGTGCAGGGTGGTCGGCCGCATGCGCTCGCCACGGCCGGCGGCGAGGATCATCGCCTTCATGCCTCGGCTCCCTGCGGCAGAGAGGCCAGCAGCTCGCCCAGTTCGGCCAGCTCGGGACGGCGCGCCACGGCGGTTTCCAGATAACGGAAGAAGCGCGGCACGTCACCCAGGTAGCGCGGCTTGCCGTCGCGGTGACAGATACGGGCGAAGATGCCAATCACCTTCAGGTGGCGCTGCACGCCCATCAGGTCGCTGGCGCGGAGGAAGTCCTCGAAGCTTGGCGGCAGCGGGATGCCGGCCCAGGTCGCCTTCTTCCAGTAACGACTCAGCGCGGCATGCACGCGCGGCTCCGGCCAACTGACGAAGGCATCCTTGTACAGGCAGGTGACATCGTATGTGACCGGGCCGTGCAGGGCGTCCTGGAAGTCGAGGACGCCCGGGTTGGGCTCGCTGAGCATCAGATTGCGCGGCATATAGTCGCGATGGACGAACACCCGCGGTTGCTCCAGCGCGCTGCGTACCAGCAGGTCGCAGATCCGTTTCCAGCGGGCCAGCGTCTCGCCCTCCAGCTCCACGCCGAGGTGGCGGGCCAGGTACCAGTCGGGGAACAGCTCCAGCTCGCGGCGCAGCACCGCTTCGTCGTAGGCAGGCAGGACACCGGCGACATCGACCTTCTGGAAGGCGATCAGCGCATCCAGGGCCGGTTCGAACAGCTCGTCGGCATTCCCGGGATGAAGCACGTCGAGGTAGGTCTGCCGGCCCAGGTCACTGAGCAGCAGGAAACCGTTCTCCAGATCCTGGGCGAGAATCCTCGGCACATGCACGCCGGCTCCGGCGAGCAGTCCGGCGACCTTGACGAACGGTCGGCAGTCTTCCTGGGGCGGCGGCGCGTCCATCACCACCAGGCTGCGGTCCCCTCCCTGCCAGCGGAAATAACGACGGAAGCTGGCGTCGCTACTGGCCGGGATTAGTTCGGCGGGAGGCACTTCCCTCCAACCTTCGGCAACGAACAACTCGGGCAAACAAGAGTCCAACCAGCGATTCAGCTGCTGGAAACGGGCATCATCAGACATTTACGGGGTTCTCCACGGCCCTAGCCGTTGCGCAGGTCATGCTTTATTATCCAGCATCTTTTTCAGCCCATCGAGAGGCGTGCGGCCCACCGGGCCGATGGCGCGCAGGAAGCCCGGATTAACAAGATGGCAGTGAAATCCCTCGTGTTTCGAAGAAAGTTTCCCCTGCTGGTCACCGGCAGCCTGCTGGCTCTGCAGCCGGTCGCAGCATTGACTGTACAGGCCGCCGATCAGTTCGACTGCAAGGTATCGGCCACCGGCGGCTGGGATTGCTCCCCGCTGCAGAACGCCAATGCCAACCTGCCACCGCGCCCGGCGCATACCGCGACCTCGGTCAGCACCGCCGCGGCGGGCACCAGTGTATCCGGCAGCGGAGGCGAAACCGTCGAGGCAGAGCCGACCCAGCGCCTGGTCACCGAGTCCGGCGGTCGCGCGCTGAAATCCCGCAGTGCGGACTACTCGCACCTCGACTGGATTCCTCGGGAAAAACTGACCGCCGCCCAGTTGGCGGAAATCGGCCCCTATTGCGGCGGCTCCTACATCGAGCCGGTGCGTCCGGGCATGGATGACGGCGCGCCCAGCGACGAGAGCCCGACCTACGTATCCGCCAAGGCTTCGCGCTACGAGCAGGAAAAACAGATCGCCACCCTCGCCGGCGACGTGGTCCTGCGCCAGGGCAGCATGCAGGTGGAAGGCGACGAGGCCAACCTGCACCAGCTGGAAAACCGCGGCGAACTGGTCGGCAACGTCAAGCTGCGCGACAAGGGCATGCTGGTGGTCGGCGACCACGCCCAGGTCCAGTTGGACAACGGCGAAGCCCAGGTCGACAACGCCGAGTACGTGATCCACAAGGCCCATGCCCGCGGCAGCGCGCTCTACGCCAAGCGCAGCGAGAACGCCATCATCATGCTCAAGGATGGCACCTACACCCGCTGCGAACCGAGCAGCAACGCCTGGACCCTGAAGGGCAACAACGTCAAGCTGAACCCGGCCACCGGCTTCGGCACCGCGACCAACGCGACCCTGCGGGTCAAAGATTTCCCGGTGTTCTACACCCCGTACATCTATTTCCCGATCGACGACCGCCGCCAGTCCGGCTTCCTGCCGCCGAGCTTCAGCAGCACCAGCGACACCGGCTTCACCCTGGTCACCCCGTACTACTTCAACCTGGCGCCGAACTACGACGCCACGTTGTACCCACGCTACATGGCCAAGCGCGGCATGATGCTGGAAGGCGAGTTCCGCTACCTGACCCACAGCAGCGAAGGGATGGTGACGGCCGCCTACCTGAACGACAAGGACGACCACCGCGAGAACTTCCCGGACTACAGCAAGGACCGCTGGCTGTACGGCCTCAAGAACACCACCGGCCTCGATTCGCGCTGGCTGGCCGAGGTCGACTACACGCGGATCAGCGATCCCTATTACTTTCAGGACCTGAACAGTGACCTGCAGGTGGGCAGTACTACTTACGTCAACCAGCAGGGAGCCCTAACCTATCGTGGCGATACCTTCACAGCACGCCTGAACGCACAGTCGTATCAGTTGGCGACCACCACTGACATTACGCCCTATGATCGCCTGCCGCAGATCACCTTCAACGGCTTCCTTCCCTATAACCCGGGCGGCCTGAAACTGGATTACTCCACCGAGTTCGTTCGCTTCGACCGCGACCTCGACGAGAATGTCTACTTCAACGATGACGGCAGCATCCGTGGACAGCGCCCAGACGCTTATCTGGAAGGCCTGGCCCGTGCCACCGGCGACCGCATGCATCTCGAGCCTGGCGTCAGCCTGCCGATGACCCGTAGTTGGGGGTACCTGACGCCGACGCTGAAGTATCTCTACACCAAATATGATCTGGATCTGGACAGCAAGGGCAAGAACTCCCTCAACGTCTATCAGGAAACCTTCGATAGCAATCAGGACCGCTCGCTACCACTGGTCAAGATCGACAGCGGCCTGTACTTCGACCGGGACACCAGCTTCGCAGGCACCCAGTTCCGCCAGACCCTGGAACCTCGCGCCATGTACCTGTACGTGCCATACAAGAACCAGGAAAATATCCCGGTCTTCGACACCAGCGAACCGTCATTCAGCTACGACTCGCTATGGCGTGAGAACCGCTTCTCAGGCCGCGACCGCATCGGCGACGCCAACCAGCTGTCCTTGGGCGTGACGACTCGCTTCATCGAATCGAACGGTTTTGAACGTGCCACACTGAGTGCCGGCCAGATCTACTACTTCCGTGATCGCCGAGTCCAGTTGCCAGGCCTGAGCGAAAAAGATCTGGATCTCTTGGAACAAAAGAGGCTGGAAGATCCAGCTCTGCCAGAAGTAAAGAGACCAGACACCGACAGTTGGCGGTCACCTTATGCCCTGGCCGGTCTGTACCGCTTCAATCGTGACTGGAATGTCACTTCCGATTTCAATTGGAACCCAAACACCAGCCGCACCGAGTCCGGCAGTGCAATGTTCCACTACCAACCGGAAAACAACCCGAACAAGGTCGTCAATGCGGGCTATCGCTATCGCGAAGACTCCCGTCGCTTCAACAGCTCCACCGGGCGCTTCGAATATGGTCGCGAAAACGACATCATCAAGCAGCACGACTTCTCGGTCATCTGGCCGCTGGTGCCGCAGTGGTCCGTGCTCGCCCGCTGGCAGTACGACTACAACAAGAACCGCACACTCGAGGCCTTCGGCGGCTTCGAATACGACAGCTGCTGCTGGAAGCTGCGCCTGATCAACCGCTACTGGCTGGATGTGGACGATGACGCCTTCCTCGTGCAGAGCGAGAAGGCCGACCGCGGCATCTTCCTGCAGATCGTCCTGAAGGGCCTCGGCGGCATCGTGGGCAACAAGACGGAAATGTTCCTCGACAAAGGCATCCAAGGTTATCGTCAACGTGAAGATCAAGCTATGTAACCGGCTGCGCCCCCTTGCATTGGGCGCAGCACTCCTTTGCTCCTTCGCGCATGCCGAAGTGGTACCACTGGACCGGGTCGTCGCCATCGTCGACAACGATGTGATCATGCAGAGCCAGCTCGACCAGCGCCTGCGTGAAGTGCACCAGACGCTGCTCAAGCGCGGTGCGCCGCTGCCGCCCGAGCACGTGCTGACCCAGCAGGTGCTGGAACGCCTGATCATCGAGAACATCCAGCAGCAGATCGGCGACCGCTCCGGCATCCGTATCTCCGACGAGGAGCTGAACCAGGCGATGGGCACCATCGCCCAGCGCAACGGCATGAGCCTGGAGCAGTTCCAGGCCGCCCTCACCCGCGACGGCCTGTCCTACGCCGACGCCCGCGAGCAGGTCCGTCGCGAGATGGTGATCAGCCGTGTGCGCCAGCGCCGGGTCGCCGAGCGCATCCAGGTCAGCGAGCAGGAGGTGAAGAACTTCCTTGCCTCGGACATGGGCAAGATCCAGCTTTCCGAAGAGTACCGCCTGGCCAATATCCTGATCCCGGTGCCGGAAGCCGCGTCCTCGGACGTGATCCAGGCCGCCGCAAAGCAGGCCCAGGAGCTCTACCAGCAGCTCAAGCAGGGCGCCGACTTCGGCCAACTGGCGATTTCCCGCTCGGCCGGCGACAACGCCCTGGAAGGCGGCGAGATCGGCTGGCGCAAGGCCGCCCAGTTGCCGCAGCCGTTCGACAGCATGATCGGCTCCCTGGCCGTCGGCGACGTCACCGAGCCTGTCCGCACCCCCGGCGGCTTCATCATCCTCAAGCTGGAAGAGAAGCGCGGCGGCAGCAAGATGGTCCGTGACGAGGTGCATGTCCGCCATATCCTGCTCAAGCCCAGCGAAATCCGCAGCGAAGCGGAGACCGAGAAGCTGGCGCAGAAGCTGTACGAGCGCATCCAGTCCGGGGAGGACTTCGGCGAACTGGCGAAGAGCTTCTCCGAAGATCCGGGTTCCGCCCTCAACGGCGGCGACCTGAACTGGATCGACCCGGAAGCCCTGGTGCCCGAGTTCCGCCAGGTGATGAACGATACCCCGCAGGGCGAGCTGTCCAAGCCGTTCCGCTCGCAGTTCGGCTGGCACATCCTGCAGGTCCTCGGCCGTCGCGCCACCGACAGCAGCGAGAAGTTCCGCGAGCAGCAGGCGGTAAGCGTTCTGCGCAACCGCAAGTACGACGAGGAACTGCAAGCCTGGCTGCGGCAGATCCGCGACGAGGCCTACGTGGAAATCAAGCAGTGAGCCTGCGCTTCGCGCTCACTCCCGGCGAGCCGGCAGGTATCGGACCCGATCTGTGCCTGCTGCTCGCCCGCTCCGCCCAGCCCCACCCCCTGATCGCCATCGCCAGCCGCACGCTCCTGCAAGAGCGCGCCGGCCAACTGGGCCTGGCGATCGACCTTAAGGACGTTTCCCCGGCCGCCTGGCCAGAGCGACCGGCCAAGGCCGGCCAACTGTACGTATGGGATACGCCGCTGGCCGCCCCGGTCCGCCCCGGGCAATTGGACCGCGCCAACGCCGCCTACGTCCTGGAAACCCTGACCCACGCCGCTCAGGGCTGCCTCGACGGGCACTTCGCCGGGATGATCACCGCACCGGTACACAAGGGCGTGATCAACGAAGCCGGAATCCCCTTTTCCGGCCATACCGAATTCCTCGCCGACCTCACCCACACCGCCCAGGTGGTGATGATGCTGGCCACTCGCGGCCTGCGCGTGGCCCTGGCGACCACCCACCTGCCGCTGCGCGAGGTCGCCGACGCCATTAGCGACGAGCGCCTGTCCCGGGTCGCGCGCATCCTCCACGCCGACCTGCGCGACAAGTTCGGCATCGCCCATCCGCGCATCCTGGTCTGCGGACTCAACCCGCACGCCGGCGAAGGCGGTCACCTGGGCCGGGAAGAGATCGAGGTGATCGAACCCTGCCTCGAGCGCCTGCGTGGCGAAGGCCTCGACCTGATCGGCCCGCTGCCGGCCGACACCCTCTTCACCCCCAAGCACCTGGAGCATTGCGACGCGGTGCTGGCGATGTACCACGACCAGGGTCTCCCCGTGCTCAAGTACAAGGGCTTCGGTGCCGCCGTGAACGTGACCCTCGGCCTGCCGATCATCCGCACCTCTGTCGACCACGGTACCGCCCTCGACCTGGCCGGCAGCGGCCGCATCGATAGCGGCAGCCTGCAGGTCGCCCTGGAAACCGCCTACCAGATGGCGGCCAGCCGCTGCTGACGGCGGTCGGCCATCGTTTAGCCCTGCCGGCCCGACGCTTCGCTGTTAAAATGGCGCCCTTTCGCATCCGCGCCTCCCGCCTTGGCCTGGGGCCCGCAGCCTGGAACCGTTTCCAATGTCCGAGCTTTACCAACACCGCGCGCGCAAGCGCTTCGGCCAGAACTTCCTGCACGATGCCGGGGTGATTCACCGCATCCTCCGTGCCATCCATGCCCGCGAGGGTCAGCGCCTGCTGGAGATCGGCCCGGGCCAGGGCGCCCTGACCGAGGGACTGCTGGGCAGCGGCGCACGCCTGGACGTGATCGAGCTCGACCAGGACCTGATCCCCCTGTTGAAGCTGAAATTCGGCCTCGAGTCGCGCTTCAGCCTGCACCAGGGCGACGCCCTCAAGTTCGATTTCACCTCGCTGGTGGAGAGCGGCGAGAAGCTGCGAGTGGTCGGCAACCTGCCCTACAACATCTCCACGCCACTGATCTTCCATCTGCTGGAGCACGCGCCGGTGATCGAGGACATGCACTTCATGCTGCAGAAGGAAGTGGTCGAGCGCCTGGCGGCCACGCCGGGCGGCGGAGACTGGGGCCGGCTCTCGATCATGGTCCAGTATCACTGTCGGGTGGAGCACCTGTTCAACGTCGGCCCCGGCGCGTTCAACCCGCCGCCCAAGGTCGACTCGGCCATCGTCCGTCTCACCCCCTTCGCCGAGCCGCCCCATCCGGCACGCGACCCGAAACTGCTCGAACGGGTGGTCCGCGAGGCCTTCAACCAGCGCCGCAAGACCCTGCGCAACACCCTCAAGCCTCTCCTGAGCGTCGAGGACATCGAGGCCGCAGAGGTCGATCCGACCCTTCGTCCCGAACAACTCGACCTGGCCGCATTCGTCCGCCTGGCCAACCGGCTGGCCGAGCTGCCAGGCAATCGTTAGTCTGGTGAGACACTCGTCAGGAATCAGGCAAGCCGTATGAGCGATACCCAGCACCAGGTCAACGTCAGGGTCGACACCCGCTACCTTCCGGAACAGTCCGCCCCGGAGCAGAACCGTTTCGCCTTCGCCTACACGGTGACCATCGAGAACCAGAGCGAGGTTCCGGCCCAACTGCTGTCGCGCCACTGGATCATCACCGACGGCGACGGCCGTACCCAGGAAGTTCGCGGCGCCGGCGTGGTCGGCGAGCAACCGCTGATCGCCCCCGGCGCGCAACACACCTACACCAGCGGCACGGTGCTGGCGACCCGGGTCGGCAGCATGCGCGGCAGCTATCAGATGCTCGGCAGCGACGGAATCGCCTTCGACGCCGCGATCCCGGTGTTTCGCCTGGCCGTACCGGGAGCGCTGCACTGATGGCGGTCTACGCGGTAGGCGACCTGCAGGGTTGCCTGGATCCCCTGAAATGCCTGCTGGAGCGCGTCGCCTTCGACCCGGCCAAGGACCGCCTGTGGCTGGTCGGCGACCTGGTCAACCGCGGCCCGCAGTCCCTGGAGACGCTGCGCTTCCTTTATGCCATGCGCGAGTCGGTGGTCAGCGTCCTGGGCAACCACGACCTGCACCTGCTGGCGGTGGCGCACAAGTCCGAGCGCCTGAAGAAGTCCGACACGCTGCGGGAAATCCTCGAGGCGCCGGACCGCGAGCCACTGCTCGACTGGCTGCGTCGCCTGCCGCTGCTGCACTACGACGAACAACGCAAGGTCGCCCTGGTGCATGCCGGCATCCCCCCGCAGTGGAGCCTGGAAAAAGCCCGCCTGCGCGCAGCCGAGGTGGAGCAAGCATTGCGCGACGACCAGCGCCTGCCGCTGTTCCTCGACGGCATGTACGGCAACGAGCCGGCCAAGTGGGACAAGAAGCTGCATGGCATCGATCGCCTGAGGGTGATCACCAACTACTTCACCCGCATGCGTTTCTGCACCGAAGATGGCAAGCTCGACCTGAAGAGCAAGGAAGGCCTCGACACCGCACCGCCCGGCTACGCCCCCTGGTTCAGCTTCCCTTCGCGCAAGACTCGCGGCGAGAAGATCATCTTCGGCCACTGGGCGGCCCTCGAAGGCCACTGCGACGAGCCCGGCCTGTTCGCCCTGGATACCGGCTGCGTCTGGGGCGCGCGGATGACCCTGTTGAACGTCGACAGCGGCGAACGCCTGAGCTGCGATTGCGCCGAACAGCGCGCGCCGGCCAGACCCGCCGCCACGCCCGCATGAATCCCCGGCGTCCGGTGGACGCCCTGTACACAGGTACCCCGACATGAGCGACACCTTCCAGCGCATCGCCCCCGAACAGGCCCGCCAGCTCCGCGAAAACGGCGCCCAGGTGGTCGACATCCGCGACCCGCAGAGCTTCGCTGTCGGCCATATCAGCGGCTCGCGGCACATCGACAACCACTCGGTGGCGGACTTCATCGCCGCCGCCGACCTCGACGCTCCGCTGGTGGTGGTCTGTTACCACGGCAACTCCAGCCAGAGCGCCGCCGCCTATTTCATCCAGCAGGGCTTCAGCGACGTCTACAGCCTCGACGGCGGCTTCGAGCTATGGCGCAGCGTCTATCCCGCGGATACCAGCAGCGGCGAAGCGGAGTAGGCCGCGCCGCTACCCCGCCAAAAAAACTGTAACTTCTCTCGCCTTTCTTCCTTTACTCCGTCCAGAACGAACTATTCTTTTCCTCAGGCCATCCAAAACAGGGGAGAGCCGGCACACCGGCTTCCGGGCCATCGGCTGTGACCGTTAGGAGCGCTGGCGGAAAGGGAAGCACCGTGCAGCGACGGAGTCTGGGGGATTCTCGCCGGCCTGGCTGGCGGCCCCCCCGCACCCGCACGACCGATCCCGCGCCGGCTCACTGCATCGAGCGAGGAGACGTCATGAGCATTTTCAGTCACTTCCAGGAACGCTTCGAAGCGACCCGCCAAGAGGAATATTCCCTCCAGGAATATCTCGACCTCTGCAAGCAAGACAAGACAGCCTATGCCTCCGCCGCCGAGCGCCTGCTGATGGCGATCGGCGAGCCGGAGTTGCTGGACACCTCGGTGGACTCCAGGCTGTCGCGGATCTTCTCCAACAAGGTGATTCGCCGCTACCCGGCGTTCGCCGACTTCCACGGCATGGAGGAATGCATCGACCAGATCGTCGCGTTCTTCCGCCACGCGGCCCAGGGCCTGGAGGAGAAGAAGCAGATCCTTTACCTGCTCGGCCCGGTCGGCGGCGGTAAATCCTCCCTGGCGGAAAAACTCAAGCAACTGATGGAGAAGGTGCCCTTCTACGCGATCAAGGGCTCGCCGGTCTTCGAGTCGCCGCTGGGCTTGTTCAACCCCGACGAAGACGGCGCCATCCTCGAGGAGGACTACGGCATCCCGAGGCGCTACCTGCGCTCGATCATGTCGCCCTGGGCAACCAAGCGCCTCAACGAGTTCGGCGGCGACATCAGCCAGTTCCGCGTGGTCAAGCTGTACCCCTCGATCCTCAACCAGATCGCCATCGCCAAGACCGAGCCCGGCGACGAGAACAACCAGGACATATCCGCGCTGGTCGGCAAGGTCGACATCCGCAAGCTGGAGGAATACCCGCAGAACGACGCGGACGCCTACAGCTATTCGGGCGCCCTCTGCCGGGCCAACCAGGGCCTGATGGAATTCGTCGAGATGTTCAAGGCCCCGATCAAGGTCCTGCACCCGCTGCTGACCGCGACCCAGGAAGGCAACTACAACAGCACCGAAGGCCTCGGTGCCCTGCCCTACAGCGGCATCATTCTGGCTCACTCCAACGAGTCGGAATGGCACAGCTTCCGCAACAACAAGAACAACGAGGCCTTCATCGACCGCATCTACATCGTCAAGGTGCCGTACTGCCTGCGCGTGGCGGACGAGATCAAGATCTACGACAAGTTGCTGGTCAACAGCTCGCTGGCGCATGCCCACTGCGCGCCGGACACCCTGAAGATGCTCTCGCAGTTCTCCGTGCTGTCGAGGCTGAAAGAGCCGGAAAACTCGAATATCTACTCGAAGATGCGGGTATATGACGGCGAAAACCTGAAAGATACCGATCCCAAGGCCAAGTCGATCCAGGAATACCGCGACTCGGCCGGGGTCGACGAAGGCATGGCCGGGCTTTCCACCCGCTTCGCCTTCAAGATCCTCTCCAAGGTATTCAACTTCGACCCGCACGAGGTAGCGGCCAACCCGGTGCACCTGCTCTACGTCCTCGAACAGCAGATCGAGCAGGAACAGTTCCAGCCGGAAACCCGCGAGCGCTACCTGCGCTTCATCAAGGAATACCTGGCGCCGCGCTACGTCGAGTTCATCGGCAAGGAAATCCAGACCGCCTACCTGGAGTCCTACAGCGAATACGGTCAGAACATCTTCGACCGCTATGTGCTGTACGCCGACTTCTGGATCCAGGACCAGGAATACCGCGACCCGGAAACCGGCGAGATCCTCAACCGCGCCGCTCTCAACGAGGAACTGGAGAAGATCGAGAAACCCGCCGGCATCAGCAACCCGAAGGACTTCCGCAACGAGATCGTCAACTTCGTGCTGCGCGCCCGCGCCGGCAACAACGGCAAGAACCCGAGCTGGCTGTCCTACGAGAAGCTGCGCGTAGTGATCGAGAAGAAGATGTTCTCCAACACCGAGGACCTGCTTCCGGTCATCAGCTTCAACGCCAAGGCCAGCAAGGAGGACCAGCAGAAGCACAACGACTTCGTCAAACGCATGGTCGAGCGCGGCTACACCGAGAAGCAGGTCCGCCTGCTGTCGGAATGGTACCTGCGGGTTCGCAAGTCGCAGTAGTCTGCCATCGGTACGGTCGCTGCGACCGTACCGGTCGCCGTCGCATTCGGACCTCGGCGCCTCCGCTCCGGCGGGGCGCCACAGGCCCTGAGGAGCATTCATGAGCTACGTCATCGACCGGCGTCTGAACGGCAAGAACAAGAGCACGGTGAACCGCCAGCGCTTCCTGAGGCGCTACCGTGAACACATCAAGAAGGCCGTCGAGGAGGCCGTCAGCCGGCGTTCCATTACCGACATGGAGCACGGCGAGCAGATCAGCATTCCCGGGCGCGATATCGACGAACCGGTGCTGCACCATGGCCGCGGCGGGCGGCAGACCGTCGTCCACCCCGGCAACAAGGAATTCACCGCCGGCGAGCACATCGCCCGCCCATCCGGCGGCGGGGGCGGCCGCGGCGGCGGCAAGGCCAGCAACAGCGGCGAAGGCATGGACGACTTCGTCTTCCAGATCACCCAGGAGGAATTCCTCGACTTCATGTTCGAGGACCTGGAGCTGCCCAACCTGGTCAAGCGCCACATCACCGGCACCGACACCTTCAAGACCGTCCGCGCCGGCATCAGCAACGACGGCAACCCGTCGCGCATCAACATCGTCCGCACCCTGCGCTCGGCCCATGCGCGGCGCATCGCGCTGTCCGGCGGCAGCCGGGCCAAGCTGCGCGCGGCGCTGAAGGAACTGGAGCGGATCAAGCGCGAAGAGCCGGACAACCTCGGCGATATCCAGGAACTCGAGCTGGAAATCGCCAAGCTCCGCGCGCGCATCGACCGGGTGCCGTTCCTCGACACCTTCGATCTCAAGTACAACCTGCTGGTCAAGCAGCCCAACCCCACCTCCAAGGCGGTGATGTTCTGCCTGATGGACGTCTCCGGCTCGATGACCCAGGCGACCAAGGACATCGCCAAGCGCTTCTTCATCCTGCTCTACCTGTTCCTCAAGCGGAACTACGAGAAGATCGAAGTGGTGTTCATCCGCCACCACACCAGCGCCCGCGAGGTCGACGAGGAGGAGTTCTTCTACTCCCGCGAGACCGGCGGCACCATCGTCTCCAGCGCGCTGAAGATGATGCAGGAGATCATGGCCGAGCGTTATCCGACCCATGAGTGGAACATCTACGCCGCCCAGGCCTCGGACGGCGACAACTGGAACGACGACTCGCCGGTGTGCCGGGACATCCTCCTCAAGCAGATCATGCCGTTCGTCCAGTACTACACCTACGTCGAGATCACCCCGCGCGAACACCAGGCCCTGTGGTTCGAGTACGAGCGCGTGCGCGAAGCCTTCGAAGACAGCTTCGCCCAGCAGCAGATCGTCTCGGCATCGGACATCTACCCGGTGTTCCGCGAGCTGTTCCAGAGGAGGCTCGTCGCATGAGCAAGCGCCAGCCCATCGCCACCGGCTCGGAATGGACCTTCGAGCTGATCCAGCAGTACGACCGGGAAATCAGCAGGATCGCCGAACGCTATGCCCTGGATACCTATCCGAACCAGATCGAGGTGATCACCGCCGAGCAGATGATGGACGCCTACGCCTCGGTGGGCATGCCGATCGGCTATAACCACTGGTCCTACGGCAAGCACTTCCTCAGCACGGAAAAGAACTACAAGCGTGGCCAGATGGGCCTGGCCTACGAGATCGTGATCAACTCCGACCCCTGCATCGCCTACCTGATGGAGGAAAACACCCAGTGCATGCAGGCGCTGGTGATCGCCCACGCCTGCTACGGGCACAACAGTTTCTTCAAGGGCAACTACCTGTTCCGCACCTGGACCGATGCCAGTTCGATCATCGATTACCTGGTGTTCGCCAAGCAGTACATCATGCAGTGCGAGGAGCGCTACGGGATCGACGCGGTGGAAGACCTGCTCGACTCCTGCCACGCCCTGATGAACTACGGTGTCGACCGCTACAAGCGGCCCTACCCGATTTCCGCGGAAGAGGAGCGGCAGCGGCAGAAGGAGCGCGAGGAACTGATCCAGCGCCAGGTCAACGACCTCTGGCGGACCATCCCGCGCGTCGGCGGCAAGGACAAGGAACAATCCATGGCGCGCTATCCGAGCGAGCCGCAGGAGAACATCCTCTACTTCATCGAGAAGAACGCGCCGCTGCTGGAGCCCTGGCAGCGTGAGGTGATCCGCATCGTGCGCAAGATCGCCCAGTATTTCTACCCGCAACGCCAGACCCAGGTGATGAACGAAGGCTGGGCGACCTTCTGGCACTACACGCTGCTCAACGATCTCTACGACGAAGGCCTGGTCAACGACGGCTTCATGATGGAGTTCCTGCAATACCACACCAGCGTGGTCTACCAGCCGTCCTTCGACAGCCCCTACTACAGCGGCATCAACCCCTACGCCCTGGGCTTCGCCATGTACCGCGACATCCGCCGCATCTGCGAGGATCCCACCGACGAGGACCGCCGCTGGTTCCCGGATATCGCCGGCAGCGACTGGCTGGCCACGCTGAAGTTCGCCATGAAGAGCTTCAAGGACGAAAGCTTCATCCTGCAGTTCCTCTCGCCCAAGGTGATTCGCGACCTGAAGCTGTTCAGCATTCTCGACGACGACCAGAAGGACGACCTGCTGGTCGCGGCGATCCACGACGAAGCCGGCTACCGCACCATCCGCGAGACCCTGGCGGCGCAGTACAACCTCGGCAACCGCGAGCCGAACATCCAGATCTGGAACGTCGACCGTCGCGGCGACCGCTCGCTGACCCTGCGCCACCAGCAGTTCGACCGCCAGCCGCTGAGCGACTCCACCGCCGACGTGCTCAAGCACCTGCATCGCTTGTGGGGCTTCGATATCCACCTGGAGACCCTGCAGGGCGACCAGCTCGTGCAGACCCACCACATGCCGCCCAAGGGCGCCAGCGAGGGCGAGGAAGGCTACCCGCGCCTGGACCTGATCATCCCGCCCATTTGATCGGTTGACGTCCGCCCCGACCGCCGGCCAGCATGCCGGCACGGTCGGGGCCACCCACAGCAGAACAAGAAGCCGGCCGTCCACGGGAGCCGCCATGCGCCTGTTCGCCATCGTCCTGCTCTGCCTCGTCCTGGCCACCTGCGCCAGCCACATCCCCAGCGCCCGGGTGACCCATCCGGCCAGCGCCGGACTGCCCGGCCTGCAAGGTTTCCAGTTGATGCCGCCGGAACAGGCGGTCGACGCCCTTCCCTACCGCAACCGCTATCCGCTGATAAACGCAGAGCTGCGCCAGGGACTGGCGGCCCACGGCTACCACGAGAGCGCTACCCCGCAATTCCGCGTCTACTACTGGCTGGCGCTACGCGACGCACCGCTGGAGTTCCGCCCCGACCTTCCGCCCACATCCGGCATGGGGCCTTATCTGGCGATCCACCGCCTGCGCGACGAAACCGGGACATTGCGCGTGCGCCTGGTCGACCTGGAGGAGCGCGTTCTCTGGGAAGGTATGGTAAGCACCGGCCTCAGCCCCGCCAGGGCCAATCCGGAACAGCTCGAACTGGCGGTCGGCGCCCTGCTCCGGCAGCTTCCACGCGCCCGCTAGGACACCCTGGGGTAGACTTCCGCCTATCACGCGGAGGATTCCCATGCAGATTTACAAGGTCGGCGGCGCCGTGCGCGATCGCCTTCTCGGCCGTCCGGTCACCGATATCGACTGGGTGGTGGTCGGTGCCAGCAGCGACGAGATGCTCGCCCGCGGCTACCGCCCGGTGGGCGCCGACTTCCCGGTCTTCCTTCATCCGCAGAGCGGCGAGGAATACGCCCTGGCGCGCACCGAGCGAAAGAGCGGGCGCGGCTACGGCGGCTTCACCTTCCATGCCAGCCCCGAGGTGACCCTGGAGGAAGACCTGACTCGCCGTGACCTGACCATCAACGCCATGGCCGAGGACGAACAGGGCCGGGTAATAGACCCCTACGGCGGCCAGGCCGACCTCGAGGCGCGCCTGCTGCGCCACGTTTCCCCGGCGTTCGCCGAGGATCCCCTGCGGGTCCTGCGCGTAGCGCGCTTCGCCGCCCGCTACGCCGGCCTGGGCTTCCGGGTCGCCGCCGAAACCCTCGCCCTGATGCGCCAACTGGCGGAATCCGGCGAGTTGCAGGCGCTGACCCCGGAGCGCAGTTGGAAGGAAATTTCCCGCGCCCTGATGGAACCCAACCCCGAGGTCTTCATCCAGGTCCTGCACGACTGCGGCGCCCTGGCCGAACTGATCCCGGAAGTCGAGGCGCTATTCGGCGTACCGCAGCCGGCGGCCCACCATCCGGAAATCGATACCGGCGTCCATGTCCTGTCGGTATTGCAGCAATGCGCCCGCCACCGGCAGCCGCTCAGCGTACGCTGGGCCTGCCTGCTGCACGACCTGGGCAAGGGACTCACCAGCGAAGCGGACTGGCCCCGCCATATCGCCCACGAGGCTCGCGGCGTGCCGTTGATCGATGCGGTGAACCAGCGCTTCAGGGTGCCGCGCGACTGCCAGGAACTGGCGCGCCTGGTGGGCGAGTACCACACCCATGCCCACCGGGCGCTGGAGCTGCGCCCGAATACACTGCTGGAGCTGTTGCAGAGCTTCGACGTGTATCGCCGCCCGCAGCGTTTCGAGGAGTTCGTCGCCGCCAGCGAGATGGACGCGCGCGGCCGCCTCGGCCTGGAACAGCGGGACTATCCGCAGGCCGCCTACCTGCTCGGCGCGGCGCAGGCAGCGCGGGCAGTCAGCGTGAAGCCGCTGGTGGAAAAGGGCTTGAAGGGCGCGGAACTGGGCGAGGCGCTGAAGCGTGCGCGCCTCGCCGCACTCAAGGCCTACAAGGAAGAACGCGGAAAGGCCTGAAGCAGCGCTTCGGGAGTCAACGCCTGGCCACGCCATTCGAATGGCGCCGGCCAGAGCTTCTGCTGGATCCTCGCCTCGCGCCAGAGATCGCCCAGCGGCTGGCGGGCGACCGGATGCTCCAGGTTCGGCGCCAGCTCGGACAAGGGCCAGAGCACGAAAGCGTTCTTCAGCACTTCGGCGCGCGGCAGCACCAGGCCATCGAAATCGCCCACCAGGTCGCCGTAGAACAGCACGTCGATATCCAGCGGCAGCCCCTTGCGCTCTGGCGCATAGCGGCCATTGTCGGCCTCGATGTGCTTGAGTCGCAGGCTCAGTTCGGCCAGCGGCAGATCGGTGCGGGCAGACACCACCAGGTTGAAGAACGGCCCGCTCTTGATACCCACCGGCTCGCTCTCGAACACCGGCGAGCAACGCAGGTCATGAAGGAAACCGGCCAGCGCATCGAGGCCGGCATGCAGGTGGCGCTCACGCTCGACATTGCTGCCGAGGCCGAGGTAGACCGGGATCAGCGACATCCGCGTTCGATCTCCACGCCAACGCCACGGGCCGCCGGCACCGCGCCGGGCTTGGTCACGCGGATGCGCAGCCAGGGAATGCCGCGCTCGCCCATCAGTACCTCGGCGAGGCGCTCGGCGAAGGTTTCCACCAACTGGAAATGCGATTCCCGGGCGAATTCCTGCACCCGCTCGGACAACGCGGCATAGTCCAGCGCCAGGGCGAGATCGTCGCCCGCGGCGGCCGGACGGTTGTCCCAGCCCAGGGTCAGGTCCAGGCGCAGGCACTGACGGATGCCGCGCTCCCAGTCGTACACGCCGATGACGGTATCGACCTCCAAGCCTTCGATAAAAACTCTGTCCACTTCGCTACCCGCTCCAAGGGATGCCACGACAAGCGTGCGCCGCCCCGTTAGAATCGAGGACATCCTCGTCCTCGGTGGAATCCATGGTCTGGCTACTGGCGATCCTCGCCTACCTGCTCGGTTCCCTCTCCTTCGCCGTCCTGCTCAGCCGCTGGTTCGGCACCCAGGACCCGCGCGCCAGCGGTTCCGGCAACCCCGGCGCGACCAACATGCTGCGCGTCGCCGGGAAGAAACTCGCCATCCTGACCCTGCTCGGCGACGTCGGCAAAGGCCTGTTGCCGGTGCTGGTCGCCCGCTGGCTGGGGCTCGGCGTGATGGAGGAGGCCTGGGTCGGCATCGCCGCCGTGATCGGCCACCTGTATCCGCTGTACTTCAACTTCCGCGGCGGCAAGGGTGTCGCCACCGCCGCGGGCATGCTCCTCGGCCTCTATCCGCCGGCCGTACTGCTGGCCGCAGCGGCCTGGCTGCTGACCTTCAAGCTGTCGCGCACCAGCTCGCTCGCCTCGCTGGTGGCCACCCCGCTGACCCTGCCGTTGCTGGCCTGGCAGCAGCCCGGAGCGCTGCTGCCGATGACCGTGCTGACCGGCCTGATCGTCTGGCGGCACCGCGCCAACTTACGCGATCTATTCGCCGGCCGCGAACGGCATTTCTAATCCATAAAAGGAAAAAACTTCATGCAGTCTGGCCCAGCTGCGTCATCGACACCTGCCTGACTGCGCCCTGGCGGCCACTCAGACCGCCGGCAGCGACTCCATCGGCCAGCGCGGCTGGACGCTGATCGCCGGGCCGTCATGCTGGCCGGCGAGCAGGCGCTGGCAGCCGGCGTAGGCGATCATCGCGCCATTGTCGGTGCAGAAGCGCGGGCGGGCGTAGAACACCTGCCCCTTCATTTCGCCGAGCATCTTTTCCAGGCCGCTGCGCAGCGCCTGGTTGGCGCTGACACCGCCGGCGATCACCAGGTTCTTCAGGCCGGTCTGCTTCAAGGCGCGACGGCACTTGATCAGCAGGGTCTCGACCACCGCGGTCTGGAACGCCAGGGCGATGTCGCAGCGGGTCTGCTCGCTGTCGTCGCCGGCCTCGACGCAACGCTGCCAGGTGTTCAGAGTAAAGGTCTTGAGCCCGCTGAAGCTGAAGTCCAGGCCGGGGCGATCGGTCATCGGCCGCGGGAACACGAAGCGGCCAGGAGTGCCGAGCTCCGCCAGGCGGGCGATTTCCGGACCGCCGGGATAGCCCAGGCCGATCAGCTTGGCGGTCTTGTCGAAGGCTTCGCCGGCGGCATCGTCCACCGATTCGCCAAGCAACTGGTAGCGACCGATGCCGTCCACCCGCACCAACTGGGTGTGACCGCCGGAAACCAGCAAGGCGACGAACGGGAACCGCGGTGGCTGCTCTTCCAGCATCGGCGCCAGCAGGTGCCCTTCCATGTGGTGCACGCCGACCGCCGGCACGCCCCAGGCGAAGGCCATCGCCTGGGCACAGGAGGCCCCCACCAGCAGGGCGCCGACCAGGCCGGGGCCGGCGGTATAGGCGATCGCGTCGATATCCGCCGGCGTGCAACCGGACTCGTCGAGCACCTGGCGGATCAGCGGCAGCATGCGCTTGACGTGGTCGCGCGAGGCCAGCTCGGGCACGACGCCGCCGTAGACGCGATGGAGGTCGATCTGACTGAACAGCGCGTCGGCCAGCAGGCCGCGTTCGCTGTCGTAAAGGGCGACGCCGGTTTCGTCGCAGGACGTTTCCAGTCCCAGCACGCGCATGGGCTTGAGCCTTAGAGCTTGGCAAATACGAAGCCGCGCATGATAATCGGCGGCTTTGCGCCAGACCAGTGTTTTTCGATCGGAGGCTTTGCATTCCTCCGGCCGAACCGTTAATATCCGCAACCCTTGAAAACCGACGTATCCGCGCCACCTTGCCGGAGTACGTTCAACCCCCGGTAATCAGTGAAGGTACGACCTGGATGCCAGCCGTCAAAGTAAAAGAGAACGAACCCTTCGACGTAGCCCTGCGTCGTTTCAAGCGCTCCTGCGAAAAAGCAGGTGTACTGGCTGAAGTTCGCAGCCGCGAGTTCTACGAGAAGCCCACTGCCGAGCGCAAGCGCAAGGCCGCTGCCGCAGTGAAGCGCCACGCGAAGAAAGTACAGCGCGAACAGCGCCGTCGCGAGCGCCTGTACTGATCCACTCGACGCCCACGCGTCAGTGATCGTGCCTCAGCCCGGCCCCGGCCGGGCTTTCGGCTTTCCGCCATGAGCGAAATCAAATCCCGCCTCCTCGACGCCGTCAAGGTCGCCATGCGCGCCCAGGACAAGCCGCGGCTGACCACGTTGCGCCTGGCCCTCGCGGACATCAAGCGCGTCGAAGTCGACGAACGCATCGAGGTGGATGACGCCCGAGCCCTGCTGATCCTCGACCGGATGATCAAGCAGCGCCGCGACGCCCAGCGCCAGTTCAGCGACGCCGGCCGCCAGGACCTCGCCGAGGTCGAGGCCGCCGAGATCCTCGTGCTCCAGGACTTCATGCCCAAGCCCCTGGACGACCATGAGATCGACGCCCTGATCGAGCGCAGCATCGTCGACAGCGGCGCCCAGGGTCCGCAGGACATGGGCAAGGCGATGAACCTGCTGCGACCGCAGGTCCAGGGTCGCGTCGACATGGCACAGGTCAGCCAGCGCCTGAAGGCGCGCCTCTCCTCCTGAAACACCGCGCCGGCCTGATCGGCCCGGCGATAATTGCTATGCTGCCGCTCTGCGCCCACGCGCCGTCGTTTTCGAGAACACCATGGCCGGCCTGATTCCGCAAAGCTTCATCGATGACCTGCTGAACCGCACCGACATCGTCGAGGTGGTGAGTTCGCGCATCCAGCTGAAGAAAACCGGCAAGAACTACAGCGCCTGCTGCCCGTTCCACAAGGAAAAGACTCCCTCGTTCACCGTCAGCCCGGACAAGCAGTTCTACTACTGCTTCGGCTGCGGCGCCGGCGGCAACGCGCTCGGCTTCGTCATGGACCACGACCAGCTGGAGTTCCCCCAGGCGGTCGAGGAACTGGCCAAGCGCGCCGGCATGGACGTGCCGCGCGAGGAACGCGGCGGACGCGGGCACACGCCGCGCCAGCCGACCGACTCGCCGCTCTACCCGCTGCTCAGCGCCGCCGCCGAGTTCTACAAGCAGGCGCTGAAAAGCCACCCGGCGCGCAAGGCCGCGGTGAACTACCTGAAGGGCCGCGGCCTGACCGGCGAGATCGCCCGCGACTTCGGCCTCGGTTTCGCCCCGCCCGGCTGGGACAACCTGCTCAAGCACCTGGGTGGCGACAACCTGCAACTCAAGGCCATGCTCGACGCCGGCCTGCTGGTGGAGAACAGCGACACCGGCAAGCGCTACGACCGCTTCCGCGATCGCGTGATGTTCCCGATCCGCGACAGCCGCGGGCGGATCATCGCCTTCGGCGGCCGGGTGCTCGGCGACGACAAGCCGAAGTACCTGAACTCCCCGGAGACTCCGGTCTTCCACAAGGGCCAGGAACTCTACGGACTCTACGAAGCCCGGCAGAAGAATCGCGACCTCGACGAGATCATGGTGGTCGAGGGCTACATGGATGTCATCGCCCTGGCCCAGCAAGGCATCCGCAACGCGGTGGCGACCCTCGGCACGGCGACCAGCGAGGAACACATCAAGCGCCTGTTCCGCCTGGTACCGAGCATCCTGTTCTGTTTCGACGGCGACCAGGCCGGCCGCAAGGCGGCCTGGCGCGCCCTGGAGTCGGTGCTGCCGAACCTGCAGGACGGCAAGCGCGTGCGCTTCCTGTTCCTCCCCGAGGGGGAGGACCCGGACAGCCTGGTACGCGCCGAGGGCGAGGATGCCTTCCGCGCACGCATCACCCAGCAGGCCCAGCCGCTGGCGGAGTACTTCTTCCAGCAACTGATGCTGGAGGCCGACCCCGCCACCCTGGAAGGCAAGGCCCACCTGGCGACCCTCGCCGCGCCGCTGCTGGAGAAGATTCCCGGGAACAACCTGCGCCTGCTGATGCGGCAACGTCTGTCGGAAATCACCGGCCTGTCCGGCGAAAACATCGGACAACTGGCGCACCACAGCCCGCCACCGTCGTCCATGGACCACGGAGCGAGCGGCGTCTTGGACGGCGACGACTATTTCGCCGCCAGCGCCTACTACGAGAACGAGCCCTCCCATGCGCCGTTCGACGCTGCGCCAGGCTATGGCGAGGCGCAACCGCGCAAGAGCTGGAACAAGGACAAGAAGCCCTGGGACGGCAAGAAGTGGGATGGCAAGAAGAAGTGGGACAAAGGCGGCCGCGGCGACTTCAAGGCTCCGCAACGAACGCCGGTCAGCGTGGAGTCCACCACCCTCAACGCCCTGCGCACCTTGCTGCATCATCCGCAGTTGGCCTTGAAGGTCGACGATGCGGGCACCCTCGCCAGGGAGCAGGATACCTACGCCCAGTTGCTGGTGTCCCTGCTGGAAGCCCTGCAGAAGAACCCGCGGCAGAGCTCGATGCAACTCATCGCGCGCTGGCACGGCACGCCCCAGGGCCGCCTGCTGCAGGCCCTGGGCGAGAAGGAGTGGCTGATCGTCCAGGAGAACCTTGAAAAGCAGTTCTTCGACACCATTACTAAACTCTCCGAGAGCCAGCGTTTCGGCGAGCGGGAGGAGCGTTTACGCAGCGTCATGCAGAAGAGCTACAGTGAACTGACCGATGAAGAGAAAGCCTTGCTCAGAGAGCACTACAGTGTTGCCGCTTCATCGCCTTCCCAGAGCTGAACTGGCGCCTCAGCCCAGGCATCAGGTATAATCCTCTGCTTATTTTTTGCCCGCCAAGACCTTCAGTGGATAGGGTGTTATGTCCGGAAAAGCGCAACAGCAATCTCGTCTGAAAGAGTTGATCGCCCGAGGCCGTGAGCAGGGATACCTGACTTACGCGGAGGTCAACGACCACCTGCCGGAGGATATTTCCGATCCGGAACAGGTGGAAGACATCATCCGCATGATCAACGACATGGGGATCAACGTATTCGAGACAGCCCCGGATGCGGATGCCCTGTTGCTGGCCGAGGCGGATACCGACGAAGCCGCAGCGGAAGAAGCCGCAGCGGCCCTGGCCGCGGTGGAAAGCGACATCGGTCGCACCACCGACCCGGTGCGCATGTACATGCGTGAAATGGGTACCGTGGAACTGCTGACCCGCGAAGGCGAGATCGAAATCGCCAAGCGCATCGAGGAAGGCATCCGCGAAGTGATGAGCGCCATCGCCCAGTTCCCGGGCACGGTGGACAGCATCCTGGCCGACTACAATCGCATCGTCGCCGAAGGCGGTCGCCTCTCCGACGTCCTCAGCGGCTATATCGATCCCGATGACGGCAGCCTGCCCGCCGAAGAGGTGGAGCCGGTCAACCTGAAGGACGATTCCGCCGACTCGAAAGAGAAGGACGACGAGGAAGAAGAAAGCGACGACAGCAGCGACAGCGACGACGAAGGCGACGGCGGTCCGGATCCGGAAGAAGCCCGCCTGCGTTTCACCGCGGTCTCCGAGCAGCTCGACAAGGCCAAGAAGGCCCTGAAGAAGCACGGTCGCGGCAGCAAGCAGGCCACCGCCGAACTCACCGGCCTGGCCGAGTTGTTCATGCCGATCAAGCTGGTGCCCAAGCAGTTCGACGCCCTGGTCGCCCGCGTGCGCTCCGCCCTGGAAGGCGTGCGCGCCCAGGAACGCGCCATCATGCAGCTCTGCGTGCGTGACGCGCGCATGCCGCGTGCCGACTTCCTGCGCCTGTTCCCGAACCACGAGACCGACGAGAAGTGGGTCGACAGCGTCCTGAAGAGCAAGCCGAAGTACGCCGAGGCCATTGAGCGCCTGCGCGACGACATCCTGCGCAACCAGCAGAAGCTGGCGGCCCTGGAAAGCGAGGTCGAGCTGACCGTCGCCGAGATCAAGGAAATCAACCGCGCGATGTCGATCGGCGAAGCCAAGGCTCGCCGGGCGAAGAAGGAAATGGTCGAGGCCAACCTGCGCCTGGTGATTTCCATCGCCAAGAAGTACACCAACCGCGGCCTGCAATTCCTCGACCTGATCCAGGAAGGCAACATCGGCCTGATGAAGGCGGTGGACAAGTTCGAATACCGTCGTGGCTACAAATTCTCTACCTACGCCACCTGGTGGATTCGCCAGGCGATCACCCGTTCGATCGCCGACCAGGCACGCACCATCCGCATCCCGGTGCACATGATCGAGACGATCAACAAGCTCAACCGCATCTCCCGCCAGATGCTCCAGGAAATGGGTCGCGAGCCCACCCCGGAAGAGCTTGGCGAGCGCATGGACATGCCTGAGGACAAGATCCGCAAGGTACTGAAGATCGCCAAAGAGCCGATCTCCATGGAAACCCCGATCGGTGACGACGAAGATTCGCACCTGGGCGATTTCATCGAGGACTCCACCATGCAGTCGCCGATCGAGATGGCGACCAGCGAGAGCCTCAAGGAATCCACCCGCGAAGTCCTCGCCGGCCTCACTGCCCGGGAAGCCAAGGTGCTGCGCATGCGCTTCGGCATCGACATGAACACCGACCACACCCTCGAGGAAGTCGGCAAGCAGTTCGATGTGACCCGCGAGCGGATCCGCCAGATCGAAGCCAAGGCGTTGCGCAAGCTGCGCCATCCGTCGCGAAGCGAGCACCTGCGCTCCTTCCTCGACGAGTGACGAACGAACCCCCGGCCTGAAAAACCGGGGGTTTTTCTTTGCCGCTTGCCCCGCCGCCCGGCGTCTACACTTCCGCTTATATTCCCGTCCACCGCGAGACCGCCTCATGCAGCGTCTGCAGGCCGTGCTTCTCCTGTGTCTGGCCTGCTGCTGGCCGGGGCTGGCCGGCGCCCTCACGCTCACGCCCGAGGAACGGGCCTGGCTGGCCGAGCACCCGAGCATCCGCCTGGGCGTGGACACCTCCTGGCCGCCATTCGAGTTCCGCGACGAACAGGGCCGCTACCAGGGACTCGCCGCCGGCTACGTCAGCCTGCTGCAGGAACGCCTGGGCGTCAGCCTGACGCCTGTCGAACCGAAGACCTGGACGCAGGTCCTGGAGCAGGCCAAGGACGGTCGGCTGGACCTGCTGCCCGGCATCATGGCTACCCCGGAGCGCCAGGAGTATCTGAGCTTCACCCGGCCCTACCTGGACTTCCCGATCATCATCCTGGCACGCAAGAACGGCCCGATGCCGAAGCGCATCGACGAGCTCTACGGACTCAAGGTCGCGGTGGTCGACCACTATGCTCCTCACGAACTGCTGATCGCCCAGCATCCCGACCTCACCCTGCTGCCGCTGCCTTCGGTAGCGGCAGCCCTGCAGGCGCTGGCCACCGGCCAGGCCGACGCCTTCGTCGGCGACTTCGCCTCCAGCGTATGGAACCTCCGCCAGCTCAAGCTCAACGGCCTGGAGATCAGCGGCGAGACGCCATACCGCTACCAACTGGCGATGGCCGTGCCGCGCGGACAACCGATCCTCGCCGGGATCGTCGACAAGGTCCTCGCCGACCTCAGCGCCGAGGAGATCGAGCGACTCCAGGCCCCCTGGGTCGGCGGCCTGCTCGACCGACGTCCGGCCTGGCGCGAGATGGCGACCTACGGCCTTCCCATCGTCCTGCTGATCCTGGTCTCGGTCGCCATACTGCTGGCCATGAACCGCCGCCTGCGCCGCGAGGTGAGACGCCGGCGGCAATTGGAGCGCGAACTGCGCGACAGCGAACAGCACTACCGGGGACTGGTGGAAAGCCTGAATGCCATCGCCTGGGAAATGCGCCTCGAGGAGAACCGCTTCACCTACGTCTCGCCCCACGCCGAACGCCTGCTCGGCTATCCCCTCGGCGAATGGCTGCAGCCGGGCTTCTGGCAGCGGACCCTGCACCCCATGGACGCCGAGTACGCCATCCACTACTGCATGAGCGAAAGCCAGGCCGGACGCGACCACAGCTTCGACTACCGGATGCTCGCCGCCGACGGCCGGGTGGTCTGGATTCGCGATCTGGTCACCCCGATCACGCAAGGCCGGGACCTGCTCCTGCGCGGTCTGATGATCGACATCACCGAGGCCAAGCTCACCGAGCAGGCCATGCGCCTGTCCGAACAGAAGTTCGCTTCGGTGTTCCACCACTGCCCGGACATGGTGGTACTGGCCAATGGCGCCGACGGCCGCTTCCTCGCGGTGAACAACACCTTCGAGCAGCAGATCGGCATCGCCGCCGACGACGCCATCGGCAAGACCGCCACCGAACTGGGCATCTGGGCACTCCCCGGCCTGGGCCCGCAGGTCCTGGAAAAGCTCGGCCACGGCAACCTGACCAACCTCGAGGTGCCCCTGCGGCGCCGCAATGGCAGTACCTTCAGCGCGCTGCTCAGCGCCCAGCACGTGGCCCTCGACCAGACCCCGGCGCTGGTGGTGGTGATCCGCGACATCACCCACCTGGTGGAGACCCAGGAACTGCTGCGGATCTCCGAGGAGAAGTTCGCCAACGCCTTCCATGCCTACCCCGACGGTCTGCTGATCAGCCGCCTCGAAGACGGCACGCTGATCGACGTGAACGAAGGCTTCACCCGTCTCACCGGCTACCGCCGCGACGAGGTCATCTCCCGCTCCACGCTCGAACTCGGCCTGTGGGTCGACACCGAGGACCGCAAGCGCCTGATCTCGCTGGTACGCCACCACACCCTGACCCAGGGCTTCACCGCCCCTGTACGGGACCGCAACGGTGGCATCCGCCAGTGCGAGATGTCCGCCCACCGGATCAGCATCGATGGCGAGGACTGCGTGCTGACCATCGCCCGCGATATCACCGAGCGCCAGCTCATGCAGGAGAAGCTGCAGCAGGCCGCCACCGTCTTCGAAAGCACCGCCGAAGGCGTGATGATCACCGATACCCGCCAACGCATCACCGCGGTCAACCGCGCCTTCAGCGAGATCACCGGCTACAGCGAGCAGGAGGCGCTGGGACGCTCGCCCAGCCTGCTCTCCTCCGGACAACACGACTCCAGCTTCTACCTCGCCATGTGGAACCAGCTGGAACGCGACGGGCATTGGCAGGGCGAGATCTGGAACCGACGCAAGACCGGCGAGCTGTACCCCGAATGGCTGACCATCAGCGCGGTACACAATCCGCAGGGCGAGATCA
Organism: Pseudomonas sp. HMSC063H08; assembly: GCF_001813645.1. NCBI lineage: Bacteria > Pseudomonadati > Pseudomonadota > Gammaproteobacteria > Pseudomonadales > Pseudomonadaceae > Pseudomonas > Pseudomonas sp. HMSC063H08. Next base: position 87,853 of record NZ_KV813441.1, read on the forward strand.
CCCACTTCGTCGGCGTCTTCGCCGATATCTCCACCCTCAAGTACGCCCAGGCCCGGCTCGACTACCAGGCCCACCACGATCCGCTCACCGGCCTGCCCAATCGCCTGCTGTTCGAGAGCCGGCTCAATCACGCCCTCGACGAGGCCCGCGAAGAGAGCCGTCCCGGCGCCGTGCTGTTCATCGACCTGGACCGCTTCAAGCACATCAACGACAGCCTCGGCCATCCCATCGGCGACCTGCTGCTCAAGGCCATCGCCGAACGCCTGCGCGACCAGTTGCGCGACGTCGATACCGTGGCCCGCCTGGGGGGCGACGAATTCATCATCCTGCTCCCAGGCCTGCACCAGGAAAGCGACGCCGAGCACGTCGCGCGCAAGCTGCTGAATGCCTTCACCGCGCCGTTCCAGGCCGACGGTCATGAATTCTTCGTCAGCGCCAGCGTCGGCATCGCCCTGTTCCCCAAGGACGGCGACGACGCCCCGACCCTGGTGAAGAATGCCGACGCCGCCATGTACCGCGCCAAGTCGCGGGGCCGCAGCCGCATCGAGTACTACACCCGCGAACTGACCTACCTGGCCACCGAGCGCATGGCGCTGGAAACCGAACTGCGCCGCGCCCTCGAGCGCGACGAGTTGCAGCTCTACTACCAACCCAAGCTGAGCCTGGAGAGCGGCTTGCTGGTCGGCGCCGAGGCACTGGTGCGCTGGTACCATCCGCTGTTCGGGGAAATTTCCCCGGAGCGCTTCATCCCCCTCGCCGAGGATTGCGGCCTGATCCTGCCCCTCGGCGACTGGGTGCTGGAACACGCCTGCCAGCAGATGGGCGAATGGCAAAAGCTGCACGCGCCGTTCGGCCCGCTGTCGGTCAACCTCGCCGGCGCCCAGCTCGGCCAGCCGCAACTGATCGAACGCCTCGAGCAACTGCTGGAGCAGTCCGGCCTGGAACCGTCGCGGCTGCAACTGGAAATCACCGAGAGCTTCATCATGAACCAGACCGAGGAGGCCCTCGCCGTCCTCCACGGCCTCAAGCGCCTCGGCGTACAGCTGGCGATCGACGACTTCGGCACCGGCTACTCCTCGCTCAGCTACCTCAAGCGCCTGCCGCTGGACATCCTGAAGATCGACAAGTCGTTCATCCGCGGCCTCCCCGACGATCCCCACGATGCCGCCATCACCCGCGCCATCATCGCCCTCGGCCGCAGCATGCAGCTCACGGTGATCGCCGAAGGCGTGGAAACCGAAGGCCAGCAGAGCTTCCTCACCCACGAAGGCTGCGAGCAGATCCAGGGCTTCGTCCTCAGCCCGCCGCTGCCCGCCGAGCTGTTCGCCAGCAAATTCCTCAAACCGCGCCAGCCGATTGGCGCTCCCCGAGAAGCGCCGGTATAATCCGCCGACCTTCTGGGGGCCTATAGCTCAGTCGGTTAGAGCAGAGGACTCATAATCCTTTGGTCCACGGTTCGAGTCCGTGTGGGCCCACCACCTTCAAAGCCGCGCACTGCGCGGCTTTGCGCTTTCTGGGGTAGTGGCCTCATAAACGGCTCCATGGCCAAAAGGTACAAGATCGGTACAGTACTGGTTAGCCAGTCTGCCTTTGGAGTCCTTATCTGATGGCAACAATCGTCCCCCTTCCCGTGGTCCGCAAAACGGACTGGCCGACCAACGAAAAAACCTTCCGCACCAAGCGCGACGCCGAAGACTGGGCACGCCGCACCGAAGACGAGATGGTACGCGGCGTGTACATCCAGCACAGCGGCTCCGAGCGCATGTGACCTGCCCCCATTTTGTAGCCCGAGAGCTACATGTCCCTGCATCAAATTTTATCGATGCCCAAGGGGTACGGCCGACCTCTATCCACAAGGTTTTTGACGTGCTGAAACAGGCGCTTTAGCTGACTCAGTCCCCCTGAACAGGCATGCTCATCAAGCTATCAACCCAGCTTGAGAATTAGACAGTGAGCCGAATAGTTGGCATTATCGGCTCACAAAATGAGCCGAATAGGCTCTCTAATCGGCTCAAGATGAACATCCCTTATGAACGACCCACTCTGGATCTGGCAGCAGCCCGACTGGCCGCAGTTCAACTGGCAAGCCGAAGCGCTTGCACCACTGCTACGCTCCTGTAGCCAGGCTCAGGGTCGTTTGTTAGGAATGCTCGGTGCCGTGGGGAGTGACACCGAAGTGCAGAGCAGCCTGGATGCCATGCTGCAGAACATCGTCACCTCTTCAGCCATTGAGGGAGAGCAACTGAATGTCGGTTCGGTGCGCTCATCACTGGCACGGCGACTGGGATTGCAAGAAGAAGGTCGAACCACCTCTCGCTCCGAAGGCCTGGCGGAACTGCTGCTCGATGCCACCCACGCATATCAAGGGCCGCTAGACGAACAGCGACTGTTCACCTGGCACAGTTGGTTATTCCCCACCGATGACCAACTTCTGGCTCGACCACTACACATCGGCGCACTGCGCGGCGAAGAGCCCATGCAGGTAGTTTCGGGTCGGATAGACCGCCCTACCGTATATTTCGAAGCCCCTCCCCGCGCAGGGTTGGAAGCGCAACTGGCGGACTTTCTCGCCTGGTTCGAAAGCAGCCGCAGCGATGCCAGCCTCGACCCCTTTCTGCGCGCCGGTATCGCACATTTCTGGTTCGTGACCCTGCACCCCTTCGACGACGGCAACGGTCGCCTCACCCGCGCTATCACCGATCTGGCATTGGCTCAGGGCGAGCAGCAAGCCATTCGCTTCTACGCCATGTCTGCGAGCATCCTCGACGACCGCGCCGGCTATTACCGCATCCTAGAAGCCAGTCAGAAAGGCGGGCTGGATATCACCAAGTGGCTGCAGTGGTTTCTCGAAACCTTGCTCAAGAGCCTGGAGCAAGCCCTTGCCCGTATAGACCGCGTGCTGGTCAAGGCGCGCTTCTGGCAGGCACATCGCAGCCAAACGCTATCGGCGGAGCAGATCAAAGTGCTTAACCGCCTGCTCGATGGCGGCGAAAGGGGGTTCGAGGACGGCATCAGTGCGGCGCAATACCAAGCTGTGGCCAAGGTTTCCAAAGCCACCGCGACCCGCCACCTGAGCGACCTGCTGGAAAAGGGCTGCATCGAGCGACTGCCCGGCGGAGGGCGTAGCACCCGTTACCAGATAGCACGCTGAGCGCCTGCACCTGGCTCATCAGCCCTTGATGCGTCATCGCGCCATAGGACAATGGTCGCCTCTCCATTAAGCAGCTCGGCTCAAGGAAGAAAGTGGATTACAGCCCGATAGTCGCCCAGGTCTGGGGCATGCTGACCTGGTTTATCCCGGCAGCCCTGCTGATCGGCCTGCTCAAATCGCCTTGGGCCAAGGGGCAGATCGGTGAACTGCTGGTGCGCCTGTTCGCCCATTGGCAGCTGGACAGGCAAACCTACCGCCGCCTGCACAACGTCACCCTGAACACGCCGGACGGCACGACACAGATCGACCACGTATTTCTCTCACCCTACGGCATCTTCATGCTGGAAACGGCAGGTTTCCAGCACCTGCCGATAGGTCTCTACCGTTGCACCGGCGAGCCGTGCTGCAGGTCACAGGCTTTGGTGTGAATCGCCCCCCACTGCGCGATCAATTGCAGGGTGTCGGCGGCAGCAGCGCCAGTTTCGGCGAAGGCGAACTGGCGCTGGCGGAGCGGAATCCGATGGACGTGGCGCTCTGCTCGCCGCCTGAGCGTGGGAAGGCACTTATCAGGCACTTCCGAAGGCACTACCGGACGATATCGATTCCATCGCCAACGCGGTAACTTCGAAGCACTTAAACCTTCATGAAACTGTAACTTCCAACTCGATCGACAGCTCTGGAAATACATCCTCGGTATTTTCCTAGACCCTAACCAAAGTCTGGATCGTTTCGTCACAAGAAACGCTGGAGCGCCTATTCCAGAGCGCTTCGAACAATCGGTAAAAATAAAATCCAAATAATCAGACGCAGTTCAAAAACAACCAGAACAGATAGTTTTTCCGCCTTTCCCAACATGCTCCTCTCGCCTTGACTCGTTCGATGCAGCGGATCGCCCATGCGTATTTCCGGCATTGTCCGAGGCCCATTCCCTGTTCGACGCGATACCCGGCGCACCCATAACAATATGCCGCCCTCCACGGGCCGATAGCGCCAGTTGTGAGCCTGTCCACCACTGCATTTCCCTCACTGCAAGGAGAGAACATGAGTCGCTCACCCATCCCTCGCCACCGAGCGTTGCTGGCCGGTTTCTGCCTGGCTGGCGCGCTGTCCGCCCAGGCGGCCACCCAGGAAGAAATCCTCGATGCGGCACTGGTCAGCGGGGATTCCTCGCAACTGACCGACAGCCACCTGGTCGCCCTGCGCCTGCAGCAGCAGGTCGAGCGCATCCGCCAGACCCGCACGCAGTTGCTCGACGGTCTCTACCAGAACCTCAGCCAAGCCTATGATCCTGGCGCCGCCAGCATGTGGGTCCTGCCGGCCAACCCGGACAATACCCTGCCCTTCCTCATCGGCGACAAGGGCCGCGTGCTCGCCAGCCTGAGCCTGGAGGCCGGCGGCCGCGGGCTGGCCTATGGCACCAACGTGCTCACCCAACTGAGCGGGGCCAATGCCGCCCACGCGCCGCTGCTGAAGCGGGCGGTGCAGTGGCTGGTGAACGGCGACCCGGGCGCGGCCACTGCGAAGGACTTCAAGGTCAGCGTGGTCGGGGTGGACAAGACCGCCACCCTCAACGGCCTGAAGAGCGCCGGCCTGCAACCGGCGGACGCCGCCTGCAACGCGCTGACCGACGCCAGTTGCGCCAGCGCCAGCAAATTGCTGGTACTGGGCAACGGCGCCAGCGCCGCTAGCCTGAGCGCCACGGTGCGCGCACGGCTACAGGCCGGGCTGCCGATCCTCTTCGTGCACACCAATGGCTGGAACCAGAGCAGCACCGGCCAGCAGATCCTCTCCGGCCTGGGCCTGCAGGAAGGCCCCTACGGCGGCAACTACTGGGACAAGGACGCGGTGCCATCCAGCCGCACCCGGGCGCGTTCGGTCGAGCTGGGCGGTGCCTACGGCCAGGATCCGGCGCTGGTGCAGCAGATCGTCGACGGTAGCTGGCGCACGGACTACGACTGGTCGAAATGCACCTCCTACGTCGGTCGCACCACCTGCGACGACGTGCCGGGACTGAGCGACTTCAGCAAGCGCGTCGATGTACTGAAAGGCGCCCTCGACGCCTACAACCAGAAGGCGCAGAACCTCTTCGCCCTGCCCGGCACCACCTCGCTGCGGCTCTGGCTGCTGTGGGCCGACGCGGTGCGGCAGAACATCCGCTACCCGATGGACAAGGCCGCCGACACGGCGCGCTTCCAGGAAACCTTCGTCGCCGACGCCATCGTCGGCTACGTGCGCGAGGCCGGCGCGGCGCAGAAGGAACTGGGCAGCTACGCCGGCCAGCGCCAACAGTCGATGCCGGTATCGGGCTCGGAGGAAACCCTGACCCTCACCTTGCCGTCGGCCCAGGGCTTCACCGCCATCGGCCGCATGGCGGCGCCGGGCAAGCGCCTGAGCATTCGCATCGAAGACGCTGGCCAGGCCAGCCTGGCGGTCGGCCTGAACACCCAGCGCATCGGCTCGACGCGGCTGTGGAATACCCGCCAGTATGACCGCCCGCGCTTCCTCAAGAGCCCGGACATCAAGCTCCAGGCAAACCAGTCGGTGGCGCTGGTATCGCCCTACGGCGGCCTGTTGCAACTGGTCTACAGCGGCGCCACGCCGGGACAGACGGTAACCGTCAAGGTAACCGGCGCAGCCAGCCAGCCGTTCCTCGACATCCAGCCGGGCGAGGACAGCAGCCAGGCGATTGCCGACTTCATCCAGGCGCTGGACGCCGACAAGGCCGACTGGCTGGAGATCCGCAGCGGCTCGGTGGAGGTCCACGCCAAGGTGGAGAAGGTCCGTGGCTCGATCGACAAGGACTATGGCGGCGACGTCCAGCGCTTCATCCGTGAGTTGAACGAGGTGTTCATCGACGACGCCTACACCCTGGCCGGCTTCGCCATTCCCAACCAGGCGAAGACTCCGGCAATCCAGCAGGAATGCGCGGTGCGCGGCTGGGACTGCGACAGCGAGACCCTGCACAAGCTGCCCGGCACCCAGCACATCAACGTCGACCAGTACGCCCAGTGCGGCGGCGGTTGCAGCGGCAACCCCTACGACCAGACCTGGGGCCTGAACCCGCGTGGCTGGGGCGAAAGCCATGAGCTGGGCCACAACCTGCAAGTGAATCGACTGAAGGTCTACGGCGGGCGCTCGGGCGAAATCTCCAACCAGATATTTCCGTTGCACAAGGACTGGCGCGTGCTCCGCGAGTTCGGGCAGAACCTCGACGATACGCGGGTCAACTACCGCAACGCCTACAACCTGATCGTCGCCGGACGCGCCGAGGCCGATCCGCTGGCCGGCGTATACAAGCGCCTATGGGAAGACCCGGGCACCTACGCGCTGAACGGCGAGCGAATGGTCTTCTATACCCAGTGGGTGCACTACTGGGCCGACCTGAAGAACGATCCGCTGCAGGGTTGGGATATCTGGACCCTGCTCTACCTGCACCAGCGCCAGGTGGACAAGTCCGACTGGGACGCCAACAAGGCCGCCCTCGGCTACGCCAGCTACGCGCAGCGCCCGGGCAACAGCGGCGACGCCAGCAGCACCGACGGCAACGACAACCTGCTGATCGGCCTGTCCTGGCTGACCCAGCGCGACCAGCGGCCAACCTTCGCGCTGTGGGGCATCCGTACCTCGGCAGCGGCCCAGGCGCAGGTGGCGGCCTACGGTTTCGCCGAGCAGCCGGCGTTCTTCTATGCCAACAACCGGACCAACGAATACAGCACGGTGAAGCTTCTGGACATGAGCCAGGGGTCGCCGGCGTGGCCGTTTCCGTGAGTCGTAGCTGAGGGGGCTGGCGCGGGGTGATGCTTCTCGCTCCGCGCCGGTCCTCATGCCCCTCTCCCCGACGGGAGAGAGGGTCGGCCATGCCAGCGGGCAATGCCGTGCCAGGCTGGCAAGCCAAACTGTCGTTCAAGCTGAACGATCCTGCGCAATAATGAGCCCCTTCCACCAGCAAGGACCGCTCATGACCGACCGCCTTCCCTGCCGCGCCTGCGGCCATCTCATCCTGCCGACCACGGCGGCGAGGAACGACGGACTGTGCATGCCCTGCAAGGGCGGCTACCGGCAGAACATCGAGGATGGCAAGCGTTCCCACACGGAGCGACGGCGCTACCTGGCGAGTCCGCAGGCGCTGTACTGGAGCGCGCTGGTGAATCGCGTCTACGATGGCCGCGAGGGATTCGCCGGGCTGTCGCCGGCCGAACGGAGCTACTACGCAGTGAGCGTGCTCAGCGGCGAAGTGCACAACGGCGGCTTCGACCAGTACTTCGGCAACTCCTCCGGCGACCAGTACCAGGCGGCGCGCGCGGGTCTTCGCGAGTTGGAGGCGGAGGACGCCCTGGCCCTGCTGGAGCGAGCCGCCGCCCTGCTGTTCGGCGACGGTCCGGTGCCAGTCTCCCAGGCCGAACGCCAGTTGCGCATGCCGACCTGGGCCGATGAACCCGACCGCGACTGCGAAGCGGCCCTGGATGCGCTGGACACGCGCTTCTACGCCCTGGCCGACGCGCTGGGCGAACGCCTGCTGGCCCATGCCCGCCACCATGCATTGTTCGCCCTGGACGAGCCCGATGAAGCCTGAATTGGATGCCCTAGAGGCCTGGCTCGGACAACCGCTGCCGGCTGCCTTCGTCGCCGCTCTGGAGCAGCACGGCGGCCGCCTCGTCGAGCCGGGCCTGCTGCTCTACGCCGCCGACGAGTTGCTGGAACGCAACCGGGCCTTCGAAACCTCTCTCTACTGCCCCGGTTACCTGGCCATAGGCGACGACAGCGGCGGCCGCGCCGTGGTGATGGCGCTGGACGACCACTGGCAGGCGCTGTTCCTGGTCGACCATGGCGCGATGACGCCGGACTGCTTCGAACCCCTGGCACCCAGCCTGGAGGCCTGGCTGGAAGCCGGGCCCTGCCTGCCCGAATGACGGAGAAACGCCCATGATTCCTTTCGGCCTCAGCCCCGAACAATTCCGCGAGCGCTACCGCCGCGACCTGCAACGCGCCGCGCCGGGCGTGATCCAGCACCTGCGCGAGCTGCTCCGGCAACCCTTGGAGGAAGGACTGCGCGACGGCGAGATCCAACTGTTCCTCGGCGAGGACGGACGCGACGCAGCGGAAGCGTGGTTGTACCTGAATGGCGCCAGCAACCGGGTGGACGCCAGCGACCCGCGCCTGTTTCCCGGCAAGGCGCTGGACCTGGCGCTCGGCCTGGGACATGCCCCGGATTTCGACGAAGCCTATTTCGCCGACGGCTTCGGCGGCGTCGACCTGCTCGCCGATACGCTGCAAGCCTGGTTCGCCGAGTGCTGGTGGAAGGCCGGCGGCTGGGCCTGGCCGATCCCGCTGTGGCTGCACGTACACGATGGCTTCGGCGACGGCCGTGGCATCGCCCTCACCGAACGCTGCTGAACAGGGAGACCACGCATGGAACTGATCCGCAACCTGGACGATGCGAACATGGGCGAAGTGTATTGGCGCCTGTACCGGCGCTACATCAGCCTGTTCATCGAGAACGAGGCCGACGACGCCTACGCCTGGCGCTGCGCCCGAGCCCTCGACGAACTGGATGACGCCGTGGTCGAGCGGCTTTGTGCCGCCAGCCTGCGCTACCGCGCCGCGCGCCTGGAGCGGCTGGGCGAGTCTGCGGAGGAAGTCGCGCCGGCGCGCGGGGTGCTGGAACGGATCGAGCCGGGCGAGCTGATCGTGCCCGACCCGGAACAGGGCGACGAAGCGGTGATCCACCTGTCGCTGAACTGCGAATGGGACCGCGAACACGGTATGGAATGGATCGTCCGGGGCGGCGAGGTGCTCTATGTCGGCCCCTTCCACGGCGAAGACCCGTGGCGGGACTTCACCGTGAAGGAACCATGGAACTACGCCTGAGCAGGGGCCTCAACGCTTGGCGATGATGTACACCGCGTGGACGATGCCCGGGATGTAGCCGAGCAGGGTGAGCAGGATGTTCAGCCAGAAGGCGCCGCCGAAGCCGACTTGCAGGAACACGCCCAGCGGCGGCAGGAGGATGGCGATGAGGATGCGGATCAGGTCCATGAACGGAACTCCTTGGTCCAGGGTCGATACGGTGTCCGGCGCGTGAGCCGGCGTTTTTTCGCGTCACCCTATGACTGACTCCCGCCATTCGCGGAGGGTTCAACCGCAACGGTACTCGCCGCCTGTCACGCGCAGCGGTACGCTTGAGCCTACGCTCATGCGAGCGGACAACCCGCAAGGAACATCCATGTCCGACCTGCCCCCGCGTCCCGCCTTCTGGCCGTACCTGCCGGGCTACGCCCTGTTGCTGCTTTCGGTGCTGCTCTGCGCCAGCGGCAGCTACCGTTTCGTCACCCCGATGGCGCTCGCCGACGGCGTCGACCTGGTCTACCTCAGCCAGGGCCTGGCGCTGCTACCGCTGGGTACCGGGCTGGTCGGCCTGCTCGCGGGCTTCCTCCTGCATGTCCGCGGGCGCTGGCTCGGCGCGCTGCTGGCGCTGCTGCCGGCGACGCTGATCTGCGCCTGGAACCTGTACAACTATGCCGCCCACGGCGACGAGGCGTTGTCGCCGAGTTTCGCCCAGTACACCCAGGCGCTGCTCGGCCTGCTGCTGCTCGGCGGCGTGCTGAGCCTGGTCGACCTGCTCCACGGCAGGCCCTCGACGCTGCTGCGCAAGGGCCTGCTGGGGCTGGGCTGGCTGGCCCTGGTGGCCTGGCTGGGGTTGCTGTTCTACCTGCAGCGCCTGTACGGCCTCACTTTTTGAACTGGTCGTAGGCTTCCAGCGCGCGCAGCGAATAGACATAGGCGGCGCCGGCATTCAGGGAGATGGCGGTAGCCAGGGTCTGGGCGATTTCCGCCTCGCTGGCGCCGGCCTTCAGCGCGGCCTCGGTGTGCACGCCGATGCAACCGTCGCAACGGGTGGTAATAGCCACGGCGATGGAGATCAGTTCGCGGGTCTTGGCATCCAGGGCGCCCTCGGCGCTGGCTTCCTCCAGCGCGCCATAGGCGGCGAGCATCTTCGGGTGTTGCTTGCCCAGGGTACCGAAGGCTTTTTTCACGGCGGGGACGAACTCGGTCCAGTTGTTCAGCATGGTGATATTCTCCGTTGCTTTCGCGCCGGGAGTGGCGCGTCGGGTTACCAGTCTCGACCAGTCTGGACCGCGCCGCCTGCCCATGCGTCTCTACTTTCGACCTGATCGGCTCATCCCATGGACCCACTCGACCGGCTCATCCAGCTCGCCAACCTGCAGGGCCGCCTCGACCAGCGCTGCCAGCTACAGGGCAGCTGGGCGCTGGAGCACCCGCAAGCGGTGCCCGGCGAGGCGACCTTCCATATCGTCATGGCCGGCACCTGCTATTGCGAATTCCTCGATGGCGCTCGCCTCGACCTGCATCCCGGCGACCTGATCCTGTTGCCACGCGGCACCCCGCACCTCCTGCGCAGCGACAGCCCGGCGCAACCCTGCGAACCCACCGTAGAGCGCCGCGGCAGCATCCCGCTGTACCAGTTGAACGGCCCCGGCGAGGCCCTCGACATGCTTTGCGGCAGCTACCGCTACCACGCCGGTGCCAGCCTGTTCGGCGCGCTCCCCGAGCGCCTGCTGGTGCATATGGACGAGTCGACCCAGCAGCCCCTGCGCGCGCTGATCGGGTTGATGCGCGAGGAAGCCGAGAGCACCCGCAGCGGCGCCCGCTCGATCATCGACGCGCTGGCCACCGCGCTGTTCGCCCTGGCCCTGCGCGCCTACCTGGACCGCCAACCGCTGGGCGACGGCCTGTTCGGCCTGCTGGGCGACGCCCGCCTGGGACGAGCCCTGCGGGCCATGCTGGAACGCCCGGAGCATGCCTGGACCCTGGAACAGCTTGCCCAGCAGGCGGCGATGTCGCGGGCCAGTTTCGTCCGCGCCTTCTCCGCCCTCGGCGGGACCTCGCCGTGGAACCTGCTGACCCGCATCCGCATGGAAAAGGCCCGCGGCCTGCTGCGACAAACGCAGAAGAGCCTGCTGGATATCGCCGCCGAGACCGGCTACCAGTCGGAGGCGGCGTTTTCCCGCAATTTCCGCCAGGCCTTCGGCGAATCGCCGGGCCGTTTCCGCCGCCAGGCCGACTCCGCTCGCTGAAAGCGCTACCGGCGCACATTTCGGCGATCCACTGCTATGCAATGTGAATGATTTTCGCAACATCCTGTACGAATTCACTGACAGTACGGCTACACTGTGCTTTCCCGGCAAGGAGGCGCGGGGGTACTTGTCGCGGCACCCACTCTCCCGCTTTACCAGTACGCCCAGGAGGCAAACATGGAATGGTTTCTGAAATGCGTGAAGGAACACTACTTCGACTTCAACGGGCGTGCCCGTCGCAAGGAATACTGGATGTTCACCCTGGTGAACATCATCATCTCCGTCGCGCTGAGCGTCGTGCTCGGCCTGATCAGTGAAAAGCTCCTGCCGATCGCCAATCTCTACTCGCTCGCCGTGCTGCTGCCGGCCCTGGGCGTCACCGCCCGGCGTCTGCACGACATCAACAAGAGCGGCTGGTGGATGCTGATCGCGCTGATCCCGATCGTCGGCCTGTACCTGATCTACCTGCTGGCCAAGGACAGCGACGCCGGCCAGAACCAGTACGGCCAGAACCCGAAGGGCATCGCCTGATTCCTTCCCGCCGGGCCGCACGGCCCGGCGTTCTCCCGCTCCCTGTTTCCCTTCCCGCCCCTGACCGGGGTTAGAATGCCTCGCTCCCACTCCGGCGCCCTGCGCCAACGCCCGCAGCGAGGTAGCCCATGCCCCATCCCATCGACGCACTGATTTCCGACTGCGACGGCGTCCTGGTCGACAGCGAGGTCATCGCCGAGCGCGTGATGTACGAGGCGCTCAGCGCCTACGCGCCGCTGGAGGAGCTGCAGCGCCTGCTGGAAGGCACCTTCGGCCTGACCAGCCGCGACATCCTCGATCGCGTCGAGAAGCACTTCGGCCTGCGCATCCCCGACAGCTTCAACCGCGAGGTGCGCCAGCGCAGCGAGGAGATGGTCGCCCAGGTCCAACCCATTCCCGGCGCACGCGAGGCGCTGCTGGCCCTGGATCTGCCCGTCGCGGTGGCCTCCAACAGCCGCCGCCACAGCCTGGAGCGCTCGCTGGCGCGCGCCGGGCTCAGCGAACTGATCGGCGAACGCCTGGCCAGCGCCGATATGGTCGCCCTGCCCAAGCCCGCACCCGACGTCTACCTGCACGCCGCCAGCCTGCTCGGCGTCGCCCCCGAGCGTTGCCTGGTGGTGGAAGACAGCAGCACCGGCACCCGCGCCGCCCTCGCCGCGGGGATGCGGGTGATCGGCTTCGTCGGCGCCGGGCACATTCCCGCCGGGCACGCCGAGGTACTGCGCGAGCTGGGCGCCATCGCCATCGTCGAGCACATGCGCGAACTGCCGGAGACCGTGGCGCGCCTGCGCCGCGAGAGCCGAGTGGCGCTGGGAACGCCGTAACCGGGCGTCAGAGACTCTTCCAGGTCAGGTACACCCGCAGGTCGAACTCCAGCTGGTGATAGTCCGGCAGCATGTACTGGCAGAGCTGGTAGAACGCCTTGTTGTGCTCGCTTTCCTTCAGGTGGGCGAGTTCGTGGACGACGATCATCCGCAGGAACTCCGGGGCGGCGTCCTTGAACAGGGAAGCCACGCGGATTTCCTTCTTCGCCTTGAGCTTGCCGCCCTGCACCCGCGAGATCGCGGTGTGCAGGCCGAGGGCACGCTGGACCACGTCGAGCTTGTTGTCGTAGAGCACCTTGTCCAGGCCCGGCGCGTTGCGCAGGTGTTCCTGCTTGAGGTTCATGGTGTAGGCGTACAGCGCCTTGTCACTCTGCACATCGTGACGCCCCGGGTAGCGGCGCTCGAGGTACTCGCCCAGGCGGTTCTCGGCGATCAGCTGGCGGACCTGGTCCTGCAGCGATGCGGGATAGGCCTGGAGGTACTTGAGGGGGATCATGCACGGGTCCGGCGGTTCGCGGAAAACGCCCAGTGTACCGCGTCGGGAGCTCCGGCGGCCGACCGCCGCTTCGGGTAAGATGCGCGCCGTTTCCGATGAGCGGAGTGGGACAGTGGCAAGTACAGATGTGCTGATCGTTGGCGCCGGGGCGGCCGGGCTGATGTGTGCGATGACGGCGGCCGGGCGCGGGCGCCGCGTGCGGGTACTCGACCACGCCAACAAGGCCGGCAAGAAGATCCTCATGTCCGGCGGCGGGCGCTGCAATTTCACCAACCTGTACACCGAGCCGGCCAACTTCCTTTCGCGCAACCCGCACTTCTGCAAGTCGGCGCTGGCCCGCTACACCCAGTGGGACTTCATCGGCCTGGTGGCCAAGCACCAGGTGCCGTACCACGAGAAGAAACTCGGCCAGCTGTTCTGCGACAACAAGTCCAGCGACATCCTCGAGATGCTGCTGCGCGAATGCGCCGAGGCCGGAGCGGAAATCCTGCTGGACACCTCGATCGAAGAGATCGCCCGCGACGACGCCGGCTACCGCCTGCGTACCAGCGCCGGCGAGATGTGCTGCGAGTCGCTGGTGATCGCCAGCGGCGGCCTGTCGATCCCGACCCTCGGCGCCAGCGGTTTCGGCTACCAGGTGGCGCGCCAGTTCGGCCACGAGGTGCTGCCGACCCGCGCCGGGCTGGTGCCGTTCACCATCACCGACCAGCTGAAGGAGCTGTGCGCCGAGCTTTCCGGCACCTCCGTGGATTGCCGGGTGAGCTGCAACGGCCAAGTGTTCCGCGAGAACCTGCTGTTCACCCATCGCGGTCTCAGCGGCCCGGCGATGTTGCAGATTTCCTCCTACTGGCAACCGGGCGATACCCTGGAAATCGACCTGCTGCCGGACCACGACGCCAGCGAATGGCTGGCGCAGCAACAGCGCGAGCGTCCCAACAGCGAGCTGAAGACCCTGCTCGCCGAGTTGTTCACCAAGAAGCTCGCCGGACTGCTGGCCGACCGCTGGTTCGTCTCCAAGCCGATGAAACAGTACACCCCGGCCGAACTGGCGGGTATCGCCGGGCAGCTTTCGGCCTGGCGGGTCACGCCCTCGGGCACCGAGGGCTACCGCACCGCGGAAGTGACCCTGGGCGGGGTGAGCACCGACGAAGTGTCGTCGAAGACCATGGAGTCGCAGCGCTCGCCGGGGCTGTATTTCGTCGGCGAAGTACTGGACGTCAGCGGCCACCTCGGCGGCTTCAACTTCCAGTGGGCCTGGGCCTCGGGTTATGCGGCGGGACAGTACGCCTAGCGCGCCTCGGCCAGATAGGCCTCGGTGCGATAGGGCAGCGCTACCTGCTCCTTCCCCTTGAGCGCCGGGTGGCTGGCGACCAGCTCGCGCAATTGCGCCGCCACGGCGTTCTTTTCCGTCTCCGGCAAGGCGGCGATGAAGCTCACCGAAAGGAAGCGCGAGACGATCACCTGCTCCGGCGGGCCGACATGCTCGTAGGCGAAGGTGGAAAGTCGCAGCGGTCCGAAGGGCGCACGCTCGAACGGCCGACGCCAGTCGCCCTTGTAGAAACGCGGCGCATCGCCTTCGTAGGGGGTGATGATGCGGGTGATCTCGGCGACCCAATCCAGCGACTCGTCACGCACGTTCCACACCAGCCCCAGCCTGCCTTCCGCCGTCAGCACGCGGCGCATTTCCTCCAGCGCCTCCACGGTGGCGAACCAATGAAAGGCCTGTGCGCACACCAGGGCGTCGGCGAAGCCGTTGGCCAGCGGAATCGACTGGGCGCTACCGGCCAGCGCCTGGACCTGCGGCAAGGCTTCGGCGAGCTGGGCGCGCATCGCATCCACCGGTTCCACCGCGACCACCCGCGCGCCGGTACGGGCCAGCAGGCGGGTGAACTTGCCGGTGCCGGCGCCGAGGTCCACCGCGACGGTCTGCGGACGCAGGCCAAGGGCATCGCGCAGCCAGTCGGAGAGCGCTTCCGGGTACTCGGGCCGGCCCTGGGCGTAACGCTGGGCCTCGGCGCTGAAACCTTGCTGGGCGGCGCTGTGTACGGACGACATGAGGGACCTCCTGGGCGGCAGGGAAAGCCCGAGGTATAGCACAGCGGTTTTCCTCCGAATTCCAGACGAACGGTTCAAAGCCTTGCGCAGCGTGGCTCGCAGCCATTGGTCAGGGGCTTCGTGGACCTCTCGGGGAAGAGGCTATTGTCGATCCGAAGGCCCACCCGACGACCAGGGTAAAAGCATCCCGGCACACGCCGGCGTCCCCCGCCACAACCAGGAGTCAGCCATGAGCAGCGAAGTCAGCGCCATCCGCCAATTGATCGAAGACTGGCGAGCCGCCGTCCGCGCCAGCGACGTTCCGCGCATCGTCTCGTACTACGCGGAGGACATCGTCGCCTTCGACGCCATCCTGCAATTGCAATTCAAGGGGCGCGACGCCTACCAGAAGCACTGGCAGGCCTGCACCGAGATGTGCAAAGGACCGATGACCTTCGATATCGCCGAACTGCAGATCCATGCCGACCAGCAGGTCGCCTTCGCCCACTACCTCTGCCACTGCGGCGGCACCGGCCCGGACGGCCAGCCGCACTCCTCGTGGATGCGGGTCAGCGCAGGCTACCGCAAGCAAGGCGACGGCTGGAAGGTGATCCACGAGCATTTCTCGGCGCCGTTCGACATGGACGGCAAGGCGCTGTTCGACCTGCAGCCCTGACTCAGCGCCGCGCGGCGGTCGTCGCCGGGTCGACGCAGCGTTTCACTGCGCGAGGGCTGAGCAGCGAGCAAGGCTTGCCGACCAGGTAGCTGCGGTAGACCTTCAGCAGCGTAGCCTGGCTGTAGCGGCAGCCCTTGCCGCTCTTGCGCAGGCAGGGGCTCTCGAACTCGAAGCGACCGTTGACCGGCTCGGCCAGCTGGATGCGCAACGCCGGCCAGGTGGAGCGGTGCGGCGCCGGCGGGGTTTCCAGTCGGCGACCGTCGCGCACCACCAGTTCGCCGCCGGACTCTGCATAGTCGAAGACGAACAACAGGGTGCGCGAAGTCTTGGTCGTGCAGTCGCTACGCGCCAGGCAATCCTGCGGATCGGCGGGATCACGCGCTACGCTCGGCGACGCGGCCTCCTCGACGTCGCGGGACGGCGTGTGCAGGCCAGCGCAACCGGCCAGCAGGAGGAACGGCAGGGTCAGGAGCCAGCGGCGCATCGGATTTCCCCGGGACGGATGTGCAAGAGCCCCGACCAGCGGGGCTCCCGTTCGAACGAAGGCGCTTAGTTGACCTTCGGATCCAGCTCGCCGCGGGCGTAGCGCTGGAACATGCCTTCCAGGGAGATCGGCTTGATCTTGGAAGCGTTGCCGGCGGTGCCGAAGGCTTCGTAGCGAGCGATGCAGATGTCGCGCATGGCCTCGACGGTCTTGGAGAAGTACTTGCGCGGGTCGAACTCGCTCGGGTTCTGCGCCAGGAAGCGGCGGATGGCACCGGTGGAGGCCAGGCGCAGGTCGGTGTCGATGTTCACCTTGCGCACGCCGTACTTGATGCCCTCGACGATTTCCTCGACCGGCACGCCGTAGGTCTCTTTGATCTCGCCGCCGTACTCGTTGATGATCGCCAGCCAGTCCTGCGGTACCGAGGAAGAGCCGTGCATCACCAGGTGGGTGTCCGGGATGCGCGCGTGGATTTCCTTGATGCGCTGGATCGACAGGGTGTCCCCGGTCGGCGGCTTGGTGAACTTGTAGGCGCCGTGGCTGGTGCCGATGGCGATGGCCAGGGCGTCGACCTTGGTCTTCTTCACGAAGTCGGCGGCTTCTTCCGGATCGGTCAGCAACTGGCTGTGGTCCAGCACGCCTTCCGCGCCGACGCCGTCTTCCTCGCCGGCCATGCCGGTTTCCAGGGAACCCAGGCAGCCCAGCTCGCCTTCCACGGACACGCCGCAGGCATGGGCGAACGCCACGGTCTGCTGGGTCACGCGGACGTTGTAGTCGTAGTCGGCAGGGGTCTTGCCGTCTTCACGCAGGGAGCCGTCCATCATCACCGAGCTGAAGCCCAGCTGGATGGAACGCTGGCAGACGTCGGGACTGGTGCCGTGATCCTGGTGCATGACCACCGGGATGTGCGGGAATTCTTCGATCGCGGCGAGGATCAGGTGGCGCAGGAAGGGCGCGCCGGCGTATTTGCGAGCACCGGCGGAAGCCTGGACGATCACGGGCGAATCGGTCTTGTCGGCCGCTTCCATGATGGCGCGCATCTGCTCGAGGTTGTTGACGTTGAAGGCCGGCACGCCGTAGCCGAATTCGGCGGCGTGATCCAGCATCTGGCGCATGCTGATGAGTGCCATGGTTCTCGTATCTCCCAATCGCGGGGTCGTTCAGTGATTCAGAAGCCTGCCGCAGGGGCAGGCCCGGTTCAAGTTCCTTGCGAGGAGCGGTCGCGGCGCCGCGCCCCTGCCGGCGCGACTCAGCGCGCCTTGCAACCGCGACCGATGAGGTCGTCGGTTTCGACCCAGTACACCAGGCCTTCGTCGTTCTCCAGGTGGAAGCCCAGGCGTCCGTCGCTATAGAAAGCGCCGACGGCCGCAGGTTCCTGCTCCAGATGGTGGACCACGTCGTCCTCGTCCTTCAGGCGCAGGTCGACGATGTTCTTGCTGCCGTCGATATAGCGCCATTCGATCACCGCCTTGCTGTCGCAGGTCCAGCGGGTCCAGTCCTTGCCACCGGGCTTGCCCGAGGAGCCGGAGCAGCCGGCCAGCAGGGCCGCGGCGGCGAGGCCGCCGAGCAGGGCGATACGCGAGTAGTTCATGTCCATCCTCCATCCGTGCGGAACGCTCCGCCGCACCTCGCCGGGCCGCAAGCGGCCCGCGCGGCGGCCGGCTGGCCTTGCCTGTCACAGGAAAGGCGCAATGCTACTGCGTACGCTGGCGAATCCCCAGCCCTTTCCGTAGAAACTGGCAGAAAAGCACTACGGGCATTCCACCGGCTTTTGTCCGGCGGTCGGATCGCCGCTGCTCTGCTGCTCGACCCGCTGGCGGTTCTGCTCGGTCGGCACCATCACGTCCGGCGGACTGATCACCTCGCAGGTGCTCGGGCGTCGACCGCCATCGCCGCTACAGGCGGCCAGGCCCAGGCAGAACATCAGGAGTGGCAAGGTTACGGAACGCATGGGGCACCTCCTTTTTTCGTCGTCCTCAAAGGTGTGACCCCCGAGGACGGCGAATGGTTTGCCCCGTCTGCGTCAGCCCTTGGCGCGCTGCTCCAGGATTTCCACGGCCGGCAGGACCTTGCCCTCGACGAACTCGAGGAACGCGCCGCCACCGGTGGAAATATAGGAGATCCGCTCGGCGATGCCGTACTTGTCGATCGCCGCCAGGGTATCGCCGCCGCCGGCGATGGAGAACGCCGCGCTATCGGCGATGGCATTGGCCAGGGTACGGGTGCCCTCGCCGAACTGGTCGAACTCGAACACCCCGACCGGACCGTTCCACAGGATGGTCTTCGAGGTCTTCAGCAGCTCGGCGAACTGCGCGGCGGTCTGCGGGCCGATGTCGAGGATCATGTCGTCGTCGGCGACCTCGGCGATGGCCTTGACGGTCGCCACGGCGCTCTCGGCGAATTCCTTGGCCACCACCACGTCCACCGGCAGCGGCACCTTGACCTTGGCGGCGATGGCCTTGGCGGTCTCGACCAGGTCGGCCTCGTACAGCGACTTGCCGACCTTGTGTCCGGCCGCGGCGAGGAAGGTGTTGGCGATGCCGCCGCCGACGATCAGCTGGTCGCAGATGCCGGCCAGGCTGTTCAGCACGTCGAGCTTGGTGGAAACCTTGGAGCCGGCGACGATCGCCGCCATCGGCCGCGCCGGGTTGCCCAGCGCCTTGCCCAGCGCGTCCAGTTCGGCGGCCAGCAGCGGGCCGGCGGCGGCGACCTTGGCGAACCTGGCCACGCCGTGGGTCGACCCCTCGGCGCGGTGGGCGGTACCGAAGGCATCCATCACGAACACGTCGCACAGCGCGGCGTACTTCTGCGCCAGCTCGTCGGCGTTCTTCTTCTCGCCCTTGTTGAAGCGCACGTTCTCGAACAGCACCAGGTCGCCCGCCTTGACCTCGACGCCGTCGAGGTAGTCGGCCAGCAGCGGCACTTCGCGGCCCAGGGCCTTGGACAGGTACTCGGCCACCGGCTTCAGGCTGTTCTCGGCGGAGAACTCGCCCTCGGTCGGACGGCCCAGGTGCGAGCAGACCATCACCGCCGCGCCCTTCTCCAGGGCCAGCTTGAGGGTCGGCAGGGCGGCCTTGATCCGTGCATCGCTCTGCACCTGGCCGTCCTTCACGGGCACGTTGAGGTCCTCGCGGATCAGCACGCGCTTACCTTTGAGGTCGAGGTCAGTCATCTTCAACACGGTCATGACAATCAGTCCTTGGGTACTTGTTGATCAGGCACGGCGGCGCGCAGGTAGTGTCCGGCGACGTCGAGCATACGGTTGGCGAATCCCCATTCGTTGTCGAACCAGGCCAGCAGGTTGACCAGGCGAGGCCCGGAAACGCGGGTCTGGCTGCCATCGACGATGGCCGAATGGGGGTCGTGGTTGAAATCGCAACTGGCGTGCGGCAGCTCGGTATAAGCCAGCAGTCCGCGCAGCGGGCCGCTTTCGGCGGCCTCGCGAAGCACCCGGTTGATCTCGGCGGCGGAGGTGTCGCGGGAAGTCTGCAGGGTGATGTCCAGCGCCGAGACGTTCACCGTGGGCACGCGTATGGCTTTGGCCTGGATGCGCCCGGCAAGTTCCGGCAACAGGCGTTCGATGCCGCGCGCCAGACCGGTGGACACCGGGATCACCGACTGGAACGCCGAACGGGTACGGCGCAGGTCCTCATGGTGGTAGGCGTCGATCACCGGCTGGTCGTTCATCGCCGAGTGGATGGTGGTGATCGACACGTATTCCAGGCCGATCGCCTCGTTCAGCAGCTTGAGCAGCGGCACCCCGCAATTGGTCGTGCAGGAGGCGTTGGAGACCAGCGTTTCGCGGCCGCTGAGGTCCTGCTGGTTGACCCCATAGACGATGGTGGCGTCGATGTCCGCCTCGCTCGCCATCGGCTGCGAGAACAGCACCCGCGGCGCGCCGGCGCGGAGGAAACGCTCGGCCTGGGCGCGGTTGGTGTACTGGCCGGAGCACTCCAGCACCAGGTCGACCCGCAGCGCCTGCCAGTCGATGGCCTCCGGAGTCGGGCTGCGCAGCACCTTCACGCAATCGCCGTTGATGTGCAGGCAGTCGCCGTCGACCTTCACTTCGCCGGGAAAGCGGCCATGGGTGGAGTCGAAGCGGGTCAGGTACTCGACGCTGGCCTGGTCGGCCAGGTCGTTCAGCGCGACGATCTCGAAGCCCAGTTGCTCCGGGCGCTCGTGCAGCGCGCGCAGGACGCAGCGGCCGATACGGCCATAGCCATTGAGCGCGACGCGAAAAGGCGGGGTGGACATCGGCAGGGAGAGCTCCGGCAAGGGGCCAGTGAAAGGCGCCAATTATGCGGGGGATGGGCCCGCCTGGGAACCGTCCGCGACCCGCGCGGCGCGGCGTGCGCCGCGGCAACGGCTCGCCTGCAGGCGCTGAAACGATTCATGCGACACCTGGCTGGCGCGACCGCGTTCCGCTGTGCAAGGCTCGCCCGCATCCACCGACCGCCAGGAGCGCCAGATGCCCCGCTTCGCTGCCAACCTCAGCATGCTCTACCCCCGACACGACTTCCTCGATCGCTTCGCCGCTGCCGCGGCGGACGGCTTCGAGGGCGTGGAGTACCTGTTCCCCTATGCCTACCCTGCGGCCGAACTGAAGGCCCGGCTGGACGACCACGGCTTGCGCCAGGTGCTGTTCAATGCCGCACCCGGCGACTGGGACAAGGGCGAGCGCGGCCTGGCCAGCCTGCCGGGGCGCGAGGCCGAATTCCGCCGCGCCATCGCCCAGGCCATCGACTATGCCCAGGTCCTCGGCAACCGCCACATCCATGTCATGGCCGGACTGCTGCCGGCCGGCGCCGACCGCATCCGCCACCGCGAGACCTACCTCGACAACCTCGCCCATGCCGCCCGCGAGGCCGCCGGCGCCGGGCTGACGGTGCTCATAGAGCCGATCAACAACCGCGACATGCCGGGCTTCTTCCTCACCCGCCAGGACGACGCCCAGGCCATCTGCCGCGAGGTCGGCGCGGACAACCTGCAGGTACAGTTCGACTGCTACCACTGCCAGATCGTCGAGGGCGACCTGGCCACCACCCTGCGTCGCGACATCGGCAATATCGGCCACGTCCAGATCGCCGGGGTACCCGACCGCCACGAGCCGGATGACGACAACGAAGTGAACTACCCCTACCTGTTCGAGCTACTCGACCGGCTCGGCTACCAGGGCTGGATCGGCTGCGAGTACCGTCCGCGCGGCGACACCTCGGCAGGCCTGGAATGGCTGCGGCGCTGGCGCGCTACTCGACGCGACGGATGATCGGCTCCAGCGCGTCCAGGCGCTCGCGGGCGGCCAGCCAGTCGCGCACTTCCGCGCACCACTGTTCTTCCTTCAGCACCGCGCGGGCACGGGTCAGCACTCGCGGCCAGGGACGGTCGTCGAACAGGCGCAGCAGCACCTGGTTGAGCTGTTCGCTATCCAGCGGCCGGCGTCCACGGCGCACCGGGGCGTCGACCCGCTGCGCCAGCGATTGCAGCACCCGTTCGCGCTGTGTCGTATCCACCGGCATCGGCTGCTCGTCGTAGGCACAGAGCACCAGGATCTCCGGCGCGACGTTCTCCAGCAGGCCAGCGCGCAGCCGGCAGTGGCCATCGAGGATCACGCAGGCATCCAGGCAGTTCAGGCGCAGCGCCAGCACCGGCGGCAGCTCGCCTTCGCGGGCCTTCTTGCGCCACCACTTGACCCGCCCCTCGTCATCCTCGACCCGGCGCAGGGCGATCAGGGCGTCGTTGTCGCGTCCCCACCAGTCGAGCCACTGCACCCAGTCGTCGTCGAGGACCTTCTCCAGGCTGTAGAAGCGCCAGTCCGGCAACAGTGCGTCGCGCCCGACGCTGCGGTAGCGCCAGCGTTCCAGCACCCGTTCGCGCGGATCGTGGCTCTGCGGTGGCTGCCAGGCGGGCACCTGCTCGGCGAGCGACAGGCGCAGCAACCAGCGCCCGGCCTCCAGGCAACTGCCCGGGCTGGTACGCAGGGTCTCGACGAAATAGCGGCTCCAGGCCTTGTAGCGGGCCTCGCCGCGCAGGCCGCGCAACGCTTCCAGGGTCGGCGAGTCGATGGGCGGCACGCTGGCCTGCGCCGGGCTCGCCGCGACCAGGCTCTTCACCAGCCAGATGCCATCGTGGTACGGCAACTGGGTGGCCCAGAGCAGCGGCTGATCGCCACGCATCAGGCGAATGCGGGCCTGGCCGCCGGATTGCAGATGAAGGAAAGAGGGCGCCCGATGGGCGCCCTCCACCTGGACCGCGAGGCCCAGCCATTCGCCATTGGCGGGGCTTTCGAGGTCCCGCCAGTAGAGCGTGTGCATCAGTCTTCCAGCAGCTCCTCGGCCACCGCCAGGACGTCGTCCAGGGTGAAGCCGAAGTGCTCGAACAGCGCCGGGGCCGGAGCCGACTCGCCGAAGCTGGTCATGCCGATGATGCGCCCGTCGAGACCGACGTACTTGTACCAGTAGTCGGCATGGGCGGCCTCGATGGCGATGCGCGCGCCGACTTCCACCGGCAGCACGGACTGCTTGTAGGACTCGTCCTGCTGCTCGTAGACGCTGGTGCACGGCATCGATACCACGCGGACCTTGCGGCCCTGCTCGCTGAGCTTGTCGTAGGCCTGCACGGCCAGGCCGACTTCCGAACCGGTGGCGATCAGGATCAGTTCCGGCTCGCCTTCGCAGTCCTTCAGCACGTAGCCGCCGCGGGCGATATCGGCCACCTGGGCGACGTCGCGCGCCTGGTGCGGCAGGTTCTGGCGGGAGAAGATCAGCGCGGACGGACCGTCGGCACGCTCGATGGCATGCTTCCAGGCCACCGCCGACTCGACCGCGTCGGCCGGGCGCCAGGTGTCCAGGTTCGGGGTCAGGCGCAGGCTGGCCAGTTGTTCGATCGGCTGGTGGGTCGGGCCGTCCTCGCCGAGGCCGATGGAGTCGTGGGTGAACACGTAGAGCACGCGCTGCTTCATCAGTGCGGACATGCGCACGGCGTTGCGCGCGTATTCCATGAAGATCAGGAAGGTCGCACCGTAGGGAATGAAACCGCCGTGCAGGGCGACGCCATTCATGATCGCGCTCATGCCGAATTCGCGCACGCCGTAGAACACGTAGTTGCCGGCGGCGTCGTCGGCGCTGACGCCCTTGCAGCCCTTCCACAGGGTCAGGTTGGAGCCGGCCAGGTCGGCGGAACCGCCGAGCAGCTCCGGCAGCAGCGGGCCGAAGGCGTTCAGCGCGTTCTGGCTGGCCTTGCGGCTGGCGATGGTCTCACCCTTGTTGGCAACATCGGCGACGTAGGCCGCGGCCTTCTCGGCGAAGTCGGCCGGCAGCTCGCCCTTCAGGCGGCGCAGCAATTCGGCGGCCAGTTCCGGATGGGCAGCCTGGTAGGCGGCGAAACGCTTGTTCCACTCGGCTTCCTGGGCGGCGCCGGATTCCTTGGCGTCCCACTCGGCGTAGATCTGCGCCGGGATCTCGAACGGAGCGTGCTCCCAGCCCAGCGCGGCGCGGGTCGCGGCGATCTCGTCGGCGCCCAGCGGCGCGCCGTGGCACTCTTCCTTGCCCTGCTTGTTCGGCGAGCCGAAACCGATCACGGTCTTGCAGCAGATCAGGGTCGGCTGGTCGCTCTTGCGCGCGGTATCGATGGCGGTCTTGATCTCGTCGGCGTCATGCCCGTCGACGTTGCGGATCACTTGCCAGCCATAGGCCTCGAAGCGCTTCGGGGTGTCGTCGGTGAACCAGCCGTGGACCTCGCCGTCGATGGAAATGCCGTTGTCGTCGTAGAAGGCGATCAGCTTGTTCAGGCGCAGGGTGCCGGCCAGCGAGGCGACCTCATGGGAAATGCCTTCCATCATGCAGCCGTCGCCGAGGAAGGCGTAGGTGTAGTGGTCGACCACCGCGTGGCCGTCGCGGTTGAACTGGGCGGCCAGGACCTTCTCCGCCAGCGCCATGCCCACCGCATTGGCGATGCCCTGGCCGAGCGGGCCGGTGGTGGTCTCGACGCCGGCGGTGTAGCCGTACTCCGGGTGGCCCGGGGTGCGCGAGTTGAGCTGGCGGAAGTTCTTCAGGTCCTCGATGCCGAGGTCGTACCCGGTGAGGTGCAGCAGGGAGTAGATCAGCATCGAGCCGTGGCCGTTGGACAGCACGAAGCGGTCGCGGTTGGCCCACTGCGGGTTGCTCGGGTTGTGCTGCATGTAGTCGCGCCAGAGGACCTCGGCGATATCGGCCATGCCCATCGGGGCGCCCGGGTGGCCGCTGTTGGCTTTCTGCACGGCATCCATGCTCAGTGCACGGATGGCATTGGCTCGCTCACGACGGCTGGGCATCGCAATTCTCCTACGGGGGTTGCTGGTCGGAAGACCAGGAGTGAAAAAAAGGGCGCCATTTTCGCCCACCGAAGGCCCAAGGGGCAATGACAGATCGGCAGGGGGACAGTATGTCGCTGCCGACCGGTTTTGCCAGAAGCCTGGCGCAGCCGGATTGCAATTGCGCGACGGCCACCCGTCATCAATATCAAAAATTTTTGATACAGGCATTGCCGGGGTTCGGACCCGGTACTAGACTGCGCCTCCATGAGCCTTCGCGTGCCTTCGATACGACCAGACGACTACGACCCGCTCGCCGCGCTGTGCAAGGCGGCTGGCGACTCGCTGCGACTGAATGTGTTGCGCGCCCTGGCCAACGATTCGTTCGGCGTGCTGGAGCTGGCGCAGATCTTCGCCATCGGCCAGTCGGGCATGAGCCACCACCTCAAGGTGCTGGCCCAGGCCGGGCTGGTGGCGACGCGCCGCGAGGGCAACGCGATCTTCTACCGGCGTTCGCTGCCCCTGGCCGAACGCACCGGCGGCGCGCTGCACGCGGCGCTGCTGGAGGAAGTGGACGAACGGGCGCTACCCGACGACGTGCGGGCGCGGATCGATGCCGTGCACGCCCAGCGCGCGGCGGTCAGCCAGGACTTCTTCGCCCGCGCGGCGGACAAGTTCCAGGCCCAGCAGGACCTGATCGCAGGACTGCCGCAATACCGTGAGAGCGTGTTGGCCTTGCTCGACGCACTGGCCTTCGCCCCCGGCGCCACGGCGCTGGAGGTCGGCCCGGGGGACGGCGGGTTCCTGCCGGAACTCGCCAGGCGTTTCCGCCAGGTCACGGCGCTGGACAACAGCGCGGCGATGCTGGAACTGGCGCGCCAGCGCTGCAAGGAAGAAGGATTGGGCAACGTCCGCCTGGAATTGGCCGATGCCCTGCAGGATGCCGCCGAACCGGCCGATTGCGTGGTGCTGAACATGGTCCTGCACCACTTCGCCGCGCCGGCGGAGGCGCTGAAACAGTTGGCCCGCCTGGTCCATCCGGGCGGCAGCCTGCTGGTGACGGACTTGTGCCGGCACAACCAGGGCTGGGCCAGGGAGGCCTGCGGCGACCTCTGGTTGGGTTTCGAACAGGAGGACCTGGCCCAGTGGGCCGACGCCGCAGGGCTCACGCCCGGCGAGAGTCTTTACATTGGTTTACGCAATGGCTTCCAGATCCAGGTCCGGCACTTCGCCAGGGATGCATCCGAAAGCCGCCTCACCCACCGGTAATGTAGGAACCGATTGATGAGCGAATATTCCGTTTTCACCTCCGAGTCCGTGTCCGAAGGCCATCCGGACAAGATCGCGGACCAGATCTCCGACGCGGTGCTGGACGCCATCATCGCCAAGGACAAGTACGCTCGCGTGGCATGCGAAACCCTGGTCAAGACCGGCGTGGCGATCATCGCCGGTGAAGTCACCACCTCCGCCTGGGTCGACCTGGAAGAGCTGGTGCGCAAGGTCATCATCGACATCGGCTACGACAGCTCCGACGTCGGCTTCGATGGCGCCACCTGCGGCGTGCTGAACATCATCGGCAAGCAGTCGGTGGACATCAACCAGGGCGTCGACCGGGCCAAGCCGGAAGACCAGGGCGCCGGCGACCAGGGCCTGATGTTCGGCTACGCCAGCAATGAGACCGACGTGCTGATGCCGGCGCCGATCTGCTTCTCCCACCGCCTGGTCGAGCGCCAGGCCGAGGCGCGCAAGTCCGGCCTGCTGCCATGGCTGCGCCCGGACGCCAAGTCCCAGGTGACCTGCCGCTACGAAGGCGGCAAGGTGGTCGGCATCGATGCGGTGGTGCTGTCCACCCAGCACAACCCGGAAGTCTCCTATAACGACCTGCGCGACGGCGTGATGGAGCTGATCATCAAGCAGGTGCTGCCGGCCGAGCTGCTGCACAAGGACACCCAGTTCCACATCAACCCGACCGGCAACTTCGTGATCGGCGGCCCGGTCGGCGACTGCGGCCTGACCGGACGCAAGATCATCGTCGACTCCTACGGCGGCATGGCCCGCCACGGCGGCGGCGCGTTCTCCGGCAAGGACCCGTCCAAGGTCGACCGCTCCGCCGCCTACGCCGGCCGCTACGTGGCGAAGAACATCGTCGCCGCCGGCCTCGCCGAGCGTTGCGAGATCCAGGTTTCCTACGCCATCGGCGTGGCCCAGCCGACCTCGATCTCGATCAACACCTTCGGCACCGGCAAGGTCAGCGACGAGAAGATCGTGCAACTGGTCCGCGAGCACTTCGACCTGCGCCCGTACGCGATCACCAAGATGCTCGACCTGCTCCACCCGATGTACCAGCCGACCGCGGCCTACGGCCACTTCGGTCGTCATCCGTTCGAGCTGACCGTGGACGGCGATACCTTCACCGCGTTCACCTGGGAGAAGACCGACAAGGCCGCTCTCCTGCGCGACGCCGCCGGCCTCTGAGCGACCGCGCGATGAAAAAGCCCCGCTTCGGCGGGGCTTTTTCGTTTCCGGCAGGCTCAGCGCATGCGGAAGGCTTCCTGGTGGAACAGCCGCAGCGGCATGCCCTGCCGGCGCAGATCGCGGCGCAGGCTGTCGGCCAGCCCCTGCGGACCGCAGAACCAGACGCTCGGCCAGCGTCCTTCGGCGCTCTTCAGCACGCCCAGTTGCGCCGCCTGCGGCTTGCCCTGCTCGTCGCTATAGCGGATGTGCAGGATCACGCTGGGCAAGCGTTCGCAAAGCTCGCGCAAGCGCCCGGCGAACAGCGCTTCCTGGGAATTGCGCACGCAATAGTGCAGCTCCACCGACGGCGCGCTTTCCGGCGCGGCCTGCAGCGACTCCAGCCAGGCGATGAACGGCGTCACGCCGATCCCGGCGGCGACCCAGACCTGCCGCCCGGCCAGGCCACGGCGGAAGTCGAAGCAGCCGTATGGCCCCTCCACCTCGACCCTGGCGCCGACCTCCAGGTTGTCCTGCAGGCGCCGGGTGTAGTCGCCCAACGCCTTGATGCTGAAGCGCACCTCGCCGCAGCCGCGGTCGGCGCTGGCGATGGTGAACGGATGGGCACCCTCCAGGCGGTCGCAGGTGAGAAAGGCGAACTGCCCGGCCCTGTGCGACCAGTCGCCCTGCAGCCGGCAGGTCACCTCGAGCAGGCTTTCGCCGTGCCGCTCGACGGCGGTGACCACGCCCGCATGGCGGCGCGCGCGACCGATCCGCCCGCTCAGAGACAACAGTGCGCAGGCCGAACCGAGCAGAGCGCAGGCCGCCACCAGCCAACCGGCCGGCTGGCTCCAGTAGCTGGCCGGGGCGAGCACCACGGAATGGAAGGCCAGTACCAGGTAGACCAGGGCCAACGCCTTGTGCACATAACGCCAGAGGTGATACGGGAAGCGCTGCCAGAGAGTGATCAGCAGCATCCCGCCGAGAATCCACGCCGACCATTCACCCAACTCCTTGGCCGAGCCACGGAAGACATCGAGGAAGGTTTCCACCCGCGGGCCTTTCACCGGTTTGCCGACGATACCCGCCAGCCAGGGGCCGGCCAACTCCAGCAGGTAGTGCAACAGGCCGAGGACGATGGCCAGGATGCCCGCCCACTTGTGCAGGCGGTACATGCGGTCGAGCCCGTCCAGCGGCTTCTCCAGCCAGACCGGACGCACCGCCAGCAGCATGATCAACGACATCAGGGCGAAGGACGCTACCCCGGTAAGCAGGATCGCCTGCTTGCGCACCACCCAGATATCCAGGCTCGCCGGCGGATCGACGGCCAGCGTCAGGCCCCAGGCCGCCAGCGCGGCGGCGAGAACTCCCCATAACAGTTTCATTGGCACCACTCCCCGACAGAACGCGCGAATCGCTGGAATGAACCCTGCGCGTCCAGTCTTAATTGTCCCTTAACTTCATGAGGGAATTAGCGAGGCCAGCGAGGTTTTCCCGCACAGCCATGACCTGCGTCAATCGTTGTCGGCCTTCAACCCCGGGGTGGGCGGAGCTATGCTGGTCCGCCGCGCCTACCGCCGAGCCGTGCCATGAAGATCCGCCTGCTGTCCGACCTCCACCATGAGCATTTCGACGGGCGACGCCAACTGCCAGAGGTCGAGGCCGACGTGGTGGTGCTGGCCGGCGATATCCACAGCCACCTGGAAGGCCTGCACTGGGCCCGCGAGACCTTCGCCGACAGCGAGATCGTCTACGTCGCCGGCAACCATGAGTTCTACTCCTCGGAAATGACCGACCTGACCCAGGCGATGCGCAATATCGCCCGGGCGCTGGAGATCCACTTCCTGGAAAACGACGAAGCGCGGATCGGCCCGGCGCGCTTCCTCGGCGCCACCCTGTGGACCGACTTCCAGCTCTATGGCGCGGACGGCTATGCGCCCGCCCATGAGCTGGCCCTGCAATCGATGCCGGACTTCAGTTGCATCGACTGGTTCGGCGGCGACTTCACCCCCGAGCAGAGCATCGCCCTGCACCGAGCCTCGCGCGACTGGCTCGCCGAACAGTTGGCGCGGCCCCACGACGGCGCGACGCTGGTGGTCAGCCACCACGCGCCCAGTGCGCTGTCGATCCCGCCGCAGTTCGTCGGCAACCCGCTGTCGCCAGCCTTCGCTTCCAACCTCGACGAACTGGTGGCGCAGGCCGACTACTGGCTGCACGGTCACGTCCACGATGCCCTCGACTACCGCATCGGCCGGGCACGGGTGCTGGCCAATCCGGGCGGCTATCCCCACGAGAGAGGCGGGTTCCGTCCGGAATTCGTCTTCGAGGTCTGAGCCTCAGCGCGGCAACTGGCTGAAGAAGCGCCAGATTTCCGCTGGCGCGTCCAGTTCCGGGTCGCTCTTGCCGAGAATCCGCGGGAAGCGATAGTCCGGCTGCGCCAGCACGTGGCCGCCGCCATGCACGCTGAGCAGCTCCACCGGCGGATGGCCGTCTTCCTGCCAGCGCTGGCGCTCGGTCCAGACCGGGCCGGGACGGGTCAGCGGCGCCACGTCCGGCGGCGCGGCGATGCCGTTCAGGCCGGCCCACCAGCGTGCCGAGTCCAGGGTCGAGCGTACCGCGCCCCGGTCGCCGAAGCCGAACAGGCTGACCTTGCCGCCGAGATAGGGATTGATCGGATCGCGCGTGCCGTTGATCAGCAACGCCGCGGTCGGCCGCTCGACCGGCCGACAGGCATCGTTCTCCGTGGTCGGCAGGCTCGCCGCCACCGTTGCGATCGCCGCCGGCAACCCCGGTGCTTCGGCGGCCAGGCGGAAAGCCATCTGGCCGCCATTGGAGTAGCCGGCGACATATACCCGCTGCGGATCGACGCGGTATTCCTGGGCCAGCCGCGCCACCAGCGCGCGGAGGAAAGCCACGTCATCGACGTCACGCAGCCGCGCCGAATAGCTGGCGGCCTTGCGGCAATCGTTCCAGTGGCCCTCGAAGCCGTCCGGGTAGGCCACCAGGAAACCTTCTTGCGCCGCCAGCCGGTCGAAGCCGTAGCCGCTGATGCGGCGCATCTGCGCGCCGTCGCCCCGTGAGCCGTGCAGCACCACCAGCAACGGCGCTCCCTCGGTCACGCCCGGCGGCACGTAGAGCAGGTAATGCCGGCGCAGGCCCGCGACCTTCAGGCTCGAGTCCTCGCTGTGGCCGGCCAGCGCGGGGGTGCGCAGGGCCTCGTCCTGCAGCCACCACCAGGCGCCGGCGAGCAGCGCCAGGACCAGCAGCAGGATAAGCGTGCGAACCAGGCGGATCAGCGTACGCATCGCGGTTCTCCCGTTCTCGGCGTCTTCGGACAACGTTAGGCCGGGTTGCGCCGGAATGCCCGAACCATGGCCCTTCTCCAGAGACACCGGGGCGGCGTACTTTGCTCCCGGACAACCACAACCGTGCCGTTTGCTGGCACACTTGCGCCTTTGTCACGCCGGCTGCCGCCTGCCTCATCCGCCTGCCAGGACGCTCGGCCGAGCCGTCGTCCGGCAACCGCACCGGCCGTTCGATCAAGGAGCCAACCGATGTCCATTCGTCCTTCACTGCCGCTGGCCGGGCTGCTGCTCGCCGTCTCCCTGCCGCTCTCCGCCGCCCAGCCGGGCACCACCAAAGGCGCCCCGCTCAGCGGTTGCGCCGCCAAGCAGGCCGCCATCGAGGCGAAGCTGGAAACGGCCCGTTCGTTCGCCAACGAAGGCCAGGTGGCCGGCTTGGAAAAGGCCCTCTCCGAGGTCAAGGAACACTGCACCGAAGCCGGCCTGCTGAGGGAGAACAAGCAGAAGGTGATCGACAGCGAGCGCGAGGTCAGCGAACGCGAGAAGGATTTGCGCAAGGCCATGGGCAAGGGCGATCCGGAGAAGATCGAGAAACGCAAGGCCAAGCTGGCCGAGGCCCGCGCCGAACTGGAAGAGGCCAAGAAAGGCCTGGAACAGGCCCAGGCACAGTAGGACACCAGGTACCGCCCTACGCCTCGCGCCTCCCACGCAAGGCGTATGATGCCCATGGCGTTATCCGCCATCCGCGCCGCAGCGGGACACCAGGTGCCGCCCAGCGCTGCCGCAACGGCGGATGAGCGCCAGCGCTCATTCGCCCTACCCCTCGCGCCTTCCAGGCAGGGCGTATGACGCCCGGTCCGGCCTCAGAGCGCGCGGAATTTCTTGTGGCAGGCTTCGCAGGCGTCTTCCACCGCGGCGAAGTCCTTGCGCACGCCATCCGGGGTCGGCGTGGCCTGGCGAGTGTTGTCCTGGAGACGGTTCATCGCGTCGATGAAGACCTGGGTGGCGGCCTTGAACTCCTGCTGGCGCTGCCAGACCTCGTCCTTGGCGCGGGTGTCCTCGCCCTCCTCGCCGGCCTTGGGACTGGGGAAGTACTGCCAGGGCTGGTCGGCCAGTTGGTGCAGCTTCACCGATCCGGCGCGGAACTTCTCCGCGTCGAAGGGCAGGCGTCCGCGGAGCATCCCGCCCATGTCCTCGCTGGTCCGTAGCATTTCCTTGAAGATCGCCTGGCGCTTGGCCTCGGGCGAATTGGGATCCATACGGTGACAGCCGCTCAGGGCGACGCCGGCCAGCAGCACGACGAGCAGGGACTTCAGCTTCATGGCAAGGCTCTTTTTTCAGGGTCGATCACGGAAGCGGCGGATTATCCGCCGCCACCGCCGATTGATCCAGAGCCGCGCGCCCGCACTGCGGCCATAGGCCGCAGCGGGCTGCTCAGGCGGAAACCACGAAGAACGCGGCGATGAGCAGCATGCCGACGAACCAGACCAGCGAGCGCAACGGCCCCCAGTCGGCG
This sequence comes from Pseudomonas sp. HMSC063H08, assembly GCF_001813645.1. Taxonomy (NCBI): domain Bacteria; kingdom Pseudomonadati; phylum Pseudomonadota; class Gammaproteobacteria; order Pseudomonadales; family Pseudomonadaceae; genus Pseudomonas; species Pseudomonas sp. HMSC063H08. The sequence goes on from NZ_KV813441.1 coordinate 119,701, forward strand.
AGGTAGCAGATGACGTAGAGCAGGCGACTGGTGATCCAGGCAATGGCCAGGCTATCCAGGGTCGCCTGCGAAGCGTTGCCGACCAGATGGGCGATGATCACCGCCGCGGCGAACGCCGGGGTCACTTCGAAAGCGTTCAACTGGGCGTTGTTGGCACGCCGGCGAAAGCCTTCGAGCGAACCGAGGAACGCCCTCGGGTCGGCGTTGGCCCGACCGCCGTAGCCCTCCCCGCCGAACTTGGCGATGGAGGTACAGACGTAAGGCAGGAAGATCGCGATCAGCACGCACCAGAAAGCGATGGTCATGGCAGTTCCTTGTGGTTGTGGAACTGCAACTCAAGCTGGCGCCGCTCGTTCTGTAAAGGCACAGCCCCTTCAGAGTTTCATCAGCAGCATTCCGGCCAGCACCAGGCCGCACGCCAGCAGGCGCGGCAGTCCGAACGGCTCGTTGAGGAAGCGCATGCCGAACAGCACCGCCAACAGCACGCTGGTCTCGCGCAACGCCGCCGCTTCGGCGATCGACCCCAACTGCATGGCCCACAGCACCAGGCCGTAGCTGGCCAGCACGCAGACCCCGACCGCCAGGCCGAGCTTCCACTCCAGCGCCCAGAAGCGGGCGAAGGCGCGGGTTCGCGCGCCGGCGGCGATCAGCGGGAACGGCAGGCCGGAGAGCAGCGTCAGCCAGACCAGGTAGTCCAGCGCCAACGGCCAGCGCTTCAGGGCGTTGCCGTCGCTCCAGGTGTATCCGCCGATGCACAGGCCGATCAGCAGCACCACCGGCAGGGTCCGCCAGGGCAGGCGCGAACCGCCGCCGCCCCAGAGCAGGCAAAGCATGCCGAAGGGAATCAACAGGATGCCGAGGATCTGCCGGCCGCTGAGCTGCTCGCCGCCGAACGCCAGGGTCAGGCCCAGCACCACCAGCGGCGACAGCCCGCGCATCAGCGGATAGACCAGGCCCAGGTCGCCGACCTTGTAGGCCTCGATCAGCAGTACCCGGTAGAGCAGTTGCAGGACGGTGGCGCCGAGCAGCCAGGGCCAGACTTCGGCCGGCGGCAGGCTGACGAAGGGCAACAGCAGGATGGCGCAGAGCACGCCGACCACGTCCATGCAGGCGACGACCAGCAAGCGGTCGCTGCTGAACTTGACCAGGGTGTTCCAGGTGGCGTGGAGAACGGCGGCGCACAGCACCAGGCTGGTGGCTAGCATGATGGTCCTTTTGGTATAGACCAGGATAGTCTATCCCGGCGGAGCCTCCAGATGCTCACCCCGTTGCGGCGTTTTTCCCTGAAAGCTCCTACGAAAGCGGAGAAACATGCAGCAGACATCGTTACGTCAAACGGCTTAATCTTCGGGCAATCCTGATGGACTACCATCGGCCAGCGCCGCACAGTGCCGGCCCGGCCTCCCTTATCAACGACACAGGAATCCCTGCCTTGAGCGCTCTCCTCAAGCCCCTCGACAACCGCTTGTTCTGGCCCGCGGTCGCCATCGGCGGCCTGCTGATCCTCGCTTTCGTCCTCTACCTCCAGCACGTGCGCGGCTTCGCGCCCTGCTCGCTGTGCATCTTCATTCGCCTGGACGTGCTCGGCCTGGTGCTCGCCGGGATCGTCGGCAGCCTCGCCCCGCGTTCACGGATCGCCGGCGGCATCGCCGCGCTGGGCATGCTCGCCGCCAGCCTGGGCGGGATCTACCACGCCTGGTCGCTGGTCGCGGAAGAGAAACTGGCTGCCCAGGGCATGGGCAGTTGCAAGATGTTCATGGGCTTCCCCGAATGGATACCGCTGGATACCTGGCTGCCGCAGGTCTTCCAGCCCGAGGGACTGTGCGGCGAAGTGGTCTGGACCCTGCTCGGCCAGTCCATGGCGGTCTGGTCGCTGGCGCTGTTCGTGTTCTGCCTGCTGGCCCTGGCGGCCAAGCTGGCATTCGGCCGCCGCACCGCCTGACAGCGCCGATATCCGTGCCGGCACAAGGAACGTGCTGGCCATTGGCTGGTCTACAATCGAGCTTTCTCAACCCGGATGAGTACCACCATGCCTCGATTCCTCAGAAATGCCCTCCTTCCCGTCCTCGCCCTGCTGCTCAGCGGCTGCGGCTACAACGCCATGCAGGCCGGCGACGAACAGGTGAAAGCCGCCTGGTCGGAAGTGCTCAACCAGTACCAGCGGCGCGCCGACCTGGTGCCCAACCTGGTCAGCACGGTGAAGGGCTATGCCTCCCATGAGGCGTCGGTCCTGACCCAGGTCACCGAGGCCCGGGCCAAGGTCGGCAGCGTGCAGCTGAACGCCGACCAACTGGACGACGAGCAGGCCGTGCAGCGCTTCCAGAAGGCCCAGGGCGAACTGAGCTCGGCGCTTTCGCGCCTGCTGGTAGTCACCGAGAACTACCCGCAACTGAAGGCCGACGGCCTGTTCAAGGACCTGCTGACACAACTGGAAGGCACCGAGAACCGCATCGCCGTCGCTCGCGGCCGCTACGTCAAGTCGGTACAGGAATACAACGTGCTGCTGCGCCAGTTCCCCGGCGTGATCACCGCCAAGCTGTTCGGCTACAAGCCCAAGGCGAACTTCAGCGTGGAAAACGAAGCGGCCATCTCCACCGCGCCGAAAGTCGATTTCGGCAACCCGCAACCGGCGCAGTAAGCCATGCGCCGGCTGCTACTGGGCGCCGGGCTGCTGCTCGCCAGCCTGGTCGCCTGGGCCGATGTGCCACCGATACCCGCGCTGACGGCGCGGGTCACCGACCTCACCGCGACCCTTTCCGGCGACCAGCGCCAGCACCTGGAGCAACAGCTCGCCGCCCTGGAAGCCAAGAGCGGCGCGCAGCTCGCGGTGCTGCTGGTCCCGACCACCGGCGACGATTCCATCGAGGAGTACGCGGTGCGTACCTTCGAGAAATGGAAGCTGGGCCAGAAGAAGGTCGACGACGGCGTCCTGCTGCTGGTGGCGAAGAACGACCGCACCCTGCGCATCGAGGTCGGCTACGGCCTGGAAGGGGCCATCACCGACGTCCAGGCCGGGCGGATCATCAGCGAGCAGATCACGCCGCAGTTCCGCCAGGGCAATTTCTATGGCGGCATCCAGGCCGGCGTGGACAGCCTGGTGCAACTGATCGATGCCGAGAAGAACCCGGACAGCGCTACCGCCAGCACTCCCGTCGACGCCTTGCCGGCGGTTCCCGAGGCCACGCCGCCGCGGGCCCTGCCGGCACCGGTCGACGAGGGTGAGGTGTATGACAGCGCCCCGCCGGAGCCGAAGAAGAAGAGCGGCCTGAGCGGACAGCTCTGGGGCAATCCGGTCTACCTCGGTGTCTATGTGGCGGTCCTGCTCGCCGTGGCCCTGCTCGGACGCCTGCTGCCGTTGCAGTGGATGCGGCGGCGCAGCATCGGCCGCTTCCTGCTTTGCAGCGCGGCGGTCGCCGGCCTGGCCTGGCTGTTGAGCATGGGCCTGTGGCAGAACGTCGACCGCGCGGCGGACGACAGTCTCGGCGTACTGGCCCCGACCCTGTTCATCTACGCCCTGTTCCTGCTTCCCGGCGAAGTGCTGATGGCCATTCTCAGCGCCATCCTCAATAGTCGCGGCGGCGGTGGGGGAGGCGGCAGCGGCGGTGGCAGCATCTTCCGCGGTGGCGGCGGCTCCAGCGGCGGCGGCGGCGCCTCCGGACGCTGGTGACGAAAAGCCCGAGGCCTGTGCCTCGGGCTTTTTTCATCGGTCGGCGACGGTTCTCGCCGATGCCGGAAGTCTTCGCCGCTATCCGGCAAACGACAGGGTAACGCGCTTCGTCAGGCGTATACCCAGAGCACCCTGACCGGCGCCTGGCTGCGGTTGGCATAGCGGCTGCGCATATGGCTGGGAATCTGGAAACCGTCGCCGGCCTGCAGGCGCAGCTCCTCGTCCTCCAGCCACAGGGTCAGCTCGCCTTCGAGCACGTAGCCACCCTGCTCCGAGCTGTCCAGCAGGTCGCGCTCGCCGCTGTCGGCACCCGCTTCAAGGCAGGTTTCGAGCATGAAGAAGGCACCGCCAAGACGCGGCGACACCAGGTTGTCGCTGGCGCCACGAGCGTAGGCCAGGGTCCGACGCTCGCCCGGACGGGTCACCCAGGGCGAGGCCTGGGTCTTCGGCGAGCAGAAGAAGTAGGTCGCCGGCACCCCGAGCACCTGGCTGATGGCGACCAGGTCGTCCACCGCCGGCCGCGACAGGCCGCGCTCGACCTGGGAGACGAAGCAGGGCAATCGCATGAACGCCTGCCGATTTG
>NZ_KV813442.1:0-738 GCF_001813645.1 Pseudomonas sp. HMSC063H08
GACACAAGAGTTCCTGGCCAGGCTGACGCTGGACCGGGAAGAAAATGGCATCGACCATTTCCACATTATCGTGGACGGCCGGCGCTTACCTGTCTTCCCAAACCAGGATCTCCTGGAGAAACGCACCACCCGCCAGTTCCGCGGCACGTTGTTCGGCAGCCTGCTCAATCTTTGGCTGTTCGATCGGCGCGCCTCGGCGCCCGACCGAGGCAATCACCTCGCCTTCGCACTCCTGCAGCGCGATGAGGATCCACACCAGAGGCTCTGGCCGCTGGTGATGGAAACCTGTCCGCTCCCCCTCCTGCAGCACTGGCGCGAGCCAGTGATGGAGGTCCTCACCCAGCACCAGATGTTGACCGCCCTGCCAGGGACGATCGGCAACGTCTGCGCCTGGCGACTCGCCCTGCGGGTCGACGTGCTCGAGCCCACCCTCGGTGAGCTGATCCGCGAAAGCATTCTTACCACCGATGCTCAGGCACAAGCCTGAGCCATCCCTCTCAGACTCAAGGAGGCCCCATGGCCCTCATGTTCCCGCGCTTGGCGCGCAACTTCGCACGCAACGGCTATTTCCCTACCGATGAGGTCACCCTCGAACGCGCTCTGCAAGCCCTCGCTCCCGCCCCGTCGGGCAGGATGAGGATCTGTGATCCCTGCGCCGGTGAGGGGGTTGCCCTGGCTGAGGCAGCACACATCCTCGGCCGCGACAAGGTCCAAGCCCTCGCTGTCGAGTACGACCGC
>NZ_KV813443.1:0-330 GCF_001813645.1 Pseudomonas sp. HMSC063H08
GCCGTGTTAGCGACGGGGGCTTCCTTGAGCGACAAGTGGGTTTCGACGCTGGGTGGTGGTTCGGTCGCGGCCAGGCGCGCCACGACATTGAGGATGTGTTCGGCGCTCAGGCTGCCGCTTTCCAGTACCAGCTCAACAGCCACCAGCACCGCATCGAGCCCGGCGACCGGTACGGCAGCCAGAACTTGCGCCATGATCCGGTCACCGCCGGCATGACGCCCCAGACCGTGCTTAAGCTGACGCAGCGGCGCCGGCAGATCAGCAAAGGGCGCGCCGTTGCGCAGCGCACCGGGCTTGCGTTCGATCAGCGGGAGGTAGTGCTGCCAGTCA
>NZ_KV813444.1:0-344 GCF_001813645.1 Pseudomonas sp. HMSC063H08
CGAGGACAACAGCGGCGCGTGCGGATGGTCGTGTACCGCCGGATCCGCAATGCGGATGCGCAGATTCGCGGACAGGACCCGGCGGCGTACCTGAAATCCATCTGCGAGCGTATCCAAGGCGGCCTGGCGAACGCCGGCATCGTCGCTTCGCGCATGGGCGGACAGGAGATCAGGAACTGGTTGATCCGCTGGTTCAACCCGCACCCGGATCACCTCGGCCAGGCCGAGGCGGACCTACGTCGCTTCTACGAACTGGTATGCCGTCCGGACGAACCGATCCTGCAGGATGAATTGCCACTGGCCGACGGCACTGACTTCTCCCAGAACCTGTTCTATCGGCAGCC
>NZ_KV813444.1:444-707 GCF_001813645.1 Pseudomonas sp. HMSC063H08
TTCTATCGGCAGCCTGTTTCCGATGCCACCCAAGGCGTATGGCTCTTCGATGCCATGCCGCACCGAGTGATTGTGGTCGACCAATTGAACAAGGCGCCGCTGACAGGCCACTTCACCGGCGAGACGCTCAAAGGCGATGGCCTCAACGCCCTGTTCGATCGAATGCCCGAGGACACGCTGCTGTGCATCACCATGGTCGTGACGCCGCAGGACATGCTGGAAGGGCATCTACAGCAGCTCTCGAAAAAGGCCGTTGGTGACAC
>NZ_KV813444.1:807-1732 GCF_001813645.1 Pseudomonas sp. HMSC063H08
CTCTGTTCGTGCGCGGCCGCGACCATACCCAGTTGGAGGAACGCTGCATCACCCTGAGCAACGTACTGCTCGGCGCCGGCCTGGTGCCGGTCGAACCGCAGAACGAAGTCGGACCGCTGAACAGCTACCTGCGCTGGCTCCCCTCAAACTTCGATCCAAACGAGAAGCGAGCCCTGGAGTGGTACACCCAGATGATGTTCGCGCAGCACATCGCCAACCTGTCGCCCATCTGGGGGCGCACCACCGGTACCGGGCACCCTGGCTTCACGCTGTTCAACCGTGGCGGTGCGCCGTTGACCTTCGACCCGTTCAACAAGCTGGACCGGCAGATGAATGCCCACGGCTTCATCTTCGGGCCAACTGGCTCCGGCAAGTCGGCGTCCCTGACCAACCTCATCTGCCAGATGCTCGCCATGTACCTGCCGCGGATGTTCATCGCGGAAGCGGGCAACAGCTTCGGCCTGCTGGCCGACTTCGCCAAGCGGTTTGGCCTCTCTGTCCACCGGGTGCGCCTCGCCCCGGGCTCCGGCGTCAGCCTGGCGCCGTTCGCGGACGCCATCAAGCTGGTCGAGAGCCCCGACCAAGTGAAGGTCCTGGACGCCGAAGACATCGAGGCCTCGGACTCGGTCCAGGGCAGCAAGGCCGACCTCGAGGACGACCAGCGAGACATCCTGGGCGAGATGGAGATCGTCGCCCGCCTGATGATTACCGGTGGCGAAGAGAAGGAAGATGCGCGCCTGACCCGTGCCGATCGCAGCGCCGTCCGCCAGGCGATCCTGGCGGCGGCCAGGACCTGCGCCGCCGCGAACCGCACGGTACTGACCCAAGACGTGCGCGATGCGCTCTACGAGGCCTCCAGGAGCGATGGCACCGCGCCAGAACGGCGCGCACGGCTGGCCGAAATGGCGGAAGCCATGCAGATGTT
>NZ_KV813445.1:0-467 GCF_001813645.1 Pseudomonas sp. HMSC063H08
GGACATGCAGGCGTCACCCCTACTTATGTACGCAGCAGCGCTCGATCACGGCTCGAAAAAATACACCACCTACGAGTTGATGATTTCCTGCTGCCCCATCGGAAGTGATCCTGTCTGCTGTCTGTACCTTCCTCGAACCGGTACAGACCCATGCCTCTTCATCACTCTCCCCCTGGCTGGCGGCCACAAAAGCTGGTCGTTGGCTTACTACTGGTACTGCTGAGCGGCGCGAGCCAGGCCGAAACCTGGGTCATCACCGACAAGGCTCATCCGGTCACTGCCACCGGATCATCGCGAGTCCTGCTCCTGGATGCCCAGCAGCACCTTGAGGAGCAGCTGACTGACGCTCTACCCAAGGATCCTCAACAAGCTCAGGCAGCATTTCAGCAGTTACTACAAAGCCCTGCGGGGCGACGCCTGCAGGCAGAACTGGTTAAGGCACAACAAGACGTCGCCGATGCGTGGAG
>NZ_KV813446.1:0-354 GCF_001813645.1 Pseudomonas sp. HMSC063H08
ACGGCAGGCCTGGCAGCCAGGCCCCTTGACGTACACCTGGGAAACATCGGTCAAGCGCTGGACCCGTTCGACCAGATCGGGCGCGAGCTGGTCTTGGTGGTCTTGGAAGCGCACTTTGCAGTGGGGGCAGAGCTTGGGCAGCAGGCTCTGGTTGATCAGACCGGTCAGCAGGGCCGGATCGAACAGCAAGCCGGGGTCGACACCCAGGTCCTTGAGGCGCTGGACAATGCCGATCGCGCTATTGGTGTGCAGGGTCGACCACAGGCCGTGCCCGGTCATCGCGCCACGGAAGGCGGCGACAGCGGCGAAGAGGTCGCGCACTTCGCCGATCATCATGTAGTCCGGATCCAGGCG
>NZ_KV813446.1:454-925 GCF_001813645.1 Pseudomonas sp. HMSC063H08
TTGATGCCTTCGCCGCGAATGCGGTATTCCGGTGGATCCTCGATGGTCAGGATATGCTTGGATCCGCCATGCAGCTTATCGAGTCCTTCCATGGTGACCTTCAAGGTCATCGACTTCCCTGACCCGGTGGGGCCGGACAGGATGTTGATGCCGTAGGGCATACGCATCATGCGATCGAACAGTGCGTTCTGCTCGGGCAGGTAGCCGAGCTGCTCCAGGCTGTCGAGGCCGGTATCGTCGTAGAGCAGCCGCAGGATCATCAGGAACCCACCGGCGCGCGGGCGGGTCGCGATCCGGGCGCCGAACAGGTTCAGCTTCTCGACGAAGGCCTGGCTCATCCGCGCGTCCTGGTCAAGTTGTGGCTTGAAAAGCGGCTCGGCCACGTCGCACATGGACTGGTAGATGGTTGCGCAAAGTTCGTGCAGTTCCTGGCTGCGGTACTGCTCGACGGTCTTCAGCAGGCCGTCGACG
>NZ_KV813447.1:0-272 GCF_001813645.1 Pseudomonas sp. HMSC063H08
AGGCAGTTGAAGCGGAAGTAACGCTCGTCGCCGGTCTCTTTGTAGAGCTCGTTGAGAATTTCCAGGCGAGTGTTTCCACCGTTGCGAATGCGGTATTTGTCTTCCCCAGGGCGTCGAGTCACTGGTGGCGGTGTATCGAGGCCTCGATGCCGGATCGATTCTTTCAACTCATCGTATTTCGGGTTTCGAGTGGTCCGGGGGTTATCGTGCCAGGGGAGGACCTGGTCGAGTGTCAGCACCATGGGCGTGTCGCTGATCGGGTCCGACAACTG
>NZ_KV813448.1:0-488 GCF_001813645.1 Pseudomonas sp. HMSC063H08
CGAGATCAGATGGGCGACGCCTACGACGGACGCCAGGAGTTCTTCATCCTCGGCCGCGTGCGGATGCGGATGGGTTTCCATTGGCGGCTCGCCTGCTGGAAGAAGCGCGCCGCCGGCGGCCAATTGCTCGCTGCGTGCCCGGATTGCGGCCAGGTCCTCGAGGACCTGGAAGGCAACCTGGTCACGGTGGAGGAGTTCGAGCGTGGTGACCGTCGACGTACCTGTTCCTCCTGTCGTGGGGCGCTCTGGACGCTGATCCGGCCAGGCAAGCCCAACGGCGGCAACCGGCGCGCAACGATCCTCACGTCGATGTGTCGGATTCCAACCATCGGCCCGGTCAGGGCGGAGCGCCTGCTGAACGACTTCGGCGAGGACTTCCTGGCCACGATGTTGGTGGACAACGTCTCGGAGTTCATCAACCTGATGGACGCCAAGGGCGACTTCGTCTTCAGCGATCGGCAGGCCAAACGCATGGAGCGATCGATGGC
>NZ_KV813449.1:0-725 GCF_001813645.1 Pseudomonas sp. HMSC063H08
GGCTCGGATGGAAAACCGCCGGCCTGGCGGGTGCGCCTCGCTCAAGTGTGCTGCCATGCCTTCGGTACGCACCTGATCATCTGCACCTCCTATTTCGAAAGCGCTTCGTTCCTGTTCGTCGGCTGCGCGGCGGCGCCGGAGCTGACCGGCTATGCCTACCAGGTGCTGGAGCGACAGCTGCAGAAGGCGCGCAAGGACTTCCTGAGCACGCAGAAACGCTGCAAGCGGTCCACCAAGGTAGCCCGTGGAGATGCCTTCGCGCATGGATGGATCGAGGCCGTGTACGCCAAGGTCGACCAGTTCGCAGGCGTCGACGACAACATCGCCGACGCGATCCAGGCGTACATGGCGAAGCACCACGCTGACGTCGGCAAGTTCGAGATGAAGCGCCGCAAGCTCAAGGCACGTGACGAAGTGGCCAGTGAAGCGGGGTATGCCGCGGGCAAGCGCGCGCGGCTGCACCAGGGGATCGGGCACCAGGCCGTGGCTCGGCTTACTCAGGGGGTGTGAGATGTCGCAAGCCAATCCGTTCATCCATCCTGACAAGGACTACGGTGCAGTGAGTACTGATGATCGCCTGCGCGCTCTGGACAGCTTCAATCTAGAGCAATGCCGTGCTGCGCTCTCGGTACCCGGTCTGCAGAAGACCGTCGAGAAGAAGCTGCACAGCCGCATTCGACAGCTCAACAAGGAGGCCAGGTGATGGAGCGCTACCACTCAACGGC
>NZ_KV813450.1:0-285 GCF_001813645.1 Pseudomonas sp. HMSC063H08
AAGAGGCTGAGCAGCGTACCGACCACTGCCAGTCCGATGACGATCAGCACTCCGACCAGTAGCTGACCGAGAAGCTTTCGGGTGGTGAGCGTATCTGCCATCACGGTCTCCCTCCCGTCTTGCCGTCGGCGGCAGAGGGGGCCTGCAGGCGATCGAGGCGATCGGCATCGGGCGCCGACTCGAACACGCCACTGGACCCTGAGGCGCGTTGTTGCCCGCGCTCGATGACGCGCATAGGCGAATTGCTGGCCAGCTCGCGACGGAGTTCCAGTTCGGTCTTGAGAT
>NZ_KV813451.1:0-346 GCF_001813645.1 Pseudomonas sp. HMSC063H08
CCCTGAACATCAACCTGACCGACTTCATCGACGAGTTCGGCGACGAGCTCCTGGAGTCGCTCAATCGCTCCAACCCCCCGGTCTATACCGGCTCCGACAACGCTCACCGCCAGTTGGTGATGGACCGACTCAAGCGCAAGCCCTTCGCGGCCCAGGCCGAGGTCGTCCAAGCCATCACCGCCCTGCTGCTGGACCGTAACGAGCAGGCCGGAATCATCAACGCCGAGATGGGCACCGGGAAAACCATGATGGCCATCGCTGTCGCAGCGGTCATGCACGCGGCCGGCTATCGCCGGACCCTGGTTGTCTCTCCGCCGCACCTGGTCTACAAGTGGCGCCGCGAGAT
>NZ_KV813452.1:0-55276 GCF_001813645.1 Pseudomonas sp. HMSC063H08
GGACGAGGACTACCAGCGTTACCTCTCCGATCGACGGAACCTCGAGGATGCCTTTGATAACAAGCTCCATGCATTTTGCCGAATGACCACCCATATCCATCTGCTCCTGGCGGCTTGCCGGTCCTCCTTTCTACTGCTCCCGTCGCACAGCGCCCCAATGTACTAGTACACCGGAAACCGCCGTCTCCCGTTGAACGGGCGGGCCCCGGCCCCCTACCATTCGCAGCACACCGACCCGCACAAAGGGAGCGGGATGCCGCGTAGGCAGGCCGCCATGGAAGGAGAAGCACATATGCCGGTACTGGCTCTGAGACTCACCGCCCTGGCGGCCCTTGCGATCAGCGTGTCGGGGTGCGTCATGGAGGCCTATGGCAGTCGCGCGCGTAGCGATGCGCAGTCCTGGATCGGCTTGCCGATCCAGGACGTGATCAAGCGCTTCGGCGAGCCGGAACGTGTGACGGGGGATGCCGCCAGGCAGAAGTACGTGTGGAAGGAGTACGAGAACTATAGCCACGACTACGACTACACCTACTACGAGCAGGGCCATGGCAATACGCCCAACAGCTCGGTCCTGAACCAGAAGACCGGCACGGCCAACCAGAGCGGCTATTACACCTGCATCTACGAGTTCTTTGCCGACGCCTCGGGCAGGGTGGTCGATGCGACCGCGCGGGGCGAGTGCCGCTAGTTCCAGGCGCCCTTCACGCCGCAAAGGGCGATTGGCTCAGCCAGCCACCGCCTTGTCTCCGACGTCGCAGAGACGCCTGAGTCCAACGCGGAGGCGTCCCCTCCCCTCGCTCCGCCGTGATCGCCAGGCCGCCCTGCCTCACCCGGCTCCTGGTCCGGTCCTCGAAACCCGGCCGTTGCAGCCAGTAGCCGCGCAGGTTGATGCGGGGCGCCAGGCGGTTGTCGTCGCGTTCGCCCAGCGGCGCTCCGGAGTTTCCCCGGCGCCTCACAACAGGATCAGCAGCGCTCCTACCAGCAGCCCCGCCAGGCTGAAGGGCAGCGTTTGCAGGGCCAGCCGCTTGCCGCCCACCAGCACGACCAGGCCGGCCTTGACCAGGCTGTTGCTCAGGGCGGCAAGGGCGATGCCGCGGCTGGCCACGCCTGGATCGAGTTCGCCCTGCGCCGCGCGGGCCAGGGACAGGGTGATCGCGTCGACGTCGGCGAGGCCGGAGAGCAGCGCGACCGCGTAGATGCCGGCATCGCCGAACAGCCGCCGGCCGACCTCCACCAACAGCAGGATCGCGCTCAGCAGGGCGGCGAAGCGCAGGGCCGGGAGCAGTTCGAAGGGGTTGCGCAGGCCTGGCTCGTCGGGCGCCTCCTGGCTGGCGCGGCCGCCGCGCAGGGCGTGGAACAGCGTGCCGCCAAGGTAGACGAGGGTGGTGGCGGCGAATGGCAGGGCCAGTTCCTTCAGCAAGGCCGGGTGGATCGCGCCGATCTCGACGAGGATGCGCGGGAACATCAGCGCCGAGGTCGCCAGCAGGGCGCACGCCAACAGGGCGTCGGGCATGCGCTCGCGCAGGCGCGCCAGGGTCAGGGTCATCACCGTGGAGGACACCAGGCCGCCGAGCACCGCGGTCAGCAACAGGCCCTTGCGCGAGCCGATCAGGCGGATGGCCAGGTAGGCGGAGAAACCGAGGGCGGCGATCAGCACCACCATCCACCAGGTCAGGTAGGGATTGAAGAACGCCCAGGGACCATAGCCCTGGTTGGGCAGCACCGGCAGCAGGACCACGGAAATGAACAGCAGCTTGAGGGTGCCCGATAGCTCCTCGGCGGTCAGGCGCTTCAGCAGGGCGTGGAGCTTGTCCTTGAGGCTCAGCAGCAGGGTCAGCACGATGCCGCCGGCGGCAGCCAGCAGGCGCTGTTCGGTGAGGGCGAGGCTGCCGAGGAGGAAGGTCATCAGCAGGGCGATCTCGGTGGTCATGCCCTGGTCGCCGCCACGCCTGACATCGCTCACGTAGCCGGCCACGGCCAGCGCCGCGAGGGCCAGCAGCAAGGCTACCCAGACCGCGCTGCCCAGTTCGCCCGCCAGCAGGGTGGCGAAGCCGCCGAGCAGGCCGGCCAGGCTGAAGGTGCGGATTCCGGCGATCTGCCGCGCATCTTCGTGGTCGCGCTCCTGCCAGCCGCGCTCGGCGCCGATCAGGAGGCCGATGGCCAGGGCCGTGCACAGGCTCAACAACAGATCCAGGGAAAGCGTCATGCTCGATTCCATTCGCCGGGAGAGAGGATGGCGACGTGCCTGTGCGCACCATAGCAGCAGACGACCCCGAGGTGCCCGCACGGCGGTGCGCCGTCCACCAAGAGCCCGTCGCTGCCGCCAATATCCCATCGGGTTCTCCGCCCCGGTGTAGGCGCACGGGAGCTGGCGTAGGGAAAGTCCGCTGTTTTTCGGCCGCTGACGGTTCTCTTTCCGCGTGCTCCGACGGCCGCCAACAGTAAAAAAACCACGGCCAATCCTGATAGGCGGAGGGGCGCCTCGTTCCTAGACTGGCGGGGAAACATCAGGAGACGTCAATCATCATGCATATTCAATCATCTCAGCAGAACCCGTCTTTCGTGGCTGAGTTGAGCCAGGCCGTGGCCGGGCGCCTGGGACAGGTCGAGGCCCGCCAGGTGGCCACTCCCCGGGAGGCGCAACAACTGGCCCAGCGCCAGGAAGCACCGAAGGGCGAGGGCCTGCTCTCCCGCCTGGGGGCTGCCCTCGCGCGTCCCTTCGTGGCGATCATCGAGTGGCTGGGCAAACTGCTGGGGAGCCGTGCCCACGCCGCCACCCAGGCGCCGCTCTCCCGTCAGGACGCGCCGCCTGCCGCCAGTCTCTCTGCCGCCGAGATCAAGCAGATGATGCTGCAAAAGGCACTGCCCCTGACCTTGGGCGGACTTGGCAAGGCGAGCGAGCTGGCGACTTTGACAGCGGAGAGACTGGCGAAGGATCACACGCGCCTGGCCAGCGGCGACGGCGCTCTGCGCTCGCTGGCCACCGCCCTGGTCGGGATTCGCGATGGCAGCCTGATCGAAGCTTCCCGTACCCAGGCTGCCCGCCTGCTCGAACAGAGCGTTGGGGGGATCGCGCTGCAACAGTGGGGGACCGCGGGCGGTGCCGCCAGCCAGCATGTACTCAGCGCAAGCCCGGAGCAACTGCGCGAAATCGCCGTCCAACTGCATGCGGTAATGGACAAGGTCGCCCTGTTGCGCCACGCGGTAGAGAGCGAGGTAAAGGGCGAGCCTGTCGACAAGGCGCTGGCGGATGGCCTGGTGGAGCACTTCGGGCTGGAGGCGGAGCAGTACCTCGGCGAACACCCGGACGGGCCGTACAGCGATGCCGAGGTGATGGCGCTCGGTCTCTATACCAACGGCGAGTACCAGCACCTGAATCGGTCCCTGCGTCAGGGACGGGAGCTGGATGCGGGCCAGGCGTTGATCGACCGGGGCATGTCTGCCGCGTTCGAAAAGAGCGGACCGGCTGAACAGGTCGTGAAGACCTTCCGCGGCACCCAGGGCAGGGATGCCTTCGAGGCGGTGAAAGAGGGCCAGGTCGGCCACGACGCCGGCTATCTCTCCACCTCCCGGGACCCCGGCGTTGCCAGGAGCTTCGCGGGCCAGGGCACGATAACCACCCTGTTCGGCAGATCCGGGATCGATGTCAGCGAGATATCGATCGAGGGCGATGAGCAGGAGATCCTCTACGACAAGGGGACCGACATGCGCGTGCTTCTCAGCGCCAAGGATGGGCAGGGTGTGACCCGTCGGGTGCTCGAAGAGGCCACGCTGGGGGAACGGAGCGGCCACGGCGAGGGACTGCTCGATGCCCTGGACCTGGCAACCGGGACGGATCGTTCAGGCAAGCCCCAGGAACAGGACCTGCGCCTGAGAATGCGCGGCCTCGACCTGGCCTGACCGGTCGACGGCAGAGACGGACACTCCCAAGGGGTGTCCGTTTTCGTTTGCGCCGTACAGCGTCGGGCGCAATGGGCGGCAAGGAGGCCTGCCTGGCTGCCACCGGTTGGTGGCGGACGCCGGTGCCCGGCGTCCCACCTCGATCCTGCGAACGAGACGCAGTCAGAATTCTCCGAGTATGCTTCCTGCATAACGAAACGATCGGAATAACTGTGGTAACTTTGCCGCCCACCGAGATGGCCTATTGATGGCTCATACGGTTCGTGCATCGCTTCCCGCACGATTGTTTCGGATTTCCAAGGCCGGCCGGGAGCGCCGGTTGATCGACGCATTCGTATTTCAAGGAAAGAAATCGTGGCCACCCCATTTCGCCCCTCGCCTTGGCGCGCCGCCGTGCCGCCTGGCCTTCCTCGATTTTCACTACGCCCTCTTTTCCGCACACGGGGCGGCTAGAAGCCGCTCCGCGTCGATAGCGTTTTTTTCCAGGAGAACCCCATGAGTCACAGCGCCAAGAAAGCACTACTGCCGCTCCTCGCCGTCGCCACCCTGGCCGGCCTGGCGGGCTGCGCCACCGAGACCTCCACCGCGTTGCCGGTACAGCAGGTCGAGAGCGTCAACCGACCCTACAGCGGCGTGCGTTCGCCGATTGCGGTAGGCAAGTTCGACAACCGCTCCAGCTACATGCGCGGGATCTTTTCCGATGGCGTCGACCGCCTCGGCGGCCAGGCCAAGACCATTCTCATCACCCACCTGCAGCAGACCAATCGCTTCAACGTGCTGGACCGCGACAACATGAGCGAGATCCAGCAGGAAGCGGCGATCAAGGGCCAGGCCCAGCGCCTGAAGGGTGCCGACTACGTGGTGACCGGCGATGTCACCGAGTTCGGCCGCAAGGAAGTCGGCGACCGCCAGCTGTTCGGCATCCTTGGCCGCGGCAAGTCGCAGATCGCCTACGCCAAGGTGGCGCTGAACATCGTCAACATCTCTACCTCGGAGGTCGTCTATTCGACCCAGGGCGCTGGCGAGTACGCCCTGTCCAACCGCGAGGTGATCGGCTTCGGCGGCACCGCCAGCTACGACTCGACCCTCAACGGCAAGGTTCTCGACCTGGCCATGCGCGAGGCGGTGAACAAGTTGGTCAACGCGGTCGATAGCGGCGCCTGGAAGCCACAGAACCAATAATCCACCAGAAACCAGGGAATCACGGCACACATGAGCAAGACGATCACATGGACGGCGGCGCTGCTGGGGAGCATGGCGCTGGCCGGGTGCAGCGGACCGAAGACGCTGTACCAGTGGGAGGGCTACCAGGCCCAGGTCCACGAATACTTCAAGGGTGAATCCAAGGAGGCCCAGGCGCAGGCGCTGGAAGCCGACCTCGAGAAGATCCGGGCGAAGAATGGCGCGGTGCCGCCGGGCTACCATGCCCAGCTGGGGCTGCTCTATTCCAGCATCGGCAAGGACGACCAGATGGTCCGCGAGTTCGAGACCGAGAAGGCGCTGTTTCCCGAGTCGGCGACCTACATGGACTTCCTCCTGAACAACGCCCGTGGAGGTGCCCGTTGAAACTCGCCCGACTGTCCGGCCTGGTGGCCGGTTTCACCCTGCTGGCCCTGCTCGGCGGCTGCGCGCCGACCAAGAGCGTCGACTACTCGGCGTTCAAGCAGGCCAAGCCGCGCTCGATCCTGGTCCTGCCGCCGCTGAACGAGTCGCCCGACGTGAAGGCGACCTACAGCATGCTCTCGCAGGTCACCTTCCCGCTGGCCGAGGCCGGCTACTACGTGGTGCCGGTGGCGCTGGCCGACGAGACCTTCCGCCAGAACGGCCTGACCAGCGCCGGCGACGTGCACCAGGTGTCCCCGGCCAAGCTGCGCGAGATCTATGGCGCCGACGCGGCGCTGTACGTCACGGTGAGCGACTACGGCACGCGCTACATGGTGATCAGCAGCGCGACCATCGTCACCGCCAGCGCCAAGCTGGTCGACCTGCGATCCGGCACCACCCTGTGGACCGGCTCGGCGACCGCCTCCAGCGAGGAAGGCAACGGTGGCAACAACGGCGGCCTGGTGGGCATGCTGATCACCGCGGCGGTCAAGCAGATCATCAACAGTTCGGTGGAGGACGCCGGTTATCCGATCGCCGGGATGACCAGTGCGCGCTTGCTCTCGGCCGGCCAGCCGGGCGGACTGTTGTACGGCCCGCGCTCGCCGAGGTACGGCAGCGACTGAGCCGTGCGCCGGGGCTACGGGGACGTCTCCGTGGCCTCGGCGCAAGCCGCCGGGAGGGGCTTGGCCGCCGCGTTGCGCTTGGCCATGTACTGGCGGATCAGGTCGTCGAGCAACGCCCGGATGGCGCGCCGCTCGTCCAGCCGCAGGCGGCCGATGGCCTCGAACTGCAGGCGCAGGTCTTCCGGTAGCGCCTGCCGCTCGCTGCGCTCGCAGACCAGCCAGTCGAGGGGCACCGCGAAACGTCCGGCGATGGTTTGCAGCACCGCCAGCGACGGCTGCCCGCCCTTGGCTTCGAAGTGCCGCAACTGGCTCACGGTGACGCCCAGTCGCTCGGCCATCTGCCGTTGGGTCAGGGCGTTCTGCTGGCGTAGGCGTAGGAGATTCTGCGCGAAGCTCATGGAAAACTCTCCAAGTCAGGGGAAATCCTTGCCACCGCCCCGGTGATGCGGGCGATGGCGGTTGTCTCCATCATCGGCGTTCGCACTCTTCGACTCTGCCCTACCGTTCCGGCGCGGGCCTGGGAAAGCTCCGGGTGGTGAGTCCGAGGTTTCCCCGCGTGCCGCCTTTTTCGATTCAGTAGAGGCTGAAGCGACGGGCTACGGTCCCGTTGGCCTGCGTCGGCGGCAGTTCGGCTTCGCGGCGAAGCGATAGGACGCGAGGGCCTTGCGCCTGGCGAGGACTAGTCCGCTTGCGCCCCCTGCGCCAGGGCGTTGCCGACGCCCACCAGCAGCGCCCGGGTCTGCGCCACGATGGCGCTGCGGTAGGCCTCGTAGCGGGCGTCGCTGATGGCGTTGTCGTTGCGCGCGCCGCCGCCGCTCGCCGGTACGCCGGTGTAGTAGTTGTTCATCACCGGGACATGGATGTGCCCGGCGGGAATCTCCAGGCGGAACGCGTCGCGCAGCACCGTGTTGCGGTAGGCGCTCTCGTTGGACAGGTAGTCGCCGCCACCGCCGTTGCGCGCGCAGATCCGTCGGTTCGGCGGGAGCACCAGGGAGGGATCGGGCATGGCGTTCATCACCCCGTTGGTCGGCACGTTTTCGGTGCGCGGGTTGGCGCAATCGGGGAAGAAGTCGTAGTTGGTGTGCCAGGTGACGTCGAAGCCTTCCGCGGCCTGGCTGGTAGCGCCCGGCGGCCGCTCGATGCCGCGCCAGGTATCGGCGGCGAGCAACTGGCGGACCGGCAGCGAGGCCTTGGAGAACTGTGCCGGCAGGTTCTGCCGCCAGCGGCTGGCGCTGTCGTAGCCGAGCCAGCGGCGCGGCGGGTTGATATTGCAGCCGGAGCCCCGCAGGGAAATCGGCGCGGTGCCGGGATTGGTCACGCTGCCCAGGGGAAGCACGTAGTTGGGCAAAGCGCTGTCGGCGGGGCAGTAGACGATGCCGTCGTTGCCGGCGGAGGAGCCGTGGAAGCGGCCGTTCCAGGCCTCCAGCCAGAACTGGTTGGCGCCGCCCTGGCTGATGGTGATGGAGGCGTCGACCCGGCGCGGGCCGGGGCGGAACCAGGGGCCCAGGGTGTCTTCCTGCATGCCGCGGTTGAACGGGTCGTAGCTGACCGGCAACAGGTAGGCCTCGATACGCAGCAGGCTGCCGTCGGCCAGCCTGAACTCGCGGCCGTCCAGCGCAAGGGCGGTGGCGCCCGAGGGGTTGCCGTTGCGCAGGCCGGTGTTCGCCGTCCCGGGAGTGCCCAGGGTGAAGACGTCGAAGCCGCTGATGATCATCCGCCGGTAGCGCGAGCCGTCGGCGGCGTAGCGGCGCGGCAGGTCGATGTCCAGCTGTCCGCGCGAGGCGCGTTCGAAGCGCCATTGCAGCGCCTGGGCCTGGGCCTTGCCGAGGTGGAAGGATGGCGCCCACTGGCGCAGGGTGCGGGTCATGTAGAGGCGCGTCCAGTAGAGCATGCGGTCATCGCTGGCCGGCAGCGCGCCGGCGGGAATGGCGCGGCGACCCTGGGCCCGGTCGACGGCGGCGCGCCACAGCGCGCGGCCCTCTTCGGTGACCAGCTTCAGTGCCTTGGCGTAGCTGGTGACCGGGGTGCGGCCGTCGGCGGCGCACAGGCGCTTGGCGAAGGCCGGTTCGAAGCCGTCGAAGCCGGCGCCCTTGACGATGCGCTCGGCCAGCGGCGTCTGGTCATGGGTGACGACGTTGGCGCCGCTGAACGGCAGCGGCGTGTCGAGCCGGCGCTCCTCGTAGGACAACGCTGCCTCGCGGTTCCAGGAGCAGGCGACGCTGGGCGGCTTGCGGGCGCCGGCGAGGTCGCCGTTGGCGGCCCAGCCGGCGCCGGGCAGCAGGGCTGCCGAGACGGCCAGGGTGAAGAGGGAGTATCGGCTTGCGTGACGGGCGTAGCGCATCGGGTGGACTCCTGTTCTTGTTCGGTTCATGGGTCGATCGGTGCGGCGGGCGGAGCGCGGGCGAGCGGCGCCCGCCGGCGGCGGGGCCCGGGACCGACGCAAGGTGCGTCGCGGGTTGCTGCGGTGGCGGACGCGAGGGCGGTGCTAGGGGGCGCGTGTCGCCGGTAGACGGAGGCGCGCGGAGGGAGGGTTGCGGGACGACGCGGAGGCGTCTGGGAAAGTCAGGTCCTTTGCCATGGATGCACCGATCGTTGTTCTTGCTGTTGTGGGGCGTCGGTGGGTGCACGGCCGGACTTCGCACCCGTGCGGCATTCTTGGAGGCGCCGGCGCGGTGCGTCCAACGAATTTATGTGGCCGCTGGGGATAGGAAAAGTTGATGGCGAACCGGTGCCGAAGCCCCCTGCCCCGGTACTTTCGCTGGCGCTGCGGCAATCCACCGCACTGGCGCGTTCGCTCGGGCTGGTCTTTGCTCTCCGGGGTCCGGCGGCTCGCCGGCGAGTCTTGCGGTGCGCCGCGAGCGGACGGGCGTTCGGTCCTTCTGCAGGCAAATGCCCTTGTTTTCGGAGAAGGACACGGATCGTTGATCGCTGTTTCGACCAAGGAGGTCAGATGAAAAGGAAGATGCTGGCGGCTTCGCTGCTGCTGTGGATGTTCTCGCTGACGGCGCAGGCGGACTGCGCGGTGCTCGGGCCGGGGGAAGATCCCTGCGCGGGCCCGGTGCTGGGACCGACCGTCTGCGAGTGCCCGTGATGACCGACTGTACCCTCGACCAGGGACAGGGAGCGTTCGATTACCAACCAGGAGGTTGCAAATGAAGAAAGTACTGTTGGCTGTGTTCCTGCTCTGTGGCTTCTCTCTTACCGCCCAGGCCGCGTGCCCGGTTTTCGGCCCGTCCGAGGACCCGTGCAGCGGGCCGGTGTTCGGTCCGTCGACCTGCGAATGCCCTTGAGGTAGGTCGTCTGGCGGGCCCGGTGCAGCGGGCCCGCTTCCGGATGTATCGCTCGCTCGAAGTTGCCTTCTTTAATTCTCCATTCCCCGCGCCGCCCTACTTTTCCCGCTCGTCCATCGTCGCGTCGAACGTTGCCACGAAATCAGCGTCGATGGACAACTCTTATATTCAATAGTTGTACGATCTGAGTTTGTTGTAGTCATTTGCTTAGTTGGCTATTCATATGATTGCCGTAAAGCAATTATAAGTTTAATTGGATTAGCCTTCTAAGTCTTTGGAAAGAGCCGTGAACGACCCTGTAATATCTGGTTGTAGAGCCGCGTAATGATGTTTCAGGATATTTCATTAATTTTGTAGATTATTGTTTTTCCTTTGTTTTTTTAAAAACAGCTACCAGATTTAGATAGATATTAATTAACTCGGCCACGTTTTTTCCTGTTCTATCATTGGCCTTCCTTGGGCGCAGGCCTGCCGAAACTGTTCATCTTCAGGTCCTCGAAAAGTTCATACATCGACCGCCTTGGGCGAAGCATTCGTACGCCGGAAATCTGTCCGGCCGCACGGATGTTTTCAGCATGTTCTCTGGATGAGTTTCCCGATAAACATCAATTAGAGGAGTTTCCCTATGTGCGGTCTCGCGGGTTGGGTGGATTACACGCGCAAGCTCGACGACGAATTTCCGGCGATCTTCGCCATGACCGATACGCTCGCCTTGCGCGGGCCGGATGCCGAGGGCATCTGGAAGCACCGCAACGCCCTGCTGGGTCACCGGCGGCTGGCGGTCATCGACCTCAGCGGCGGCGTGCAGCCGATGTCCTATCGCTTTCCCACCGGCCAGGAGGTCACCCTCGTCTACACCGGCGAGATGTACAACCACGATGCCCTGCGCGAGCGGTTGCGCCGGGCCGGACATGAGTTCCGCACCCGCAGCGATACCGAGGTGGTCCTGCACGCCTATCTGCAATGGGGCGAGCGTTGTTGCGAGTACCTGACCGGGATGTTCGCCTTCGCCGTCTTCGATGGCCGCGACGGCCACCTGCTGCTGGTGCGCGACCGCCTGGGCATCAAGCCGCTGTATTACGCGCGGCACCGCGAGGGACTGCTGTTCGGCTCGGAGATCAAGTCCATCCTGGCGCATCCGGAATTCGCCGCCAGGCTCGACGCGGTCGGCCTGGTCGACCTCCTGACGCTGTCCCGGGGCACTTCGCAGACGCCGTTCCGCGAGGTCCAGGAACTGCTGCCCGGCCACCTGCTGTCCTGGCGTCCCAATTCCCAGGCGAAGTTACGCCGCTACTGGGAGGTGCGCCGCCAGGAGCATGCCGACGACCTGCAGAGCACCGTGCAGCGCACCCGCGAACTGGTCACCCGCGCCCTGGGGTCGCAATTGCACGCCGACGTTCCGGTGTGTTCGCTGCTATCGGGTGGGCTCGATTCGACCGCCCTGACCGGCATCGCCCAGCGCATCGCGAAGGCGGAGCACGGCGGCGACATCAATTCGTTCTCGGTGGACTTCGTCGGCCAGGCCGAGCAGTTCCGCAGCGACGACCTGCGTCCCGACCAGGACCAGCCGTTCGCTCTGCTGGCCGCGCAGTACATCGGCAGCCGTCACCGCACCGTGCTCATCGACAATGCCGAACTGGTCTGCGAGCGAGCGCGCGAAGAGGTATTCCGGGCCAAGGACGTACCTTTCACCTTCGGCGACATGGATACCTCGCTGCACCTGATGTTCGGCGAGATCCGCCGGCATTCCACGGTGGCCATCTCCGGCGAAGGCGCCGACGAGCTGTTCGGTGGCTACGGCTGGTTCCGCGATCCGCAGGCGGTGGCTGCGGCGCGCTTCCCCTGGGCCTCCAGGGTGCGCTTGCCGGCCGGCTTCATCGACGCCGGTTTCAACCGCCGCTGCGATCTCCTCCAGTACCAGCAGGCCAGCTACGACGAAGGGCTGCGCCAGGTCGAACACCTGGCCGGCGACAGCCCGGAGGAGCGGCGGATGCGCGAGTTCAGCCACCTGCACCTGAAGCGCTGGATGGTGCTGCTGCTCGAACGCAAGGATCGCCTGAGCATGTGCAACGGCCTGGAGGTGCGGGTGCCCTACACCGACCATGAGCTGGTGGAGTACGTCTACAACGTGCCCTGGTCGATCAAGAGCCGGGACGGCGAGGAGAAGTGGCTGCTCAAGCGGGCCTGCGCCGACTATGTCCCGGAAGCCGTGCTCAAGCGCCGCAAGAGCCCTTATCCGACTTCTGCCAACCTCGGCTACGAGCGTTTCCTGCGCGGGAGCGTGCGGCGCTTGCTGGAGGACGCGGCGAACCCGGTGTTCGGCATCGTTTCGCGAGAGTTCCTGGCCGCCGAACTGGAGCATCCGGAGGGGTACTTCAACACCCAGGTGAGCCGCCACAACCTGGAGACCGCACTGGCGCTGGAAGGCTGGCTCAGGTTGTACGGGCTCTCCGCCTGAGCGTGACGCGGGGCGTGGCGGGTTCGGGCTGCTGTCCGGCCCGCCGGCGTCTTCAGGCGTCGGGCATTTCGCCGCGTTCGCCGAGCCCCACCGGCATGCCTTCCACGCCGGCATGGAACAGCAGGGCTTCCACCGGTTCGGCCCCGGCTATCAGGCGATGGATGATGTTCATCAGGCAACCCGCCGCCTCGCCTTCCAGCACCCGCGTGCTCTGGGCTCCGTCGCGGGTCTCCAGGCGCAGTTCGCCCTTGAGCACGTAAAGCGCGCTGGGCATCGGATGGACCTGCCAGTCCAGGCGTTCGTGGGCGGCCAGGCTCAGGCGCTGCACGGTGAGCTGCGGCTGGCCAAGGGGATAGCCGAGGTAGAGCGAGCCGTTCCAGGCGCAGCCGCTGCGCAGCAGGGTTTCGCGGTGCGGACTGGTTGCGGCCGGGAGGTCGCGGCTGGGTGGGAACACATGCACGTGGCTGGGGCGAAGGTCCATCGGGCGTCCTGCGCTTGTCGGTGTTTTTCCTCAGTCAAGCCGGCTTTCACCGCCTGCTCCACTGCCGCTTCTGCTAGGCGGCAGCGGGCCATCAAGGAGGCGGTTGGTTCATCGCAGGCGGCGGCTTTCTCCTTTTAGCCTCGGCGCATCGGCGGATAACGCTGCGCGTTATGCGCCCTACGACTTCCCGATGAGAGGCGATGCCTTCTCAAGCCTCGCGGATGAACCGCACGGGTACCCGCTCGGTCAGCCAGACGCCGTTCTCCGCCTGGTGGAATAGGTGCCCGGCCAGATGCATGTCGCGCGCGTCGATTTCCAGCAGAACCGGGCTGCCGTAGCGGCGGCCGACTTCCAGGGCGGTGGCGCGGCGGGCGGAGAGATGGACGTGGTGGCGGCTGCCGGGAACCAGGCCGCGCTCGCGGATGGAGTCGAGGAAGCGGCTGGCGGTGCCGTGGTAGAGCACTGCGGGCGGGACCGCGGGGGCGTAGGCGATGGCCACCGCGGCATGCGAGTGGCCTTGCACGGCGCGGATGCGCTGGCCATCGGCGGAGAGGGCGAAGCGCTTCTTGTCGTTGTTCTCGACCACCGCGCCGAGCAGCATGCGGTCGAGGGCGCGGCCGTCCCGCGCCGCGCCGGCGATCAGGGCGTCGATGTCGGCCCAGCCTTCGCCGCCCAGCGTCAGGCCGATGGCCTCGGGCTGGTGGCGAAGGACATAGCTGAGGAACTTGCTGGTGTCGTCGAGGGTTTTCCGATCCATTCCATGGTCCTTGTGCGTGCCATCCCGGCGCGGGAACCTCAGGCGCCGCCGAGGAAGTCCATCTTGCCCAGTTCGACGCCGTTGTGGCGGAGGATGGCGTAGGCGGTGGTGACGTGGAAGAAGAAGTTGGGCAGGGCGAAGCCGAAGAGGAAGTCGCGGCCGTTGAAGCTGATCTCCTGGCCGCGCACCTTGAGGGTCACGTTGCGCTCTTCGGCGCCGTCCAGTTGTTCCTCGCGGATGCCCTCGAGGAACTCGACGGTGCGGGCGATGCGTGCCTGGAGTTCGTCGAAGGTGGTTTCCGTATCCGCGTAGCTCGGCACTTCCAGCCCGGCCAGCCGCGCGCCGGCGCCCTTGGCGGCGTCGCTGGCGATCTGCACCTGGCGCGCCAGGGGGAACATGTCCGGCGCCAGCCGGGCGTCGATGAAGATGCGCGGATCGATGTTCTTCGCTTCGGCGTGGGCGGCGGCTTTCTTCAGGATCGCCGAGAGGTTGCCGAGGGTGCGCAGGAAGGTCGGGATCGAAGCCTGGTAGATCGACAGGGACATGGACGTGCTCCAGACAGGGGATAAAGGTGCGTCGAAGGCGGCGTGTCCAGCAGTCTACCCGGCTTTCACGCCAGCGCCAGGGGGCCCGCCTCGTCCCAGTGCGGATCGGCCGCCATCCGTTCGACCAGGAAGTCCAGCAGCGCCCGCAGCGCCGGCGGCATCTGCCGGCGCGAGGCGTACACCGCGTGGATGCCGAGCACCTGCGGCGACCACTCCGGCAGCAGCGCCACCAGGCGTCCGCTACGGATCAGCGGGGCTGCCGAGTACAGCGGCTGCTGGCTGATCCCGGCACCGGCGGCGGCGGCCTCCAGCAGCACGGTGGATTCGTTGGCGCTGAGACTGCCACCCACCGGCACGCTGGTCGGCTCGCCGTCGCGCTCGAACTGCCAGAGACTGCGGCCGAAGTAGGAGTAGGTCAGGCAGTTGTGCAGCGCCAGGTCCTCCGGGCGCCGCGGGGTGCCGTGGCCGCGCAGGTAGTCCGGCGCGGCGCAGATCACCGAGCGGCATTCGCCGAGGCGGCGGGCGATCAGGTTGGGGTCGAGCTGGTTGGCGATGCGCAGGGCCAGGTCGATGCGCTCCTCCACCAGGTTGACCACCTGGCTGTTGACCTGCAGGTCGATGGCGGTGCCCGGGTAGCGCTCGACGAAGGCGGCGGCGGCACGGGTCAGCCAGGCCTGGGCGAAGGACAGGCTGCTGGTGATGCGCAGAGTGCCGCGCGGGCTGTCGCGGCGGGTCTGGCCGGTGGCCTGCATGGCGTCGGCCACGGCGAGCATCTCGCGGCACTGTGGCAACAGCTCCGCGCCGGCGTCGGTCAGGCTCAGGCGGCGGGTGCTGCGGTGCAGCAGGCGTGCGCCGACCCACTCCTCCAACTCGGCGAGGTAGCGCGAGACCATCGCCCGGGACATGTCCAGACGCTCGGCGGCGGCGGTCTGGCTGCCGCTGTCGATGACTTCGACGAAGACGCGGGTGGCGGTCAGGCGGTCCATGATTCGCTCGATCCATGCAACAAAGCTGTGATTATTGCGGGGCTTTTTGCGCGCTTTCAAGCAACTAACATGGCAAGCCTCTGATCCCACTGCCTGGAGAACCGCTCATGTCGCGCCATGGATTGCTTCGTTCCCTGTTTGCCGCCGCCGCCCTGCTGGGTGCCGCCGGCGTCTTCGCCGCCAGCGCCGAACCGCTGCGGCTGGAGGTCTACAACCCCGGCGAGAAGGCGATCTTCGCCGTGTCCTCGGAACTGCTGGTGGGCCAGCGCGAGGCGATGCTGATCGACGCGCAGTTCTCCCGCGCCGACGCCGAGCAACTGGTCAAGCGTATCCAGGCCAGCGGCAAGACCCTCAGCACTATCTACATCAGCCACGGCGACCCGGACTTCTACTTCGGCCTCGACGTGCTGAAGGCCGCCTTCCCCGAGGCGAAGATCCTCGCGACGGCGCAGACCGTCGCACACATCCAGGCGACCAAGGACGCCAAGCTGGCCTACTGGGGGCCGATCCTCAAGGACAACGCGCCGACGTCGCTGGTGGTGCCGGAGCCGCTGAAGGGCGACCAGTTGAAGCTGGAAGGCCATGCCCTGAAGGTGGTCGACCTGAAGGGGCCGAGCCCGGACCGCACGGTGCTGTGGATTCCGTCGCTGAAGACGGTGGTTGGTGGCGTGCTGGTGGAATCCGGTTCGCACGTCTGGACCGCCGATACCCAGACCCAGGCCTCGCGCCAGGCCTGGGTGGCGATGCTCGACCGGATCGAGGCGCTGCAACCGCGGCGCGTGGTGCCCGGCCATTTCACCGGCGAGGAGCCGAAGGGCCTGGACGGCGTGCGCTTCACCCGTGACTACCTGAAGGCCCTGGAAGCCGAACTGCCCAAGGCCAGGGATTCCGCCGCGCTGGTCGAGGCGATGAAGCGCCGCTACCCGAACCTGCCGGGCGAGGAAGGCCTGGAGCTGAGCGCCAAGGTGCTCAAGGGCGAGATGCAGTGGCCCTGAGCCGCGCCCGCCGATAGCCGCTGATCGAGGCGTCCCCTGCGGGGCGTCTCGTGGAGACCGAGATGAACGACCTCACCCTGCATTACCTCTACGATCCGCTCTGCGGCTGGTGCTACGGCGCCTCGCCGCTGCTCGCCGCCGCCCGCGAGGTGACGGGTCTGGACGTACGCCTGCATGGCGGCGGCATGATGACCGATGCCAACCGCCAGCCGGTCGGCGCCGGTCTGCGCCACTACGTGATGCCCCATGACCTGCGGATCGCCCAACTGACCGGCCAGCCGTTCGGCAAGGACTACTTCGACGGCCTGCTGCGCGACACCAGCGCGGTATTCGACTCGGCCCCGCCGACCGCCGCCGTGCTTGCCGCCGAAGCGCTCGACGGCCTCGGCGCGGCGATGCTGGCGCGGATCCAGCGTGCCCACTACGTCGAGGGCCGGCGTATCGCCGAGCGTCCGGTGCTGCTCGAGCTGGGTGCCGAACTGGGGCTTGGCGAGGGCTTCGCCGAGGCGTTCGACGCCTGCTCCGGCGAGCCGCTGCGCGCGCACTTCGCCGACAGTCGGCGGCTGATGAACCGTCTCGGCGCCGCTGGCTTCCCGACCTTCGCCCTGGAGCGCGACGGCCGCCTGCAGGTGCTCGACACCGGGCGCTACCTCGGCCAGCCGGACGACTGGCGGGCTCTCCTCGAAACGCAGCTGCGCCTTGCCGGCGGCAGCGATGCCGTGGGCGGGGCCGCGGCGCCGCTCTGCCGCATCGACGGTTGCGCCTGAATCCCGCCGCCGCGCAGGCGGACTGAACTTGTCCGGCTGCGTCGTCCTCCCATGTAGACATGCCCGCTCGCCGACGCGAGCGGATGTCCATCCACAGCTCCGGAGGAGTCGACATGAAGAAGACGGCATCGGCGGTCTGGCAAGGCGGCCTGAAAGACGGCAAGGGCACCCTTTCCACCGAAAGCGGCGCGCTCAAGGACAACCCCTATGGCTTCAATACC
The DNA here is from genome assembly GCF_001813645.1 of Pseudomonas sp. HMSC063H08. Classification (NCBI taxonomy): domain Bacteria; kingdom Pseudomonadati; phylum Pseudomonadota; class Gammaproteobacteria; order Pseudomonadales; family Pseudomonadaceae; genus Pseudomonas; species Pseudomonas sp. HMSC063H08. Next base: position 16,629 of record NZ_KV813452.1, read on the forward strand.
CGCTTCGAGGGCGCACCGGGAACCAACCCGGAAGAGCTGATTGGCGCGGCCCACGCCGGCTGCTTCAGCATGGCCCTGTCGATGATGCTCGGTGAGGCCGGCCTGACCGCCGAACGTATCGAGACCCGCGCCGAGGTCACCCTCGACAAGCAGTCCGACGGTTTCGCCATCACTGCCGTGCACCTGGTGCTCAGGGCGCGCGTGCCGGGGGCGGACGCGCAGACCTTCGAGCAGATCGCCAACAAGGCCAAGGCCGGTTGCCCGGTATCCAAGGTGCTCAACGCGAAGATCAGCCTGGACGCCAGCCTCGACGGCTGAGCGGAACGCTTCCCCAGCCCGGCGAACTGGCCCTGGCCTGCCGCAGTCGAATGCGGCAGGATGCGCTGCGCAGCACTCGGCTGCCAGGCATCGACGAGGAGTGACGGGTCATGAAAACCATCGGGCTGGGGATTGCCGCCTTGCTGTTCAGCGCCACGGCGCTGGCCGCGCCGAAGCCGTGCGAGGAACTCAAGGCGGAGATCGAGACCAAGATCCAGTCGGCCGGGGTGACCTCCTACACCCTGGAGATCGTGCGCAACGACGAAGTCAGCGACCCGAACATGGTGGTCGGCAGTTGCGAGAACGGCACCAAGAAGATCATCTACCAGAAGAACGACGGCTGAGCCGCTGCGTTTCAGTACGGCGGGCAGCGGCTGGTCTGGAAGTTCGAACGGGCGACCACCTCGCCACGCTCGTCGCTCAGTAGCGCCAGCGCCCTGCGCAATTGCGGGCGCACCTCCAGGCGATAGCGCCGGCCCGCCTCGAAGCCGTCATAGACCACCTGCTGGTAGCAGTTGATCTGCACCGGCTCGCCGAAGCCGCCGCCCCCGCCGCCGGAACCGCCATAGAGTTCGTACTGGAAGCGCACCTCCAGCACATGGCGTCCCGGAGTGACCTGGAAGTAGCGCCCGTCGCTCAACCGCTCGCCGTCCAGGCGCTCGGCCAGCAGGGTGTTGGCCGGCGCGCTGCGCAGCTCGACCCAGGCCATCTGCGGGTCCGGCTGCGGCAGCGGTCCGGCGCAGCCGGCGAGGAGCAGCAGTGCGAGCGGGACGAGACGGGTGAGTGGACGCATGGGGCGGGCTCCGGAGGGCGTTCAGCTCCTAGCATAGCGCCCTCGCCTTGCGCCGTTCAGACCTTCGCGCAGCGTCCCTCGCGGCCGCGCGCCAGTTCCCTGTTGTCCTGGTCGTAGAGCTTCGCCCAGGGACGGAAGCCGATGTGCCCGGCCTCCAGGCGGTAGCGCTGGCCGGCGCTGAAGTCCTTGAACTTGAGGTTGAGCTGGCAATCGCGCCAGAGCGGGCTGTCCACGGGGCCGATGTTGGTCGGGTCGACGGTGAACTGGTAGCGCACCGTGAGTTCGCGGGTGCCGGGATCGACCTCGAAGTAGCGCGTGCGGTCCCAGCTCTTGTCGTCGACTTCCACGGCGGCGAGATCGGCGTCGGGCTGGGTATCGAGGTCGACCCAGGCGCGGTTCGGGTCGGGGGTGGGCATCAGCAGTGAGCAGCCGCTCAGGACGAGCAGGCCACCGGCAAGCAGCAGCGTACGCATAGAAGACTCCGAAGCTCCTTTAACCCGGCCGCCATCCGTCGCGCCTTGGAAAAACGCCTTGCGTTCCTCCGCCTCGCCGGATCGCGGACCGGTGCTGGTAGGGCGGCGGGCGGTCCGCGTGCTGTGCTATGTTCCGCCCATGCCACGCCGCCTTCGCCATCCGCTTGCTGACCTTCGACTGCCCCGTTGGGTTCCCTGCCTGGCGCTGTTGGCGCTGAGCGGTTGCTCGACCGTCTCCTACTACGGGCAACTGGCCAGCGGCCAGTTCGCCCTGCTGCGCGCCCGCGAGCCGGCCGCCGCGGTGATCGCCGACCCGCAGCGCGACGCGCGCTTGCGCGAACGCCTGGCGAAGGCGGAAAAGGCCCGGCAATTCGCCAGCGAACGCCTCGGCCTGCCGGACAACCGCAGCTATCGCCTGTACGCCGATATCGGCCGGCCCTACGTGGTATGGAACGTGTTCGCCACCCCGGAGCTGTCGCTGCAGCCGGTCACCCATTGCTTCCCCATCGCCGGCTGCGTGGCCTACCGCGGCTACTACAGCGAGGCCGCCGCGCGCGCCGAGGCGGCGCGCCAGCGGGCGCTCGGCGACGACGTCTACGTCGGCGGGGTGCAGGCCTACTCGACCCTCGGCTGGTTCGACGATCCGATCCTCAGCAGCATGCTGCGCTGGGACGACGAACGGCTGGCGACCTTGATCTTCCACGAACTGGCGCACCAGAAGTTCTACCTGCGCGACGACACCGCCTTCAACGAATCCTTCGCCACCTTCGTCGAACAGGAAGGTACCCGCCAGTGGCGCGAGTATCGTGGACTGCCGCCGGCGGACGGCCGCGAGGAGAAGCGCCGCGAGCAGTTCACCGCGCTGGTCCTGGCCAGTCGTGCGCGCCTCGAAGCACTTTATGCCGGGCCGTTGGACGATGCCGCCAAGCGTGCCGGCAAGGCTGCCGAATTCCAGCGCCTGCGCCGCGAGTACGCGGCGCTGAGCCAGCGCGAATGGGGTGGCGAGTCGCCGTTCAAGGCCTGGATCGACGCGCCGTTCAACAATGCCAAGCTGCTTCCCTTCGGCCTCTACGACCAATGGGTGGCGGCGTTCGCCGTGCTGTTCCGCCAGGTCGGCGGCAACTGGCCGGCGTTCTATGCGCGGGTCCGTGCCCTTGGCCAGCTCCCCCTGGCGGAGCGCCAGGCGGCGTTGCAGCGGCTGGCCGCCGCAGCGCCCTGACGCCTGCTCAGGCGGCGAGCTGGTCGGCGTAGCACCAGCGCGTGGCCAGCCGGCCGATCGGCCAGAGCAGCGCCAACAGGCCGACGCCGAGCAGCGCCACCAGCAGCGTATAGCCGATGCCAGCGGGCGCCAGGCCGAGGATCATCAGCAGCGCCAGCCCCCCGCCGACCGCCAGCAGCGCGACGCTCCAGAGCAGCATGGCGACCACCGCGAGCAGCAGCGCGCGGCCGGCGGCGAAGCGTTGCAGGCGCGCCGGCAGGCGCGTGCAGACGGCGCCGAAGAGCAGCGCCGCGGGCAGCGCCACGCCGCTCAGGTACAGGCCGTATAGCCAAGGCTCGTCGTAGCGCAGCAGGGCGTAGGGAAGGAACTGCATCAGCTTGAAACACAGCGTGGCGAAACACAGCGCGGCGCCCAGGGCGACCTGCCAGGCAGCGACGCGGGCTTCTTCCCCTTCGGCCAGGCGCGGCGAGTTCACCCGGCTGCCGAGCAGCACCAGCCCCAACGGCAGCAGGCTGCCCAGGAGCAGGTAGACCCAGCTCATCGCTTCGTTGAACGCCATCAGCCAGACGCCGTAGCTGGATTGCGCCGTCACCCACTGGTAGAACGGCAGCGTCAGCGGTGCCAGGCCGATCCCGGCGAGCATGCCGCAGACCAGGTTGAGCAGACCGTAGCCGATCAGCAGCAGCGCCAGCGGGCGGAACTCGACGAGCTGCCGCTTCTCGCGGTAGGCATGCAGCACCAGCAGGTTGGCCGCCGCGTAGAACACCAGGCCGGTGAACCAGTGCGGCGCCATCAGTTGCAGGTGCTCGGAGAAACGCTGGCGGATCTCGCCGATGTCGTTGTACCACTGGATGCCCAGGCTCACGGCGAAGGACAGGCAGGTGACCAGCGCCAGCACCGCGATGAACGCATAGGGCTGGGTGGTGGCGGGCACCTCTCTGGCCGGCGGCTGCACCGGGGCGGTGGGGGTGGCGAAGGGATTGTCGGTCATGTCAGGCGTCCTTGTCTGAAACGGAGCATGGGTCAGTGGGATTCCAACACCTGCCGCAGGGCGGCGAGGTCGGCGCAGTAATGGGTCGGCTGGTGCGCGCGCAGTTCGTCTTCGCTGCCGAAGCCGTAGCCGACGCCGATGCAGGCGACACCGTTGCGGCTGGCGCCGAGCAGGTCGTGCATGCGGTCGCCGATCATCAGGCAATGCTCCGCTGCCAGGCCTTCGCTGTCGAGCAGATGGCGGATCAGTTCGTCCTTGTGCGTGCGGGTGCCGTCCAGCTCACTGCCGTAGATCGCCTTGAAGTGACGGTCGAAGGCGAAGTGGCGGGCGATCTCGCGGGCGAACTCGCCGGGCTTGCTGGTCGCGACGTAGAGCGTGTGGCCGCGTCCGACCAGGGCTTCGAGCAGCTCGGGAATGCCGTCGAACACGCGGTTCTCGTAGAGACCGGTGACCCTGAAGCGCTCGCGGTAGTGGTTCACCGCCTCCCAGGCGCGCGCTTCGTCGAAGCCGTAGGTCTGCATGAAGCACTGCAACAGCGGGGGGCCGATGAAGTGCTCCAGGCGCGCCAGGTCCGGCTCGTCGATGCCCAGGCGGGCGAGGGCGAACTGCACCGAGCGGGTGATGCCCTCGCGCGGGTCGGTGAGGGTGCCGTCGAGATCGAAGAGGATGTTCGGGTAGCGCAGCGCGGCGTCACGCATGGTAGTCCTCGGCGATGTGCAGGTCCTTGAGCTTCACGTAGTTGCCGGCGGTGTAGGCGAAGAAGCCGCGCTCCTTGTCGCTCAGCGGACGGGCCTTCTTCGCCGGGCTGCCGACGTAGAGGAAGCCGCTCTCCAGCACCTTGCCCGGCGGCACCAGGCTGCCGGCGCCGAGGATCACTTGGTCCTCGATCACCGCGCCGTCCATGACGATCGAGCCCATCCCCACCAGCACCCGGTTGCCGATGCTGCAACCGTGCAGCAGGACCTTGTGCCCGACGGTCACTTCGTCGCCGATGCTCAGCGGAAAACCGTCCGGGTTGAAGGGGCCGGCGTGGGTGATGTGCAGCACGCTGCCGTCCTGGATGCTGCTGCGCTGGCCGATGCGGATGCGGTGCATGTCGCCGCGGATCACCACCAGCGGCCAGACCGAGCTGTCGGCGCCGATCTCGATGTCGCCGACGAGCACGGCCGAGGGATCGACGAAGACCCGCTCGCCGAGCAGTGGCGTTTTGCCCTGGTAGGAACGAATGGTCACGATAGTTTTCCTCAGGCTGCGGATGCCGCCGATTGTATTTAAGATGGTCGGGTATTTCCTTAGCCAAGGTTGCCAACGTGAGCGCGAATCCCCTTCTGCAGGCCTACGACCTGCCGCCTTTCTCCTCCATTCGCCCGGAACACGTGAAGCCGGCCATCGAGCGGATCCTCGCCGATAACCGCGCCGCCATCGCCCGCCTGCTGGAAACCCAGCGCGAGCAGCCGACCTGGAAGGGCCTGGTGCTGGCGATGGACGAACTCAACGACCGTCTGGGCGCCGCCTGGAGTCCGGTCAGCCACCTCAACGCGGTGTGCAACAGCGCCGAGCTGCGCGAGGCCTATGAGGCCTGTCTGCCGGAGCTGTCGGCCTACTCCACCGAGCTGGGGCAGAACCGCGCCCTGTTCGAGGCCTACGAGGCGCTGGCGAAGAGCCCCGAGGCGGCCGGCTTCGACGTGGCCCAGAAAACCATCCTCGAACACGCCCTGCGCGACTTCCGCCTGTCCGGCATCGACTTGCCGGCGGACAAGCAGAAGCGCTATGCCGAGGTGCAGTCGCGCCTGTCCGAGCTGGGTAGCCGTTTCTCCAACCAGCTGCTCGACGCCACCCAGGCCTGGACCAAGCATGTCACCGACGAAGCCGCGCTGGCCGGCCTGACCGATTCGGCCAAGGCCCAGATGAAGCAGGCCGCCGAGGCCAAGGGCCTGGACGGCTGGCTGATCAGCCTGGAGTTCCCCAGCTACTACGCGGTGATGACCTATGCCGATGACCGCGCCCTGCGCGAAGAGGTATACGCCGCCTACTGCACCCGCGCCTCCGACCAGGGCCCTAACGCTGGGCAGAACGACAACGGTCCGGTGATGGAAGAGATCCTCGACCTGCGCCAGGAGCTGGCCGGCCTGCTCGGCTTCGCCAACTACGCCGAGCTGTCGCTGGCGACCAAGATGGCCGAGTCCAGCGACCAGGTGCTCAGCTTCCTCCGCGACCTGGCGGTGCGCAGCAAGCCGTTCGCCGCCCGCGACCTGGAGCAGCTGCGCGCCTACGCCGCCGAGCAGGGCTGCACCGAATTGCAGAGCTGGGACGCCGGCTACTACGCCGAGAAACTCCGCGAGGCGCGCTACAGCGTGTCCCAGGAGGCGCTGCGTGCCTACTTCCCGGTGGACAAGGTGCTTTCCGGCCTGTTCGCCATCGTCGAGCGCCTCTACGGCATCCAGATCCGCGAACTGCACGATTTCGAACGCTGGCACGCCGACGTACGCCTGTTCGAGATCCTCGAGAACGGCGAGCACGTCGGCCGCTTCTACTTCGACCTCTATGCCCGCGCCAACAAGCGCGGCGGTGCCTGGATGGACGGCGCCCGCGACCGCCGGCGTGACGCCCAGGGCCGGCTGATCGACCCGGTGGCCTACCTGGTGTGCAACTTCACCCCGGCGGTGAACGGCAAGCCGGCGCTGCTGACCCACGACGAGGTCACTACCCTGTTCCACGAGTTCGGCCATGGCCTGCACCACCTGCTGACCCGCGTCGAGCATGCCGCCGCCTCCGGGATCAACGGGGTGGCCTGGGACGCCGTCGAGCTGCCCAGCCAGTTCATGGAGAACTGGTGCTGGGAGCCGGAAGGCCTGGCGCTGATCTCCGCCCACTACGAGACCGGCGAGGCGCTGCCGCAGGACCTGCTGGAAAAGATGCTGGCGGCGAAGAACTTCCAGTCCGGGATGATGATGGTCCGCCAGCTGGAGTTCTCCCTCTTCGACTTCGAGCTGCACGCCACCCACGGCGACGGCCGTAGCGTGCTGCAGGTGCTCGAGGGCATCCGCGACGAAGTGGCGGTGATGCGTCCGCCGGCGTACAACCGCTTCGCCAACAGCTTCGCGCACATCTTCGCCGGCGGCTACGCGGCCGGTTACTACAGCTACAAGTGGGCCGAGGTGCTGTCCGCCGATGCCTTCTCGCGTTTCGAGGAAGAAGGCGTGTTCAACCCCGATACCGGGCGCGCCTTCCGCGAGGCGATCCTGGCCCGCGGCGGCTCCCGCGAGCCGATGCTGTTGTTCGTCGATTTCCGCGGTCGCGAGCCGTCCATCGACGCCCTGCTGCGTCACTCCGGGCTGGTCGGGGAGGCCGCATGAGCCCGGCGATCACCAGGAAGCGCTTCATCGCCGGGGCGGTCTGCCCGGCGTGCAGCGAACAGGACAAGATCCAGATGTGGGAAGAGGACGGCGTGCCGCACCGCGAATGCGTGGCCTGCGGCTACGCCGACACGCTCAACGCCCAGGGCCAGTCGATCCCGAAGGAGCTGGGTACGCGGGTCAACCAGAACGCGCCGAAGCCGGCCAACCCGAAGGTGCAGTCGGTGCAGTTCTTCCCCAATCCCAAGCTGAAGAAGAAGCCCGACGCCTGACCGCTCGCCGCCGACCGGCGGCGATGGCTGTGGGCCGGGGCCCGGTGCGATACTGTATTTATATACAGTATTTCGCCGGGTTCCCCTCATGAGCGCTCCCCTGCCCCCGCGCGGTCGCGGTACCGCCAGCAACCCCCTCAACCGCTTCGCCCCGACCCACAGCGAGGCCTTCGACGATGGCTGGGAGCAGGACGTGCCGCCGATCCAGCTCACCGAGGTGCGCGAGGAGATCGCCCGCACGGTGATCTCCCGCAACCAGTCGCCGGACCTCCCTTTCGATCGTTCGATCAATCCCTACCGTGGTTGCGAGCATGGCTGCATCTACTGCTATGCGCGGCCCAGCCATGCCTATTGGGACCTCTCGCCGGGGATCGATTTCGAGACCCGGCTGATCGCCAAGAGCAACGTCGCCAGCGCGCTGGAGCAGGAACTGAGCAAGCCCGGCTATCGCTGCGCGCCGATCAACCTGGGCGCCAATACCGACCCCTACCAGCCGCTGGAGCGCGAACGCCGCCTGACCCGCCAGGTGCTGGAGGTGCTGCTGCGCTTCCGTCACCCGCTGACCATCGTCACCAAGGGCTCGCTGATCCTTCGCGACCTCGACCTGCTGCGCGAACTGGCGGAGCAGAACCTGGTGGCGGTGATGATCAGCCTGACCACCCTCGACGACGAGCTGAAGCGCATTCTCGAACCGCGCGCGGCGGCGCCCTCGGCGCGACTGCGGGCGATCCGCACGCTCAGCGGCAACGGCATCCCGGTGGGCGTGCTCTGCTCGCCGATGATCCCGATGGTCAACGACATGGAGCTGGAGCGCCTGCTCCAGGCGGCGCGGGACGCCGGCGCGCGCAGCGCCGCGTACATGCTCCTGCGCCTGCCGCGCGAAGTCGGCCCGCTGTTCGAGGAATGGCTGGCGGCGCACTACCCGCAACGCGCCGAGCATGTGATGAGCCTGGTCCGCCAATGCCGTGGCGGCGAGGTCTACGACAGCCGCTTCGGCCACCGCTTTCGTGGCCAGGGACCGTTCGCCGACCTGCTGGCGCAGCGTTTCGCGGTGGCGATGAAGCGCCTCGGGCTGGACCGCCGCGAGGGCTTCGGGCTGGATTGCAGCCGGTTCGCCGTGCCGGGGGCGCAGATGGCGTTGTTCTAGCGTTTTCCCCGCGGCGCAGCATTTCGTATAGGGCGGAGTAGCGGCGGAGCGTGCCGGTGGCGGTATCCGCCCTGCGGGAAGAACCGCTGCCGCCGGGGAAGCCGGAAACGTCGGAAGCAGCCGTCCCGGCGAACGCTCGCCCTTCAGGCCGGCCGGGTCAGCGCGCCAGGCCCCTCAACGAAACGGCGACCCGAAGGTCGCCGTCGCGTTCGTGCCGGTAACGAGGCCGATCAGGCCTTGGCGCAGCTCGGCGGTGCCCAGTCGCCCATGTCCGGGCTGTTGCAGACTTCCTGGATCATGCCCTGGCCCCGGGAGGCCACCTTGTTGCCTTCGCTTTGCGCGTCCTGGGCCTTGCGGATGGTCTGCTCGGTGGCGACCGCTTCCTTCGGCACCTTGGGATTGCCGCCGGTCTTGGGCTTGCTGCCGCCTTTCGTAGTGCTGGCGCGGTTCTCGGCCTCGGCGACCTTGGTCACTTCGGTGCGCGGTACGCCGACCTGCTGCAGGTCTTTCTCGTAGGCCTGGGTGTAGTTGTTGATGTTCTCGCCGGCACGGCCGTTGGCGGCGACCAGCAGGGCGTTGGTCTCCTGCAGGCCGCTGACGATCTCGGCCAGGCGCTTGCGCCCTTCGGCTTCGTTGATCGACTTGTTCTTGCGGCCGTCGAGCAGGGCCTTGAACTGGCTCTGGTAGCAGCTTTGCGCCGACTTGGCGTAGGCCACGCTACGGTTGATCTCGACGGTGCTGCGGTCGACGTCGGTAGCGTAGGAGCCGATGCGCGCGCGGTCGTCGCTGATCTGCTTCTGCTTCTCCATGTAGTAGCCCGCCGCGCCGCCGGCCAGGGCGCCGCCTGCGGCAGCGAGGGCGGCATTGCGGCCGCGGTTCTCGTCGCTGGCCAGGCCGCCGGCCAGGCCGCCCAGCAGGCCGCCGGTGATGGCGCCGGTGATGGCCGAGTTGCGCACCGCGTTATCGGTGCTGCGCAGGTGCGACACCGGCTCGTAGCAGGACGGGTAGTATTCCGCGCGGGTGGTCTGGGCGACCGAGCCGACGCCGCTGCTGGCGCAGCCGCTGAGCAGCACGCCGCTGGCGGTCAACAGGCAGAGCGCGTAGCGCGCAGAGGTGATCAAACGGTTTTCGCTGGGTTGGCTCATTGCATCTCACTCCTGGTTTGATGAACCGCCCGGCTGCCGAGAGGTGCCGGACGGAACTCCTTCAACGCCCGCTGGACGCGAGCAATTCCTTCAATACCGCCTCCGGCTCGGCCCGGTGCTGCTGGCGATAATCTCCGACGTGTTTGACGAACAGGGTCGCGCGCTTGACCAGGCTCTTGCCCAGAACCGGGTTGCGATTGAGTTCTTCCTGGATGCGCTGGAACTGCGCCTGGATCACCGCGTCGGTGTAACGGGTGCCGGTGGCGAGGTTGTCGATGTAGATGGCCAATGCGCCATCGAGGGCGCTGCGCCCGTTGGCGATGGCGCCGGCATAGAGCTGGGCGGTCGCCTGATCCCTGGCTGCCACGGCTTTCTCCCTGTCCTTCTTGAGGTTGGTCAGGCGTATGTTGTAGTTGTTGATCGTCTCGGCGACCAGTGCCGCCGACTGTATCAGGTTTCCGGCGGCCTCTTCGCGCTGCCGGGCGATCAACGAAACGTTACGCTTGAGTTCCTCGTTTATCTGGGCCAACTGCGCCTGCATCTGCGGGTCGCGGGTGGCGGCAATGATTCCGTCCAATTGCTTGGTGGGATCTTGAGCGTCATCGATGGCATCGGTCAATGCCGCTAGTCGGCCTTCCTTCTGCCATTGGGCGAACAGCTCGGGATAGCGCGAGCGCGGCGCGGACAGCGCGCCGATGGCGACGCGGAAACCGGTGGTCTCGTTGCGCTGTTCGCTGCCGTCGGCGGCGAACAGCGGGTATTCGCGGCGCATCCCGGTGAATAGAGTCATCTCGCCTTCGAGATAGTTCCCGCCCTTCACCACGAAACCGCCATATGTGCCCTGCCGGCGACCGGCGTGGACCAGTTGGAAGGACTCCTGGACCATCTCCGCGGCATTGCCGATCACGTCGAACAGGCCCAGCGGGTTCGGCCGCTTCATCCCTACCGGCAACAGTCGCGCGGCCTGGCCGGTGCCGCCGGCGACCTGGTTGTACACCGCCCAGTCGCCCAGCGGGCCTTCCTGGTCGCTGCCCTCGACCTTGCGCGGGAACAGCCGGCCTTCCAGTTCCTGGCGGCTGACCGCCTGGCCGCCGCGCGCGGCGAACTCCCACTCGACCTCGGTGGGCAGGCGGACGAAGCCGATGCCGCCGTCCTCGGGATTCTTGCCGCGGCCGCTGACCGGCAGCAGATCCGGGTGGTTCTTCAGCAGCCAGGCGCTGTACACCGCGCCGAAGCGTTCGGCGTCGAAGCGCGAGAGGTCGACCTTGGGCAGCCGCGCGTCCATCCCGCCCGGCACGTCGCAGGCCGGCGCTTCGCCCTGGCCGGAGAGCGCGGCCGCCTGGCTCATCACTGCGGCGTACTGGCGGGCGGTCACCTCGTACTTGCCGATGAAGTACAGCATCGGCTTCAGCGGGGTGCCGGCGGCAGGCTTCGGCAGGCTGGCGGAGAGCTTCTGCTGCCAGGCCGGTGCCAGGTCGGCGAGGCTGAACTGGCCGTTCACGTAGTCGCGCCGGTAGCCGGAGATGAACGACTGCTGGTAGCCCGCCTCGCCTTCGTTGAAGGCGTAGCCGAGGTTGACCTCGCGATCGTCGAGGGCGCCTTCGGCGAGTACGTAGACATGCCGGAAGACCATCTCGCCGCCACACGGCAGCGGCAGGGCGACGTCGTCGGCCAGCGGCTTGGGATTGTCCGGCGAGTCGCCTTCGGCCCAGGCCGGCGCGGCAAATGCCAGGCAGGCGCCGAGGGCGAGCGGAAGAATGGCTTTCTCAAACATCGCGTAATCCCTCTGCGGCTTCGATCCGCGCCGCGCGCCAGCCGCCGCTGGCGGCGGCCAGGACGCTGCACAGCAGCGTGGCGAGCAGCGCCGTCAGGTAGTGGCTGGGCAGCAGGCGGCAGACGAACTCGCCGCTCTGGTTGTCGAACAGGTGGTTCAGCGCGCCGGCCGTGGCGGCGTACAGCAGCCCGGCGAGGAACAGGCCGAAGACGGCGCTGAACAGCGCCAGGAGCATGACGAAGCCGACCAGCGCGGCGGTCGGGAAGCCCAGCAGACGCAGCACCGCCAGGGCGCGGCGCTTGCGTTCGACGGCGGCCAGGCTGCTGGCGGCGATGGCCGCGAAGGCACCGCCGATGGCCAGCGCGGCGACGATCCAGAACACCAGGCCGAGGTTGCGGCTGAGGCTGCGCACCTGGGCGATGGCCTCGGCCTGGGTGGCGACTTCCACGCCACTCGCGACGAAGTGCCGGCGCAGCCCTTCCACCGCATCGAGGTCGCGGGCGTACAGGCGGAAGCCCGGGTAGATGCGTGCGCGCGGCGCCTCACCGGCCTTCCCCGGCCAGCCATAGGCGGCCACCGCGCGACCGTCGCGATAGTCCTCGGCGGCTTCCAGCAGGGCCAGCGGGGCGAACAGCGCGTCGCGGGCGAAACGCTCCTGTGGCAGCACTGCGAGCACTTCCAGCTCCAGGCGCTGGCTCTGTGCCTGGCCATCCATGCGCCGGCCGATGCGCGCGACGATGCGCTCGCCAGGCTGGGCGCCGAGTTTTTCTGCGGCGCCGTGGCTGAGCACCACGCGGGTCGGCCGGTCGGGTTGCGGCAGGCCGGCCAGCAGCGGGTCGCCGGCGGCGCTGGGAATCATCTCGACGCTCAGGGCGGTCTCGCCGCCGCCGCTGAGGTCGGCGGTGGCGGCGATCTGCCGGGTGCGCGGCACGGCGAAGGCGACGTCCGCGCGTGCGGCCAGGGCGGCGATGTCCTCGGCACGGTAGCGGGCGCCGCCGACCGGAATGATCTCGCGCACAGAAGGCGCGCGCTCCAGCCGCTCTGTGAGGGTGCTGACCAGGCCGTACTTGAGGCCGAACAGCACCAGCAGCGGGGTGATCACCGCTGCCAGGGCGAAGATCGCGCAGAGCGACAGGCGCGCCTCGCCGCGATAGTCGGCCCAGGCCAGCGAGAGCAGCAGGCCGGCGCGCATCAGCCGACGTCCTCGAGGCAGGCGCCGACGCTGTCGTCGGCCTCGCGTTGCCAGCGGATGGCCAGGACTTCCAGGCCGGCGGCGCGGGCCAGGCGCTCGTCGTGGGTGGCGACCACGGTGCAGGCGCCGCGCTCGCGGGCCTGTTCCACCAGCAGGCGCATCACCCGTTCGGCGTTCAGCGGGTCGAGCGCCGCGGTCGGCTCGTCGGCCAGCAACAGGCGCGGCGCATGCACCATGGCGCGGGCGATGGCGACCCGCTGGCGCTGGCCGACCGACAGCGCCGCCGGTTTTTTGTCCAGCTGGTCGCCGATTTCCAGCCGCTCGGCCAGCGCCTGCACGCGCTCGGCGGACGGGGCGCCGAGCAATGTGCAGGGCAGTCCGATGTTGCGCCGCACATCGAGGAACTCGAGCAATCCGCCGCTTTGCAGCACGTAGCCGCAGTGCTGCCGGCGCAGCGCCGCCAAGCGGTCCTGGCGGCCGTCGCGCCAGAGCGCGGCGATGTCCTGCGGGCGTTCCCCGGCGAGGAATTCGAAGCGCCCGCCCGGGTCCGGCGCCAGGGCCAGCGCCAGCAGGTCGAGCAGGGTGCTCTTGCCGCAGCCGCTGGGGCCGACGATGGCCAGCTGGCGACCCGCGCGCAATTCCAGCGCCGGCACCCGCAGGCGGTAGCGCTGGCGACCGGCGCCGTGGCTGCGGGCGACCTCGTGCAGGCGCAGGATCATGGCAGCGTCGACAGCGGCACGCGGTACAGCGCGTCGCCGGCGTCGGCGTCGCCGAACCGGACCCAGTTGGCGACGTCGTTGTGGAAGGTTTCGTAGAGGCGGATCTTCGACTCCAGTTCGTCGATGAAGTCCTGCTGCTCGGCGACGCTCAGCGACAGCCAGAGGTCCTGGGTCATGTTCAGCGACTTGCTGCGGTACGGCAGGCCTTCCAGGTATTCGCCGAGCACGCCGCTCTGCGCCAGGTTGCTGCCCTTCACCAGTTGCGCCGGGTCGCGGCTCATGTAGGCGCTGGCGCTGGCGATTTCCTGGAAGAAGTCCTTGGGCGAGGTCTGGGTGCGCTTGGCCGCGTCGACGATCAGTTTCAGCGACTGTTGCAGTTCGTTGAGTTGCAGCTTGCTCAGCAGCACGCAGACCTGGAACGCCGGCAGCGCCGGGTTGGTCAGGTCACGGTCGGCGGTCCAGGCGGTGACGACCTGCGGCGCGCGCACCGGGTCGCGGCGACCGAGGAATTCCATCTGCATGGCGTAGCCGATGGCCGCCGACTTGCTCGCCACGCTTGGCGCGGCGTCGAAGCGCGGCGCCTGCGGCTTGCGGTTGCCGGCGTCGTGGACCAGGTCGGCGAACACCGTGCCGATCTCCTTCACCGTGTTGCCGAAGGCGTTCACCTCGCCGCCGGCCACCGGGATGTAGAGGTCGGCGATCTTCGGGTTGGCGTCGGCGGTGAGGCTGCGGTACTGCTGCTCGGCGTAGCCGTGGTTGTTCTTCCCGGCCGGGGTGCGCAGGTGCAGGGCATAGATCTTCACGCCCTTGCGCAGCGCCGCCTGGCGGACCTCGGCCTCGTTCATCTGGGTGCGCCCGAGCGGGTCGTTCTTGCGCAGCGCGCCGGCGTCGGTGACCAGCAGCACCACGCGCCCGGCGTAGGGCGACCAGTCCATTTCGTCGACCGCCTGCATGATCCCGGCGAAGGCGTCTTCGTTGAACGAGTGGCTGGAGACGTCGGTGGCGCGCACCTGGCTGCTCAACTCGGCGAAGCGCTGCGCGTCGTTGCCCGGTTGCAGCGGCACCAGGGTCTTGCTGACGTATTCCAGGCCGGGGGTCTTGTCGGTGTTGTTGCGGAAGCCGACCAGGCCGAAGCTGACCTTGTCCAGGTCGCCGCGCTCGCCGATCTGCCGCTGCAGGCCGTCGATCACCTCGCGCACGCGGTCGATGTAGGGCTGCATCGACACCGAGGTGTCCACCACCAGGACGATGCCGGTGCGGAAGGTGTCGCTCGCCGCGCCGCTGGCGCCGCCCCGCCCGGCCTGGTCCGGCGCCTGGGGTGCCGTGGCGCTGCCGCCGGGGTCGATCGAAGCGACCTCCAGCAACTGCGCCGGCTGGCCGTCGGCGTCGAAGCTCTCCTTCGAGTCGAAGATCGGCAGCAGGTAGAACTGGTCCTGGGGGATCGCCCGGTCGTTGGGCTCGACCGCGACCACCTGCGGATCGCCCTTGTGGTCCACCGCCTGGGTCAGGGTGTCGCGCGCCGCGCGGGTATCGCCGAGCAGGCGCTCGACCTGCTCGGCGCTGTTGAGGAACATCACCGGCGCGCGGCCGGAGCGTTCGGTGAACTTCAGCACCAGGCTCTGCTTCCAGTCGCTCACCGCGCTGGCCGGCAGCCAGCCGTCGCCCTCGCCGTTGCTGGAGGCGCCGACGCGCAGCCAGGGGCTGCCGCCGACCTGCTTGCGGGCGTACACGTAGAGCACCGAGAAGGCCGGCACCGCGCCGGCCCGGGGCGGGCCGCCAGCCTCGGCGGAGATGGCCGCGCCGGGTTTGGTCAGGACGCGCTGGAACAGCGTCTTCTTGCCTGGCATCAGCAGCGGACGCTCGCCGCCGTCCTGTTCGGCATCGGCCACCGGGGTCTGCTGCTGCGGCTTGTCCGCCGGCGTCTGTCCCAGCGGCGCTGGATCGGCAGCGCTCGGCGCGTCGCCCGAGCCCAGCAGCCACCAGGCGCCGCCGCCGATCGCCAGGAGCACGGCGGCCGCGGCGGCGGCGATCAACGGCGTGCGGCTGCCGCCGGCACGTGGCTTCGCCGGCGGCAACGGAGGCGGCGGGGGCGATGGCGGTTTCGCCGCTTGCGACGGCGGAGGCGGAGGCGGCGTGGCGCCGCCGGCGCTGGGCGTGACCGACGGCAACTGGATCGACACCGGTTGCAGGCCGCCGAGGTCGGCGGGCGGCAGGGGCGCGGGTTCGGCCGGCGGCGGGTTGCTCGCTCGCGGCGAGCCCTGCGGCGTCGCCAGCGGACGGATCTGGGTGGCTTCCAGGGCGCTCGGCGCCAGGCGGTCGAGGGCGGCGATCAACGCGCCGGCGGTGGGGAAGCGCTCGGCCGGGTCCTTGGCCAGCAACTGGCGCAGGATGTCCTGGTAGCGGCCCTGCTCGATCGGCAGTTCCGGCAGCGGCTCGGTGAGGTGGGCCAGGGCGGTGGAGAGCGAGTCCTTGCCGTTGTAGGGCAGCTTGCCGGTGAGGATCTCGTAGAGCACCACGCCCAGCGCGTAGAGGTCGGCGCGGCCGTCGATCTCCTGCCCGCGGGCCTGCTCCGGGCTCATGTAGCTGGGGGTGCCGACGGCGAAGCCGACCTGGGTGAACTGGGTATTGTCCTCGATCGACTTGGCGATGCCGAAGTCCGAGAGCACCGCGGTGCCGTCGGCGCGGAACAGGATGTTGGCCGGCTTCACGTCGCGATGCACCAGGCCCTGGGAGTGCGCGTAGCCGAGCGCGGCGGCCACCTGCCGTACGTAGGCCAGGCCCTGCTCGGGATCGAGGCCCTGCTGGATGCGCTCCTTGAGCGTGCCGTTGGGCAGGTATTCCATGGCCATGTAGTAGCAACTGCCGACGTTGCCGATGTCGTGGATGGTCACCGTGTTCGGGTGCGACAGCCGCGCCAGGGTCCGACCTTCGCGCAGGAAGCGTTCGGCGAAGCTCGGGTCGGCGGCCAGCGCCGCGGCCATCACCTTCAGCGCCACCTTGCGCTGCAGCGAGCGCTGGGTGGCCAGGTAGACCGTGGCCATGGCGCCTTCGCCCAGCTCGCGTTCGATGTCGAATCCCGGAAGTTCTATGTCCATGTCCGTCTCAGAAGGCCCTGACCACCAGGGCCGTGATGTTGTCCGGGGCGCCGCGGGTCAGGCCCAGGTGGACCAGGCTGCGGACCACCGCATAGGGATCGCTGTGGCTGAGCACGTCGCGCAGTTCGCTGTCGTCGGCGGTCTTGTTGAGGCCGTCGCTGCAGAGCAGGAAGCTGTCGCCGGGCAGCACGTGCAGCGCGGCTTCCGACAGTTCCAGTTGCTCGTGCACGCCGACCGCGCGGGTGACCACGTTGGCGCGCGGATGGTGGCGCGCCTCCTCCTCGCTGATCAATGCGTTGTCGAGCAGCTCCTGGACGTAGCTGTGGTCCCGCGAGATGGCTTCCAGCACGCCGCCGCGCAGGCGGTACAGGCGGCTGTCGCCGGCCCACAGGCAGCTCGCCTGGTTGCCGCGCGCGGCGAGCAGTACCAGGGTGCTGCCCATCACGCTGACGCCACGCAGGCCGGCCTCCTGGCGAACCCGCTCGTTGACCTGGGCGAGGCCGGTGCGCAACGCGCCGACGTAGGCCGGTAGCGAGGAGGCCGCCGGGATGCGCCGCAGGGTATCGACGATCAGGCTGCTGACGAAGTCGCCGGCGGCGTGGCCGCCCATGCCGTCGGCGACCACCCAGAGTCCCGACTCGGGGGCGTCGAGACTGGCGTCTTCGTTGACCTTGCGGACCATGCCGACGTGGCTGTAGCTGGCCGACCTGTAGTAGCTGACTGAGTTGGGCACCATCAGTTGTCCTTAACCGGGTATGCCGGGAAAGAGCGGGATCACCTCGCCCTCTCCGGTGAGGAATCGTCCGAACGCCGGCGCCGGCGGCAGGCCCTGGTAGCGCATCAGGCCGGCGGAGATCCGTGCCGAGCCGCGTCCCCACCAGTGGCTGGCGCCGTCGCAGGCATGCTGGGCCAGCGCGGCGAGGCGCTGCGCCGGGGTCACCGCTTCGCTGCGCAGCAGGTTGCCGCTGATCAGCGATTGTTCGATGCGCGGCCCGCAGGGAGGGGCCGGGAGCTGCGCCACCGCCTGCTCGAAGGCCTCGACCTCGGCCTCCGGTTCGAGGGTGGAGAGCAGCAGGCTCTCGACCTGCTCGAACCAGCCGTCGTCGCCGCCGACCAGCCCGCCGAGGTCGGCGTTCGCCGGCAGCAGGCAGGCGACGGTCAGCGGGAAATAGCGACCGACCCGGTCGATGCTCGGCATCACCACCCCGGCCACCGCTTCGCCGCCGAGCAGGCCGGGGGCGATGGCGAAGCGCCACAGCGGGCTGGTCAGGTAGGCGTCGAGCCAGGCCGCGCCGAGTTCGTCCTGGCTGGCGCGCATGCCGCTGGCCAGCCAGGCGTCCCAGGGTTCGACGAAGGTGTTCGGCAGGCCGCGGCTGACGAAATCGCCGCGGCCGGCCAGCTTGCCGTAGAAACCGACGCTGTTCAAAGGCGCTCCGGGAGGCTGAAGCCGGACACGACCCGGCTCTTGAAGGGGTTGAAGGCGCTGCTGGCGCGCAGCTCGCAGGCGATGCTGGAGCCGTCGATGCGCAGCCGCAGGGTGAAGCGGTCCGGCGAGTTGCCGCGTTCCAGGTCCGACTGGTCGAGCAGGCGGAACCAGGCCCAGGGGCCCTCCAGGGTCAGGCCGGAACGGCCGCTGCTGGGCGGCGGCGTCACCGTCAGGCGGACCACGCCGAGGCCGTTGGCGCTCGGCCACTGCATCGCCACCGGGCGGCTGGGGCCGTGGTCGTAGGTCAGCTGCTGGCCGTCGAGGTCGAGGATGAACTGGCTGATCGCCGCGTCCATGGTCACCGGCTTGAGTTCGAAGCGCACCGCCGGCTGCATGCCGCCGGAGCGGAAGAAGGCGTCGCGGATCGCCGCCGCGCGCTGGAAGGTGTGCAGCACGCCGGGGTTGATGCCGAGCTTCTGCGCCGCGCCGGGCTGCCAGCGCCAGGTGCTGGCGGAGGTGTCGACGTAGGGTTGCAGGTACTGGCGGAAGTAGCTGTCCATCACCCCACCGGCACCGAAGAAGTGGCCGAAGTCTTCCAGGGTGGCGTCGCGCGAGCTGCCGGCGGCGATCGGGTAGCGCCCGGCCAGGGACTGCCGGTAGACGCTGACCACGTCGCTGATCCAGGCCGCGTTGAGCTGGTTGCGCACGCTGCCCATCATGCTGCTGGTGGTGGAGTTGACCACGTTCTTCACCAGTCCCTGGACCACCGGCGGCTGGCGCTCGGCGCTGAGGGCCACGCGCGAGGCGGCGGCGGCCACCTGGTTCTTGGCGTCGCCGAGCAGCGAGTCGCCGCTGGCTCCGGCCATGGCGCTGACCTGTACGTAGAGCGCGTTCATGTCCTCCAGCAGGCTGTCGATCGGCGCCGGCTCGTTGCCGCCCTCGCCCTTGCTGACCAGGCTGTTGAGTTCGGCGAAGTGGGCGCTGATCGGGTCGCTGTCGGCCTGCTGCGGCTGTTCGCGGGCGCCTTCCTCCTCCTCCTCCTCCTGGCCGACCAGCGAGCCGAGGCGCTGCTTGAGCTTGTCCACGGTGCCGTCGGCGGCCTTCTTCACTTGCGCGGCGACCAGCCGGTCGCCCTTCTGCAGGTCGGTCTCGCGGGCCACCGCCTCGAGCAGCTTGCGGAACGGCGAGGTCGGCCCGGAGAGAATGCGCAGCACGTCGGCGGCCTGGGTGACGTTGGTGATCGGCACCACGGTGAGGTCGGCGAGCAGGTCGTCCCATTGCCGCAGGTAGTCCTGGAAGTACAGGCGACGCACGTCGAGGGCCAGGTTGGCGGCATCGCCGGCATCGTTCAGGTCGCGCCCGAGCACCCACTGTTCCTCGGCGATGGTGCCGGCCTGGCTGAGGCTGGCGGTGAGGAACACCTCGCGATAGCCGCGGTAGGTGAAGAAGCCGCTGAGCGGGTCGGTGAGCGGCTTGCCGCTCTTGCGCGCGAACACCAGCGGTGCGTCGCGGCCGGCGGCGTCGCTGATGCGGAAGTCGGGCACGTCCTTGGGCAGCCTCTGCCGCTTGACCCGGTCGTAGACCCGCTGCGCCACCGGTAGTTGCTGCAACTGGCGGCGCAGGTCCTCGACCAGGTCCTGGTCCAGGCGCGCCGACGGCGGCCGTCGTTCGAGCAACGCGTCGAGGTGCGCGTGCAGCGCCTGGCGCTGTTCCGGCGAGAGGTCGCGCGGCAGGTTGCGTTCCCAGTCGAGGCTGATCCAGGCCTTGATGAAGTCGGCGTCGTAATGGTCCGGGCTGCCGAGCATCAGGTAGGCCTTCAGGCCCTCGTAGAGGAAATCGCTGCTGCCGCCGGAGCGCAACTGTTCCTCGATGCGGGTCACCAGGCGCGGGGCGAACACCGCGATCAGCAGCTTGCGGTAGACGCTGGCGGACTCCTCGCCGAGCATGTCGCCCTGGTACAGCCCGTAGCCTTCGGCCCAGCTTGGCGCGTCGCCGGCGAGATTCTGCACCGCGTTGAGCTGTGGCAGTACGGCCAGGACGTCGCGCTGGGCCGGGCTCAGCGACTCGATGCCGCGCGCCAGCGGGTCGACGCGCTGGTCGACCGCGGCGATGTAGCTCTGGTTGGCGCGGTAGCTGGCGATCCATACCGCCGTCACCGCCAGCACCACCAGCGCGGTGGCGCTCAGCGCGCCGATGGTCAGCCATTTGCGGCGGCGCTCGACCTTCGGGTTGGTGCCGACCAGGCCGCGTTCGCCGAACGCCACTTCGCGGAACAGCCGCTCGATGAAGTAGCTGCGCCCGGTTCCGGTCTGCCGCGCCAGGTGCTGGCGGTCGAGGTTCATCGACTGCGCCATGCTGCCGATCAGGCGGTCGATCGGACTGCCTTCCTGGGTTCCGCTGGTGAAGTACAGGCCGCGCAACAGCGGGCGTTCCTCGTAGGGGTTGGGCTTGAACACGCCGTTGAGGAACTCGCCGAGGCATTCGCGCAGGGCGGCGAATTGCTGCGGGAAGCCGTAGACCAGATCGCGCCGCGCCGGGTCGCGCTCCTGCTGCAGGCGTTCCACCAGGCGCGCGGTGAGACGCTGTTCGAGCAGGGCGAATTCGCTGTCGAACACCGCCAGCGGGCCTTCCGCGCTCTTGCCGTCGTCGAGGGCGAAGGTCATCCCCCAGACCTGCGCGCGTTCCTCGCGGTTCAGGCTGTCGAAGAACTCCATGAAGCCTGGCACCAGGTCGAACTTGGTCAGCATCACGTAGATCGGGAAGCGCACCCCGAGCTGCTGGTACAGCTCCTGGATGCGCGCGCGGATCGCCTGGGCATGGGCGGCGCGCTCGGCGTCGCTGCCCAGCAGCAGGTCGGAAAGGCTGATGGCGATGAACGCGCCATCGATGGGGCGGCGCTTGCGCTGGGTCTTGAGCAGGTCGAGGAAGCCCAGCCAGGCGGCCTTGTCCACCTGGGCGTGGCTGTCCTGGGTGGTATAGCGGCCGGCGGTGTCCAGCAGCACCGCTTCGTCGGTGAACCACCAGTCGCAGTTGCGCGTGCCGCCGACCCCGCGGATCGCCCCGGCGCCCATCTGTGCGGCGAGCGGGAAGTCCAGGCCGGAATTCATCAGCGCGGTGGTCTTGCCCGAACCGGGCGGGCCGATGATCACGTACCAGGGCAGCTCGTACAGGTTGCGCCGCTCGCTGCCGCCCAGCTTGGCCCGCTTGAGCAGGGCCAGGGCCTCGTCCATGCGTTGCTTGAGGGTCGCCAGCTCTTCGGCGGTGGCGACGCTGGCGGCGTCCGGCGCGCTGACCTCGGCGAGACTCTGCATGACCTTCGCCGCGTTGCGCCGGGCCTGCACGATGCGCAGCACGCGGAAGCCGATCCAGACCAGGAACAGCAGAACGATCAGCACCCAGCGGCTGGTCGCCGAGGCCAACGGTTCGTAGTTGCCCAGGCGCAGCAGCGGGCCGAGGAACCAGATGATCAGGCTCAGGGCGAGCAGGCCGAGCACCGGCACCACCCAGCGCGCGAAGAAGTTGAGGAAGCCTTTCATTGCGCGCCCTCCGCGAATACGGTGATTTCCACCCGGCGGTTGCGTGCGCGGCCTTCGGCGCTGGCGTTGGTCGCCACCGGCTCGGTGTCGCTGCGCCCTTCGGCGGTGAAGCGGCCGGCGTCGCCGGTGGTCGCGCCGAGCAGGTCGGCGACCTCCTGGGCGCGGGCCTGGGACAGTTTCCAGTTGGACGGGTAGCGCAGCGTGGCGATCGGCCGGTTGTCGCTATGGCCGGTGACCAGCACCTGGCCCTTGACCTTGCGCAGGGCGTCGGCGATGCGCAGCAGCAGCGGCTGGAACTCGTCGCGCACGCTGGCGCTGGCGCTGGCGAACAGCTCGTCGCCGCGGATGGTCACCACCGAGCGGTCGACGGCGTCCTCCACCGCCACTCGCTGGGCCTTGATGTCGTCGGCGAGGAAGCGCGCCAGGCGTGGCCGTTCGATCACCCGCGGCTGCACCGCCGGGCGGTCGATGGCCTGCACCGGGATCTCGCCGATGGCGTGGATGCGCTTGAACACCGGCTCGGCGTCGGCGGCCAGCTTCATCCGCAGGCCGAATAGCAAGGCCAGCAGCAAGGCCAGGCCGATGGCGATACCGACCCACGGCGGCAGGTATTGCGAAAGGCGGTCGCGCATCACGCTGAGGCCGCGCCAGTGCGGCGACAGTTCGTGCTCGTACTCGCCGCGGGTGCTGCGGATCACCGCCGCGGTGCGCTCGCGCAGCGCCTCCAGTTGGCTGCGGCCGTCGTGCATGACCCGGTAGCGGCCTTCGAAGCCGAGGCTGGTGCACAGGTACAGCAGCTCCAGCAGGTGCAGGCGCTGGTGCGGGTTCTGCAGGCAGTGTTCGAGCAACTGGAAGACCTTCTCGCCGCCCCAGGCCTCGTTGTGCAGGGTGATCAGCAGGCTCTGCTTGCCCCAGTCGCTGGTGCTGCCCCACGGCGTGCTGAGCACCGCTTCGTCGAGGGCGGTGCAGAGCACGTAGCGCGCCAGCATCACTTCGTCCGGCGCCACGCCGGCCTGGCGTGCCTTCTCCTCGAACTGGCGCAGGTAGCCGAGCAGTTGCGCGCGCAGGCTGGCCGGCGCCGGATGGGCGATGGTGTTGCGCAGGCGGGTGAGCATCGCCAGCAGTGGGCCGGCGGCCTGCTCCAGCGGGTTGAGGCCGTCGCCGCGGCCGCTCAGCGGCGCCAGGCTGGCCATCGGCGGCGGCGTGTAGGGATCGCCGCCGCGGGGGCCGCCGGCCGGTTCCGGGGCGCGGCCGCCGGGACGCGGCATGATCATGGTGCGGTCGTCGGGCGGGCTTCCGTTGCCGCCGCCGGCCGGGGTGCCGAAGGGATCGTCGATGGGAGGCATCGTTGCTTATCCTCGAATGGCCCAGAAGGCCAGGTTCAGCCCGGGGAACTGGCCGGCGATGTGGAAGGCGAAGCCGCCGGAGTGCGTCAGCTGCTTCCAATGCGCGCTGCCGCGGTCCAGTTCGAAATAGGTGGAGCCGGCGTGGTAGGGGATCTGCCGCGGCGCCACCGGCATCGGCAGCAGGCCGATACCCGGCAGTTGCAGGTTGACCAGGTCGCGGATGTGCTCCACCGAGCCGACCTTGGCCTGCTGCGGGAAGTGCCCGCGCAGGCTCTCGCCGGGGACGTCGGCGCGCACCACCAGGACGAAGCTGGCGTTGTCGATCAGGCTGCGGTCGCTGAGCATCGCGACGTGCACGCCGTAGGCCTTCTCGACGATCGGGATGGCGATCGCCTTGGCGTCGATCACCGTCGCCAGCGCCTGGCGCAGGGCGAGCATCACCGGGGCGAAGCTGGCGGCCAGGTCGTCGTGGTTGTACACCGGGTACTCCTCGGGACGCCGCTGGCTGGCGGTGAAGGTGCAGAACTCGCCGGCCAGGGCCACCAGTTCGCGGTACAGCTCCTGCGGGTGCAGCGGGCGCACGCGGGACAGGTGACCGGTGAGGGCCTCGGCGCGGTTGACCAGTTGCAGCAGCAGGAAGTCGGCGATTTCCGAGGCGCCCCCGGCGCTGGAGGCCACCACCCGCCCGGCGAGGGCTTCGCCGCGCTGGTGGAGCAGGCCCAGCAGCTCCTTGGCGAAGGACGCCAGGGGCGGCGCGGCGGCAATGTCGAGTACCGGCGGCAGGTAGTCCTCGTCCAGGCTCAGGGCCTGGTCCGCGCGCTTCTCGCGGACCCGCGCGACGCCCACCGCGGCGTATTCGCCGAGGCCGTCGCGCTCGGTCAGCAGGCGGAACGCCTGGCTGCCCAGGGCCACCGGCGCGCGGCTCTCGAAGGCGGCATTGTCGTCGCGCACTTCCTGCACCTGGCTGACGTAGCGGGCGCCGCCGAGGGCCTCGCCCTCCTCCACCGTGTCGCGGGTGCCGACCCGCTTCAGCGGCAGGCCGAGGTAGACGATGCCGTCGCGCAGGCTTTCCTCGACATTCAGCGGCGCCGGCGCCGGATCGTCGGCGGGGATGTTGAACGGCGTACCATCCGGCAGCACGCCGCGGGCGCTGACGATGGCCAGCTTGCCCTGGGTCAGCAGGGCATCGTCCAGCTTCAGCTCGGAAAAGCCCCAGCCGCCCGCCAGGAGCGAGCGGCAGCGGCCATCCACCAGGGTTTCCAGGTAGCGGTCGTGCTGCTGGAAATGCTGTGGCCGCAGGAACATGCCTTCGGACCACACCACGCGGTTATTCCAGGACATAGGGACTCCGAAGGTTCAGGGTGCGGGACGCGCGACGATGCCGATGGCCTGCGCGCCGAGCGTGATGTCGAGATGGCTGGTGCGTTGCCCCGGCACGTCGAGGACCTGGCGCCAGGTGGCGCGGTCGAGGTCGCGGTAGGCGGCGACGAAGCCGAGCTGGCGGGTCTGCTCGTCGAGCGTGCGTTCGATGCGCCGTTCCTCGCCCGGACGCAGGAGGAACTCGTCCTGCTCCACCAGGTCGCCGCCGAGGGTCGACTGGGCGTTGTCGGTGAGGGCGAAGTAGTCGGCGCGGCCGAACGCGGTGTCTTTCTTCAGCTCGTACAGCCGCAGGCGCAGCGGCGCCGCCTGGCCGGCGGCGGACGGGTTGAGGTTCGGTGCGGCGTGGAGCCAGATCACCACCCGGGTCGGCGGGGTTTCCGGCGGGCTGGACGAACAGGCGGCGAGCAGCAGCCCGAACAGCGCGATGATCAGTTTCTGCATGGTGTCGTCCTCATTGACGTTGTTTCTCCTGGTGTTCGTTGGCGTCAGGAACGCCGTAGTCGAGCGCTGTGTTCCTCATAGGCGCGGCTGAATTCGCGGCCGAAAAGCTCCTGGAAGTCGTCCTCCGCCTCGCGCAGGATCTTCGCGTACAGCTCGGTGAAACTGTCCCAGTTCTGTGCCTGGCGGGCCCCCGGCAGCAGGCCGGAAAGCCCGGCCGGCTTGCCGAAGCGGGCTTCCAGTGCGGCCGGTTCGAAGCGCGCCAGCAGGTGGCGGATGGCGGCCTGCACGCCGGCCATCACCGCCAGCTGGTGCGCCTTGAGGTCTTCGAAGCTGTCGGCCACCGCGCGATCCGGCGCCATGAACGCCTGGTTGTCGCGGCGCAGCAGGAGCAGCATGGCTTCGTCGACGTTCGGCGCGAACTTCAGCGGGTTGTTCTGCACCGGCTGGATCATGGTCTGCGCCATGCGGAACTCGCCCTTCAGGCTGGCCCGCGCGCGCAGCACGTCCACCAGTCCTTCCACCAGGCCGCGATAGCTGCGTCCGATGGCTTCCATCTGCGCTTCGGCGCCGGCCGGGTCGACCTTCAACTGGGTCATGCCGGCGCCGCGCAGGAACGCCTGCAGCAGGTCGCCGCCGGCCGTCGCGGTGGCGCTTGCCGGTGGCGTCGGCGCCGCCACGCTGGCTGGCTGTGGCTGTGGCTGTGGCTGTGGCTGTGGCTGTTGGGTGATCCCTGGGTCGGCGAAGGGCATCGCCAGCGGCGTCGGTTCGGCCGCTGGCTGCGGCTGGGCGACGGGCGTGGCGCTTGGCGCGGGCGTGTTGCCGAGCAGTTCGGCGAACGGGTCCCAGTCGGCCGGAATCAGCGGTGCGCCGCCAGCGGGCGGTGGCGCCGGAGTGGTCGCGGGGGGCGGCGGGATCACCGGTTCCGGCGGGCGGAAGTCGTGCTGTTCGGCCGGTACATGGTCCGGACGCGGCGCCGCGCCGGGCGGCGGCGGGGTGAGGAAGTCGAACAGGTCGGGCTTGGTGTCCAGCGGCGAGCCGCCCTGGAAATGCGCCGTCACCGCGGGGTGCGGGGTGGGCGCCGGTTCGGCGAAGGCAGGCGCCGATCCGGCGGCCTGCCGGCTCATCAGGGCGTCGAAGCTGGTGAACGGATCGGTCTGCGGATTGCCGCTGCCGGGCAGGGCGATGTCATGGCCGAGCTGAACGAGGATGTCGTATTCGCCGAGGCGGACGGTCTCGCCGTCCTGCAGCGGCTCGCTGTTGCCGCGGCGCAGGCGGTGCCCGGCATTGACCAGCAGCACGCCGTTGGTGCTGGTGTCGGTGAGGTAGTACACCCCGTCGCGGTTGAGGATGGTGCAGTGGCGGCTGGAGACCAGGCGCTCCGGGTCCGGCAGGACCCAGTCGTTGTCCGGGCCCCGACCGATGGTCAGCTGTCCCTGGTCCAGTACCTTTTCCGAACACTGACCGGGGGTCAGCTTGTGGTAGCTGGTGATGGTCAATCGCAGCGGCATTGCTACTCCTTGCATTGCCAGCGCCCGGCTCTTCCAGGCGCTCACCCCCGTGCCCGAGGGATTTCGGTTCGCATCCAGGCTGGCCCGACGGCTTTCCGGCGTTTCGTCGCCTCGGGAAGACACATCGGGTGGTACCGGATTATAAAAGACTAATCCTACGTCTTTTAAAGATTTGTCCGATCTGCGGTGTCATGCAACTAGTGGCGTTGTGCCTTCCTTGACAAGCCTTGCGGCATGCCACAAGAATTTTGCCAACCTTTCGAGTCATCCGATATTCATCAATGGCTCCTACAAGATCCGACGGAGTGGATCTTACAAGCGAAGGTGAGGGCCGCGCAGCGGCTCCGATGATAGGGAGATCGTCACCGTGCTGGATGTACCCGTTTTGCTGGCCGCCGTATCCCCGGACTCGCCCTGTGGCGACGATCTGGAGTACGACGCCGCGTTCCTCGAACTCGAACGCATCGCCCAGGGCCAACCCGAGCGCCAGATGGGCGATGCCGTGCTGCCCGCCGAACCGCCGGAGTGGCCGCGCGTACGCGCGCTGGCCAGCGAGCTGTTCGGCCGTAGCAAGGACCTGCGGGTAGCCAACCTGCTGCTGCAGAGCAACGTTGCCCTCGACGGCCTGGACGGGCTCGCCGAAGGCCTGCTGCTGGTCCGCGAGCTGCTCGGCCAGTACTGGGACGGCGTCTATCCGTTGCTCGACGCCGATGACGACAACGACCCCACCTTCCGTATCAACGCCCTCACCGGCCTGGTCGCCGAACCGCTGCTGCAACTGGTCTGGGCGATCCCGCTGGTGCGCTCGCGGGCGTTCGGCCCGGTCAACCTGCGCGCCGCGCTGAACGCCGCCGGGCTGCAACGCTTCGCCAGCGAGACCCTGAGTCCCGAGCAGATCGCCGGCGCCTTCGCCGATGCCGACGCCGATGCGCTGGCCGCCACCCGGCGCGCCCTGGATGGCGCCCAGGAACATGCCCTGGCCATCGAGAGCGGCGTCGCCGAACGGGTCGGCTCGGCCCAGGGCCTCGACCTCGGTCCCCTTCGTCAACTGCTGCGCCAGGCCCTCCAGGTGTTCGACCTGTACGGCCCGCAGGGCGCCGGCGAGCCCTTGGCGCCGGGCGCCGAAGCGGCCACCGGCGAGCAGGGGGGCGCCGCGCCTGTCGCAGCCGTCGCCGCGCCGGCACCGCGTGCCAGCGGCGAGATCGCCAACCGCGAAGACGTCCTGCGCCAGCTCGATCGCCTGCTCGAGTATTACGTTCGCCACGAGCCGTCGAGCCCGGTGCCGGTGCTGCTCAAGCGCGCCAAGACACTGGTGACGGCCGACTTCGCCGAAATCGTGAGGAATCTCATCCCCGATGGGATTTCCCAGTTCGAAACCCTGCGAGGCCCGGAAAGCGAGTAACGCCTAGCGGCCGTCCGGGCCAACGCTGCAAGCCGCCGGGGCGATTCCGACGGCGCTAACAACCGCCGTCGCGCGAGGGAGAAACAAGATGGGAAGCACTACCAGCAGTCAGAAGTTCATCGCCAGGAACCGGGCGCCACGCGTGCAGATCGAGTACGACGTGGAGCTGTACGGTGCCGAGAAGAAGGTCCAGCTGCCCTTCGTCATGGGCGTCATGGCCGACCTCGCCGGCAAGCCCGCCGAACCCCAGGCGGCGGTCGCCGACCGCAAGTTCCTGGAGATCGACGTGGACAACTTCGATGCCCGGCTGAAGGCGATGAAGCCGCGGGTGGCCTTCAACGTACCGAACGTGCTGACCGGCGAAGGCAACCTGAGCCTGGACATCACCTTCGAGAGCATGGACGACTTCAGCCCCGCCGCGGTGGCGCGCAAGGTCGATTCGCTGAACAAGCTGCTCGAGGCGCGTACCCAACTGGCCAACCTGCTGACCTACATGGACGGCAAGACCGGCGCCGAGGAAATGATCATGAAGGCGATCAAGGACCCGGCCCTGCTTCAGGCCCTGGCCAGCGCGCCGAAGCCCAAAGACGACGAGCCGCAGGCGTAAGAGGATTCCAGCATGGCCGAATTGAGCACCGAGAACCTGGCCCAGGGCCAGACCACCACCGAGCAGACCAGCGAGTTCGCCAGCCTGCTGCTGCAGGAGTTCAAGCCCAAGACCGAGCGCGCCCGCGAAGCGGTGGAGACCGCTGTGCGGACCCTCGCCGAGCATGCCCTGGAGCAGACCAGCCTGATCTCCAACGACGCGATCAAGTCGATCGAGTCGATCATCGCGGCGATCGACGCCAAGCTCACCGCCCAGGTCAACCTGATCATGCACCACGCCGACTTCCAGCAACTGGAAAGCGCCTGGCGCGGCCTGCACTACCTGGTCAACAACACCGAGACCGACGAGCAACTGAAGATCCGCGTGCTGAACATCTCCAAGCCGGAGCTGCACAAGACCCTGAAGAAATTCAAGGGCACCACCTGGGACCAGAGTCCGATCTTCAAGAAGCTCTACGAAGAGGAATACGGCCAGTTCGGCGGCGAGCCCTATGGCTGCCTGGTCGGCGACTACTACTTCGACCAGTCGCCGCCGGACGTCGAGCTGCTCGGCGAGATGGCGAAGATCTCCGCCGCCATGCACGCGCCGTTCATCTCCGCCGCCTCGCCGACGGTGATGGGCATGGGTTCCTGGCAGGAACTGTCCAACCCGCGCGACCTGACCAAGATCTTCACCACCCCGGAATACGCCGGCTGGCGTTCGCTGCGCGAGTCCGAGGACTCCCGCTACATCGGCCTGACCATGCCGCGCTTCCTGGCGCGCCTGCCCTACGGGGCGAAGACCGATCCGGTGGAAGAGTTCGCCTTCGAGGAAGAAACCGACGGCGCCGACAGCAGCAAGTACGCCTGGGCCAACTCGGCCTACGCGATGGCGGTCAACATCAACCGCTCCTTCAAGCTCTACGGCTGGTGCTCGCGGATCCGCGGCGTCGAGTCCGGCGGCGAGGTGCAGGGCCTGCCGGCGCACACCTTCCCCACCGACGACGGCGGCGTGGACATGAAGTGCCCGACCGAGATCGCCATTTCCGACCGCCGCGAGGCGGAGCTGGCGAAGAACGGCTTCATGCCGCTGCTGCACAAGAAGAACACCGACTTCGCCGCCTTCATCGGCGCGCAGTCGCTGCAGAAACCCGCCGAGTACGACGATCCGGACGCCACCGCCAACGCCAACCTGGCGGCGCGCCTGCCCTACCTGTTCGCCACCTGCCGCTTCGCCCATTACCTGAAGTGCATCGTTCGCGACAAGATCGGTTCCTTCAAGGAGAAGGACGAGATGCAGCGCTGGCTGCAGGACTGGATCCTCAACTATGTCGACGGCGACCCGGCCCACTCCACCGAGACCACCAAGGCCCAGCACCCGCTGGCGGCGGCCGAAGTGGTGGTGGAGGAAGTCGAAGGCAATCCGGGTTACTACAACTCGAAGTTCTTCCTTCGCCCGCACTACCAGCTCGAGGGACTGACGGTATCGCTACGCCTGGTATCCAAGCTGCCTTCGGCCAAAGAGGCCTGAGGCATTCAACGACAGCGCCTGCCATGGTGGCGGGCGCTTGCATAGCGTAGTGGCGCGAGCCACACGGGAGGAAAGATGGCTGTTGATATGTTCATCAAGATCGGCGACGTCAAGGGTGAGTCCAAGGACAAGACTCACGCCGAGGAAATCGACGTGCTGGCATGGAGCTGGGGCATGTCCCAGTCCGGGTCGATGCACATGGGCGGTGGCGGCGGCGCCGGCAAGGTCAACGTGCAGGACCTGTCGTTCACCAAGTACATCGACAAGTCCACGCCCAACCTGATGATGGCCTGCTCCAGCGGCAAGCACTATCCGCAGGCGAAGCTGACCATCCGCAAGGCCGGCGGCGAGAACCAGGTCGAGTACCTGATCATCACCCTGAAGGAAGTCCTGGTGTCCTCGGTGAGCACTGGCGGCAGCGGTGGCGAGGATCGCCTGACCGAGAACGTGACCCTGAACTTCGCCCAGGTCCAGGTCGACTACCAGCCGCAGAAGGCGGATGGCGCGAAGGACGGCGGTCCGGTCAAGTACGGCTGGAACATCCGCCAGAACGTGCAGGCCTGATGAGCCGGCTGCCGGTCATGGCGTGGCCAGGCCATGCCGTGGCCGGTGCGAGCGCCCGCCATGCCGGGTGCGGAAGGCGCGCGCGGCGCGCCGCGGACCTCGTCCGCCCGACCTCCTGCCGGAGGTACTGAATTCCACCGGGTCGTCCGTCGCGTCCGCCGGGCGCCATGGCCGACCCTTCATTCGCATCCGGGCGCCTGGGCTCCCGGCTACAGGGAAGTATCGCGATGATCGCCGAAGAACTGTTGCGCGCCGGGCGCCTGGACGATGCCTTGAAAGCCTTGCAGGAACAGGTGCGCAGCCAGCCGTCGAACGCCACCCTGCGGATCTTCCTGTTCCAGCTGCTGGCCGTGATGGGCCAGTGGGCGCGGGCGCAGAACCAGCTCAAGGTGGTCGGCGAACTGGATGCCTCGGCGCTGCCGATGGTACAGACCTACTCCACCGCCATCGACTGCGAGGCGCTGCGCCGCGAGGTGTTCGCCGGGCGCCTGACGCCGGTGATCCTCGGCCAGCCGGCGGAATGGATCGCGCCGCTGTTGCAGGCCCTGAGCCTGGATGCCGAAGGCCACGGCGAGGCCGCCCAGGCCCTGCGCGAGCAGGCCTTCGACGCCGCGCCGGCGGTGCCCGGGCGGATCGGCGAGGCGCCGTTCGCCTGGCTGGCGGATGCCGACACGCGCCTCGGCCCGGTGCTCGAGGTAATCGTCAACGGTCGCTATGCCTGGTTGCCGATGAGCAACCTGCGCAGCCTCAAGGTCGAGGCGCCGAGCGACCTGCGCGACCTGGTCTGGCTGCCGGCCGAACTGACCCTGGCCAACGGTGGCGCCACCGTCGCGCTGCTGCCGGCGCGCTACGCGGAAACCGTCGAGCACGGCGACGACGCCGCGCGCCTGGGGCGCAAGACCGAATGGCTGGATAGCGGCCTGCCGGTCGGCCAGCGGCTGTTCGTCACCGATGCCGGCGAGACCGCGCTGTTCGACCTGCGTGAGCTGGACTTCGAGCCGACGGACGCCTGACATGGCCGAACTGACCCTCCAGGAGCGCCTGCAGCCGTCGCTGCTCGACCGCCTCACCGACGACGAGCCGGGCAACCTCAAGGAAGCCGCGGAGCGCCGGGTGCTGACCCTGAGCCAGCTGAAGGCCTCGGTGCTGCGCGACCTGGCGTGGCTGTTCAACACCACTTCGCTGTTCGACCACGGCCCCGCCGCACGGATGCCGGCCGGCAACTCGGTGCTCAACTACGGGCTGCCGGCGCTGGCCGGGCACACCGCGTCGAGCGTCGACGTGCATGCCATCGAGGCGCTGCTCACCGAGACCATCGCCACCTTCGAGCCGCGCATCATCCGTTCTTCGCTGCGGGTGCGCGCGCAACTGCTGCCCGGCGAGATGGACCACAACGCCCTGAGCTTCGAGATCGAGGGTGATCTCTGGGCCGAACCGGCGCCGCTGCGCCTGCTGCTGACCACCAACCTGGACCTGGAGACCGGCCACGTGCGCGTCGCCCAGGGCGAGCGGAGGCGTACATGAACCCGCGCCTGCTCGAGTACTACAACCAGGAATTGCAACACATCCGCGAAAGCGCCGCGGAGTTCGCCGAGGAGTTCCCGAAGATCGCCGGGCGCCTGTCGCTGTCCGGCTTCGAGTGCGCCGACCCCTACGTCGAGCGCCTGCTGGAAGGTTTCGCCTATCTCACCGCGCGGGTCCAGCTGAAGCTCGACGCGGAGTACCCGACCTTCACCCACAACCTGCTGGAAATCGCCTACCCGCACTACCTGGCGCCGACTCCGTCGATGACCGTGGTGCAGCTGCGCCCGGACCCCAACGAAGGCGCCCTGAGCAGCGGCTTCAGCGTCGAGCGCGGGGCCTCCCTGCGCGGCCAGCTCGGCCCCGATGACCAGACCGCCTGCGAATACCGCACCGCCCACCCGGTGACCCTGTGGCCGTTGGAAGTGGCCCAGGCCGACTACTTCGGCAATCCCGCCGCGGTGCTCGGCCGCCTCGCCGCCAGCGAGCCGCGGGCCAAGGCCGGCCTGCGCATCCGCCTGCGCAGCGGCGCCGGTATCCCGTTCGACAGCCTGTCGCTGGACGCCCTGCCGCTCTACCTGCACGGCGCCGACGAACAACCCTACCGCCTCTACGAACAATTGCTCGGCAACGCCTGCGCGGTGTTCGTCCGCGCCCCGGACAATGCCTGGGTCGAACGCCTGCCGACGAGCAGCCTGCGTGCGCGTGGCTTCGACGACGAGGACGCGCTGCTGCCGGTGGTGCCGCGGGCGTTCCAGGGTTACCGCCTGCTGCAGGAATACTTTGCCCTGCCGGCGCGCTTCCTGTTCGTCGAGTTCTCCGGCCTGAACCGCGCCCTGCGTCGATGCCACGGCGAGGAGCTGGAACTGGTCGTGCTGTTCGGCAAGCACGACCAGCGCCTGGAGGGCACGGTGGACGCGGAGCAACTGGTGCCGTTCTGCACCCCGGCGATCAACCTGTTCCCGCGCCGCTGCGACCGCATCCACCTGTCCGACCGGGTCAACGAGCATCACGTGATCGTCGACCGCACCCGTCCGCTGGATTTCGAGGTGCATTCGCTGCAACAGGTGAGCGGCCACGGCAGCGGTCCGGAGCAACCCTTCCAACCGTTCTACGCGGTGCGCGACCCGGCGCGCTACGGCCGCGAGCAGGCCTACTTCAGCGTGCGCCGCGAACCGCGCGTGCTGTCCAGCAAGCAGCGGCGCAAGGGCCCGCGCTCGACCTACGTCGGCAGCGAGACCTTCGTCGCCCTGGTCGACGCCAACCAGGCGCCCTATCGCCACGACCTGCGCCAGCTCGGCATCGCCGCGCTGTGCACCAACCGCGACCTGCCGCTGTTCATGCCGATCGGCGCGCACAAGAGCGACTTCACCCTGGAGGACAGCGCCCCGGTCATGCAGGTGCGCTGCCTCGCCGGACCGAGCCGGCCGCGCGCCAGCCGTGCCCACGATGCCAGCGCCTGGCGGCTGATCAGCCAGCTGTCGCTGAACTACCTGTCGCTGGCCGAGCGCGGCCAGGGCGCCGCCGCCCTGCGCGAGCTGCTGCGGCTCTACGGCGACAGCGGCGATCCGGCGCTGCAACTGCAGATCGAGGGCCTGCGCGAGGTCAGCAGCAAGCCTTGCACGCGGCGCCTGCCGATGCCCGGGCCGATCGTCTTCGGCCGTGGCCTGGAGATCACCCTGGACTTCGACGAGAACGCGTTCCGCGGCACCGGGGTGTTCCTTCTCGGCGCTGTGTTCGAGCGCTTCCTGGCACGCTACGTGTCGATCAACAGCTTTACCGAGACGGTGCTGCGCACCGGCGAACGGGGCGAGGTGATGAGATGGCACGCGAAGCCGGGCAGCCGTCCGAACCTCTGAACCTGCTCGCCGGGATGGCGGCGGCGCCCTGGGACTATGACTTCTTCCAGGCGCTGCGGCGCATCGAGTGCGAGTCGCCGCAACTGCCGCGCCTCGGTCATTCGGTGCGGCTGGCGGACGACCCGCTGCGTCTCGGGCAGAAGCCCGACTGCACCTTCGCGCCCTCGACCCTGGCCTCGGTGAGCCAGGCCGGCACCGCTGCGGTGCCGCGCCTGGACCAGTTCTTCTTCGGCCTCACCGGCCCCAACGGGCCGCTGCCGCTGCACCTCACCGAATACGCCCGGGAACGCCAGCGCAACGTCAACGACGCGACCTTCAAGCGCTTCATGGACGTCTTCCACCACCGCCTGCTGACCCTGTTCTACCGGGCCTGGGCGGAGGCGCGGCCGGAGATCAGCCACGACCGGATCGACGACGACTACTGGTCGGCGCGTCTCGCCGCGCTCTCCGGGCGCGGCATGCCGAGCCTGCGGGGGCGCGAGCCGCTGGCGGACACCGCACGCTACTACTACACCGGCCACCTCGCCGCGCAGACCCGCTACCCGGACGGCCTGCGGGTGATCCTCGCGGAGTATTTCGAGGTCCCGGTGGCGGTCGAGGAATACGTCGGCCAATGGCTGGAGCTGCCCGAGCGCAGCCGCCTCGGCGTCGACTCGACGAGCCTGGGCATGGACGTCTGCCTGGGCACCCACGTCTGGGACCGCCAGCACAAGTTCCGCCTGCGCCTGGGGCCGCTGGACCTCGATCAATACCAGCGCTTCCTGCCCGACGGCGACCACTTCGTCGAGCTGGCCGCCTGGGTCGCCGAATACCTGGGCGAGGAGCTGGACTGGGACGTCAACCTGGTCCTGCAACGCCACGAAGTACCCCCGCTCGGCCTGCAGGGCGGCGGGCGGCTCGGTTTCAACACCTGGCTGGGCGATCCCGGCCAGGACGCCAGGGATCTACTGCTGGCCCGCCAGTACGCCACTGCGCGGCCGCACGAGCACAAGGAGAAGGAACATGAGTGAGATCAGTCGCGTTGCGCTGTTCGGCAAGCTGAACAGCCTGGCCTACAAGGCCATCGAGGCCGCCACGGTATTCTGCAAGCTGCGCGGCAATCCCTATGTCGAGCTGGTGCACTGGTTCCACCAGATCCTCCAGTTGCCGGACTCGGACCTGCACCAGATCGTCCGCCAGTCCGGGATCGACCCGGCGCGCCTGGCCAAGGACCTGACCGAGGCCCTTGACCGCCTGCCGCGCGGCTCGACCTCGATCACCGACCTGTCCTCCCATGTCGAGGAAGCGGTGGAGCGCGGCTGGGTCTACGGCAGCCTGATGTTCGGCGAGAGCCAGGTGCGCACCGGCTACCTGGTGATCGGCATCCTCAAGACGCCGAGCCTGCGCCATGCCCTCACCGGGCTGTCGGCGGAATTCGCCAAGCTCAAGGTCGAGGCGCTCACCGAGCGCTTCGACGAGTACGTCGGCGCCTCGCCGGAGAACGGCCTGTCGGCCAGCGACGGCTTCAACGCCGGCGCCGCCCCGGGCGAGGCCAGCGGCGCCCTGGCGCCGAGCGCGATGGGCAAGCAGGAGGCGCTCAAGCGCTTTACCGTGGACCTCACCGAGCAGGCCCGTAGCGGCAAGCTCGACCCCATCGTCGGGCGTGACGAGGAGATCCGCCAGTTGGTGGACATCCTCATGCGCCGCCGGCAGAACAACCCGATCCTCACCGGCGAGGCCGGCGTCGGCAAGACCGCGGTGGTGGAAGGCTTCGCCCTGCGCATCGTCGCCGGCGACGTCCCGCCGGCGCTGAAGGACGTCGAACTGCGCGCCCTCGACGTCGGCCTGCTGCAGGCCGGGGCGAGCATGAAGGGCGAGTTCGAGCAGCGCCTGCGCCAGGTGATCGAAGACGTGCAGAGTTCCGAGAAGCCGATCATCCTGTTCATCGACGAAGCCCACACCCTGGTCGGCGCCGGTGGCGCGGCCGGCACCGGCGACGCCGCCAACCTGCTCAAGCCGGCCCTGGCGCGCGGCACCCTGCGCACCGTGGCGGCGACCACCTGGGCCGAGTACAAGAAGCACATCGAGAAGGACCCGGCGCTGACCCGGCGTTTCCAGGTGGTGCAGGTGGACGAGCCGTCCGAGCACAAGGCCATCCTGATGATGCGCGGCGTCGCGTCGACCATGGAGAAGCACCACCAGGTGCAGATCCTCGACGAGGCGCTGGAGGCGGCGGTCCGGCTGTCGCACCGCTACATCCCGGCGCGCCAGCTGCCGGACAAGTCGGTGAGCCTGCTGGATACCGCCTGCGCGCGCACCGCCATCAGCCTGCACGCGGTGCCGGCCGAGGTCGACGATAGCCGCCGGCGCATCGAGGCGCTGGAAACCGAGCTGGCGATCATCCGCCGCGAGGGCGCCATCGGCGTCGCCACCGCCGAACGCCAGCGCAACGCCGAGACCCTGCTGGCCGAGGAGCGCGAGCGCCTGGCCGCCCTGGAGCAGCGCTGGGCCGAGGAAAAACGCCTGGTCGACGAACTGCTGGAGACCCGCGCCCGTCTGCGTGCCGCCGCCGAAGCGGTGGACGCCGGCGGCGTGCCGCTGGGCGAAGGCGAGGCGCGTCTCGACGAGGAACAGCGCCAGGGGCTACATGCGCGGCTGGCGGAACTGCAGGCGCAACTGAGCGCGTTGCAGGGCGAAGAGCCGCTGATCCTGCCGACCGTGGACTACCAGGCGGTGGCCTCGGTGGTCGCCGACTGGACCGGCATCCCGGTCGGCCGCATGGCGCGCAACGAGATCGACACCGTGCTCAACCTCGACCGGCACCTGAAGAAGCGCATCATCGGCCAGGACCACGCGCTGGAGATGATCGCCAAGCGCATCCAGACTTCCCGCGCCGGCCTCGACAACCCGAGCAAGCCGATCGGCGTGTTCATGCTCGCCGGCACCTCCGGGGTGGGCAAGACCGAGACCGCGCTGGCGCTGGCCGAGGCCATGTACGGCGGCGAGCAGAATGTCATCACCATCAACATGAGCGAGTTCCAGGAAGCCCACACCGTCTCCACCCTCAAGGGCGCCCCGCCCGGCTACATCGGCTACGGCGAGGGTGGCGTGCTGACCGAGGCGGTACGCCGCAAGCCCTACAGCGTGGTGCTGCTGGATGAAGTGGAGAAGGCCCACCCGGATGTCCACGAGATCTTCTTCCAGGTCTTCGACAAGGGCGTGATGGAGGACGGCGAAGGCCGGGTGATCGACTTCAAGAACACCCTGATCCTGCTCACCACCAACGCCGGCACCGAGATGATCGCCAGCCTCTGCGCCGATCCGGAACTGATGCCCGAGCCGGAAGCCATCGCCAAGTCGCTGCGCGAACCGCTGCTGAAGATCTTCCCGCCGGCGCTGCTCGGCCGCCTGGTGACCATCCCCTACTACCCGCTCAGCGACGACATGCTCAAGGCCATTTCGCGCCTGCAACTGGGGCGGATCAAGAAGCGCGTGGAGGCGACCCACAAGGTGCCGTTCGAGTTCGACGAGGGCGTCGTCGACCTGATCGTCTCGCGCTGCACCGAGACCGAGAGCGGCGGCCGGATGATCGACGCGATCCTCACCAACACGCTGTTGCCGGACATGAGCCGCGAGTTCCTCACCCGCATGCTCGAAGGCAAGCCGTTGGCCGGGGTACGTATCAGTAGCCGCGACAACCAGTTCCACTACGACTTCGCCGAGGCCGAGTGACAACCGGCGACACGCAGAGCAGTAGAAGGAACCGTCGATGGGATTGATGCAACTGACCCGCCTGGTCCAGGTGGATTGCCCGCTGGGGCCGGACGTGCTGCTGTTGCAGCGCATGGAGGGACGCGAGGAACTGGGACGGCTGTTCGCCTACGAGCTGCACCTGGTATCGGAAAATCCCAACCTGCCGCTGGAGCAGTTGCTCGGCAAGCCGATGAGCCTGTCGCTGGAGCTGCCCGGCGGCAGCCGGCGCTTCTTTCACGGCATCGTCGCGCGCTGTAGCCAGGTGGCCGGGCACGGCCAGTTCGCCGGCTACCAGGCCACCCTGCGGCCCTGGCCGTGGCTGCTGACGCGCACCTCGGACTGCCGCATCTTCCAGAACCAGAGCGTGCCGGAGATCATCAAGCAGGTGTTCCGCAACCTCGGCTTTTCCGATTTCGAGGATGCCCTCACGCGCCCCTACCGCGAGTGGGAATACTGCGTGCAGTACCGCGAGACCAGCTTCGACTTTATCAGCCGGCTGATGGAACAGGAAGGCATCTACTACTGGTTCCGCCATGAGCAGAAGCGCCACATCCTGGTGCTCTCCGACGCCTACGGCGCGCATCGCAGCCCGGGTGGCTACGCCAGTGTGCCGTACTACCCGCCGACCCTCGGCCATCGCGAGCGCGACCACTTCTTCGACTGGCAGATGGCACGCGAGGTCCAGCCCGGTTCGCTGACCCTCAACGACTACGACTTCCAGCGCCCCGGCGCGCGCCTGGAGGTGCGTTCGAACATCGCCCGCTCGCACGCGGCGGCCGACTACCCGCTGTACGACTACCCCGGCGAATACGTGCAGAGCCAGGACGGCGAGCAGTACGCGCGCAACCGCATCGAGGCGATCCAGGCGCAGCACGAGCGCGTGCGCCTGCGCGGCGTGGTGCGCGGGATCGGCGCCGGGCACCTGTTCCGCCTGAGCGGCTATCCGCGCGATGACCAGAACCGCGAGTACCTGGTGGTCGGCGCCGAATACCGGGTGGTCCAGGAACTCTACGAAACCGGCAGCGGCGGCGCCGGCTCGCAGTTCGAGAGCGAGCTGGACTGCATCGACGCCAGCCAGTCGTTCCGTCTCCTGCCACAGACTCCGGTACCGGTGGTGCGGGGTCCGCAGACCGCGGTGGTGGTCGGGCCCACGGGCGAGGAGATCTGGACCGACCAGTACGGCCGGGTCAAGGTGCACTTCCACTGGGATCGCCACGACCAGTCGAACGAGAACAGCTCCTGCTGGATTCGCGTGTCCCAGGCCTGGGCCGGGAAGAACTGGGGTTCGATGCAGATCCCGCGGATCGGCCAGGAAGTGATCGT
>NZ_KV813453.1:0-3384 GCF_001813645.1 Pseudomonas sp. HMSC063H08
CGAAGAGTTCGAGGCGTTCACCACCAGTTGCGAGACGTCGTGCAGTTTGTGCGCGGTCCCGGCGACTTCCCGGATCGAGCGATGGATCCGCTCGACGAACTGGTTGAAGGCATCGCCGAGCACGCCGAATTCATCGCGGCTGGTCACGGCGAGGCGCTTGGTCAGGTCGCCCTCGCCCTGGGCGATGTCCTGCATGGCACGGCCCATCAGGTGCAGCGGCTGCATCAGCAGGCGGATCAGCAGGCCGAGCAGGACCAGGATGGCGACGATGGAGATCAGCGCGGCGGCGATGGCCGAGACGCGGAACTTGCTGAGCATGGCGTAGGCCTTGTCCTTGTCGATGGACAGCGCCAGGTACCAGGTCACCGAAGGCAGGCCCTTGATCGGGGTAAAGGCGAGGATGCGGGTATGCCCGTGCAATTCGGCCTCGCTGAAACCGGTGGCGATCTTCGGCGTGTTCTGCGGGTAGACCTCGCTCAGGGTCTTCATCACCTGCTCTTTGTCCGGGTGCACCAGGATCTTGCCGTCGCCGCTGACCAGGAAGGCGTAGCCCATGCCGCTGAAGTCCAGCGAATTGATGATCTGTACCAGGGTCTTCAGGCTGAGGTCGCCGCCCACCACGCCGAGGGTGTTGCCGGCGGCCTTCACCGGCGTCGCCGCGGTGATGATCAGTTCCTGGGTGGCGGCGTCGACGTAGGGCTCGGTCAGGGTCAGGCCACCGGCCGCTACGGCGTCCTTGTACCAGGGTCGGCTGCGCGGATCGTAGCCGGCCGGCATCGGGCTGTCCGGGCGCATGGTGAAGACGCCGTCCTGCTGGCCGAGGTAGGTGAAGCTGAAGGTCGAGGTCAGGGCCGGCTGTTCGAGCAGGGCGCTGACGGCTTCCGGGCTGTGGTCGCGGGCCAGGGTCTGGGCGGTCTGCTCGACCAGCAACAGACGGCCGCCGAGCCAGTTCTGGATGTTGCTGGAGGTCACGTCACCCATTTCCCGCAGGTAGCTTTCGAGGTCCTCGCGGATCGCGTTGCGCTGCAGGTAATCGTTGTAGAGGGTGAACAGTGCGAAAGCGGCGAACACCACGAGGGAGGCCGCGAGGAGGATCTTGTGGCTGAACTTTAGACTTTTGATCATGTTGTATTGCGTCCAGGAGTATGTAGCGCCAGTCTTTGACCAGACCCCTGCGACCGTTCCGCGGGCGCAGGGGCTTTCCGTACGCCTTGCAGCGTCGGGCGGGTCGCGCGGGTGGGTAGTCCGTCGACCCAGGCACGGCCTTGTGCCACGAAGCCACGGTTCCCTGGGTGGCTCCGAAGAATGCGTGATACGGATACGATGGCGATTT
This sequence comes from Pseudomonas sp. HMSC063H08, assembly GCF_001813645.1. Taxonomy (NCBI): domain Bacteria; kingdom Pseudomonadati; phylum Pseudomonadota; class Gammaproteobacteria; order Pseudomonadales; family Pseudomonadaceae; genus Pseudomonas; species Pseudomonas sp. HMSC063H08. Next base: position 1,334 of record NZ_KV813453.1, read on the forward strand.
TTCCTGTCTCAGCAAGGCCCGAAGGTCTTCGCTGAAGCTGGACGGCCAGATCGGGCCGATGCGCTGGCCCGACGCCCTTCGCGGGAACCCGCGCATATTGGTACGCGGGTTCCGCTGGAAGCCCCGTTGTACAAGGGCTTTCCCTTACTGTCGGCACAGCGTGCCGGAGCTTTAGTCCCGAGGATGAATGGATGTCGCAAGCGAATGAGTTGTTGATCGGCGCTGGCCCCGATGGCCAGCCGGTAGGGCAGGCCTGGCGCCTGGCCAACCGTCATGGATTGATCGCCGGCGCCACCGGTACTGGCAAGACGGTGACCTTGCAGCACCTCGCCGAATCCTTCAGCGATGCCGGTGTCGCGGTATTCGCCGCCGACATCAAGGGCGACCTGTGCGGCATCGCCGCGCCGGGCAACCCGCAGGGCAAGGTCGCCGAACGCATTGCCAGCATGCCGTGGCTGAACTACCAGCCGAAGGCCTACCCGACCACGCTCTGGGACATCGCCGGGAAGACCGGCCACCCGTTGCGCACCACCATCAGCGAGATGGGCCCGCTGCTGCTGGCCAACCTCCTGGAGTTGACCGATAGCCAGCAGGCCGCGCTGTTCGCCGCCTTCCAGGTGGCCGACCGGGAAGGCCTGCTGCTGCTCGACCTGAAGGACCTGAAGGCGCTGCTCAACCACCTGAAGGACAATCCGGAGATCCTCGGCGAGGACCGGGCGCTGTTCACCGGCGCTTCCGGGCAGGCGCTGCTGCGCCGCCTGGCCACTCTGGAGCAGCAGGGCGCCGAGGCCTTCTTCGGCGAGCCTGCCCTGCAACTGGAAGACATCCTCCGCCCCGAGCCGGACGGGCGCGGGCGCATCCACCTGCTCGACGCCAGCCGCCTGGTGCACGAGGCGCCGAAGGTCTACGCGACTTTCCTGCTCTGGCTGTTGGCCGAGCTGTTCGAGCAACTGCCGGAGCGCGGCGATGCCGACAAGCCGGTGCTGGCACTGTTCTTCGACGAGGCCCACCTGCTGTTCAACGGCACGCCGAAAGCCTTGCGCGACCGCCTGGAACAGGTGGTCCGGCTGATCCGCTCGAAAGGCGTCGGGGTGTACTTCGTCACCCAGTCGCCGGGCGACCTGCCGGACGATGTCCTGGCCCAGCTCGGCCTGCGTATCCAGCATGGCCTGCGCGCCTTCACCGCCAAGGAGCAGAAATCGCTGCGCGCGGTGGCCGATGGTTTCCGTCCGAACCCGGCGTTCGACACCCTGGGGGTGCTGACCGAACTGGGTATCGGCGAGGCGCTGGTCGGCACCCTGGAGGAAAAGGGCACGCCGGCCATGGTCCAGCGCGTCGCGGTGGCGCCGCCCTATTCGCGGATCGGCCCGCTGAGCGACAGCGAACGCGCCGAACTGGTCCAGCGGTCGCCGTTGAAGGGGCGCTACGACCAGCCGATCGATCGTGAGTCGGCCTACGAGGTGCTGGCGAACAAGGCGGGCGCCAAGCCCGAGGTCCAGGGCCAGGCGCCCGCACAGCAGGAAAGCGCGTCCGGCGTCGGCGGCATGGCCGGGCAGATACTCGGCAGCCTGCTGTCCAATTCGACGGTGAAGAGCGCCATGCGCCAGGCGGCCAACCAGTTGAGCCGGGAGCTGGTGCGTGGCCTGCTCGGCTCGTTGATGGGCGGGAAGAAGCGGCGCTGAGCGCCAGGCCATGAAAAAGGCGCCCGCGGGCGCCTTTTTCATGGGGGCTGGATGATCGCCGACTAACCGCTTCGCGGTTAGCTGGCCTGTGGGACGGACGGGCTCAGATCTTGAAGCTGTCCACCAGGTGCCGCAGGCGCCCGGCCTGGGCTTCCAGCTCGCCGCAGGCGCGCAGGGTGGCCTGGAGGTTCTCCACGCCTTCCTGGTTGAGGGTGTTGATCTCGGTGATGTCCATGTTCAGCGAGTCGACCACTGCGGTCTGTTCCTCGGTGGCGGTGGCCACCGACTGGTTCATGCTGTCGATCTCGCCGATCCGGCTGGTCACGCTGCCCAGGCGTTCGCCGGCACGGTTGGCGATCTCCACGCTCT
>NZ_KV813454.1:0-9845 GCF_001813645.1 Pseudomonas sp. HMSC063H08
GTTGAAGCGCTCGACGGAATCGAACCAGGCCAGCGGGTCGGCGCCGGATGCCGAGGCCAGCCTACGGTCGCGATTTACCCACCCCTGGCCGCCGTTGTAAGCGGACAGTACGAATGCCCAGCGATCACACTCGCTGGAGGCCTGGTTTCGGTCGTAGAGCCAACGGTCGTAGGTGACCAGCGCGCGCAGTGCCCAGCCAGGATTGAACGGCTGATTGGTGCCGAGGGCGGTCGGATACAGGCCGGCGATCCACTCCGCGGTTCCGGGCATGAACTGCGCCAGACCCTGGGCACCAACAGGCGAGCGGGCATCAGCACGCCAACGGCTTTCTTGGTGAACCTGTGCGGCAAAGGTGGCGATCGGTGCCGACAGGCCCCATTCAGCATGGGCGCTGCGCACCAGGGTGCGCCGGTACTGCTCGGCGGCAGTGGGGATGCGATCCGTCGCGAAGGCCGGCTGGCAGGCGCTCAGCAGGCCCAGCAGGCCGAGGGTGAGCAGGCGCTTCATCCGAAGAAGCCTCCCCACCACACCAGGGCCGTCATCGCGATCACGTCGAACACGCGCTGCTTGAAGCTGATCACGTTGGTGAGGCCATCGCACGCATAGGACGTAACCAGGACCACAGCGGCCAGCACGATCCAGATGATTTGCGGGGCGCCCATGGTCAGAGCCCCAGCGTCAGGCCGAGGATGCAAGCCAGTACGATCAGCCCACGGCGCAGCCAGGCGCCCACGACAACCAGATTGGCTGAGCACTCATGCGGGCGAGCCACGTAGGGAAACAGGCTGCGATCGATCCAGTAACCGGCCACCGCGCCCAGGGTCACTAGGACAAGTTTGTAGGCGACGACCTGGAGCTGCTCCGGGCGAATCGCGGCGAGGATGATCAGCAGGACGAGGGTGACCAGCGTCCAGCTGGTCATACGCGGCGCGCGGCGGCGCCGGGGTTGCGGCGATGACATAACGATGCTCCCGATGGGGCGGCCATCCTTGGCCTGACTGAAGGTCCTACCTGCAAGCAGGTGTGACGATCATCCCCACGGGGGAGCAGAGTGTATTTTGGAAGGAGCGAAAACCAATCCGAGGGAAATTCGCCGCCTTGGCGTTCCGTTTTTATTGCCCCGTAATTTCTCGGTATCGCCGCTGGTACTCCTCGTAGGGCAATTGCATACGGTTCAGCTCGTCGAGCTGGGCGTCGACAGAACGCGCAGAAGCTGATGCGGGCCCGTCTGGGGCATAGGCGCGTGGTGGCGCGTACGGCTGCTGAGCTGGGGCCTCAGCCTCATAGGCATAGGTGCAGCCGCGCTGCATCTTGGCACCTGCCAACTGGGTCAGGCGCTGATTGGCACTGTCGACTGCTGCGTCCTTCTCCATCAGGTTGCCGATCCCGAAGTCGCCCAGGAAAGACAGCACCGAGCGTCCGTCGAACTCGCTCTCCTCACGCACGTGGGTCAGGAAGCCCTGAACCTTGGCCTGTTCCAGGTCAATCTCGCGGCAGCTCATGGTCTGCCGTTCGAAGTCAGTCAGTTCCGGCTGTCGGCCATAGTTTTTCGTGGAGCATCCGGCCACCGATAGGCTGACCAACATCACTGCCCCAAGCAGTACTTTGAAATCCATTCCTCCCCCTTATTCATCATCCTGCTTTCTTACCAGTGCGACGCGCGAACGCATCGCTCGTCGCCTTGAGTGCGGCCTGAGCGTCGGGCGGGCTATGCCGGTAGTTGTCCAGCAGGATGCGCTCGTCAGGTGCTAGCTCAGCGGGACTAGGCTGCGCTCCTCCTCCGGTCAGAATCCAGCCAGGATCAGCCCCGAAACAGCTATGCAACGTTAGAAGTGATGCTCCGTCAGGCAGCGCCTCATTGCTTTCCCAGCGCGCAACAGTTTTGCGATTCACCCCAAGGCGCTCCGCAAACTCCCCCACGCCTAGTCCACCGCGTATTTGTCGGATCCGATCCCCGATGCTTTGAGGCATAAAAGTCCCTTGACTATGGGACTTTGATGTCCCAATATCAATTCACACCAAAGCACTGCACATGCATTGGTTTATTAGCAATCTTTCAGCAGATAGGAACCCCGTCATGAACGTCCCGTATCCGCTCCCCACTCGCACGCCGTACACCGGCGAGCGCGTTAAGGAACTCTTCCGCGCCGCCGGTATAACGATCTCGGCCTGGGCCGAGGCCAACGGCTATCCCCGTCACCAGGTGTACATGGTCATCAACGGCCAGTTCAAAGGCCGCCGCGGCACCTCCCATGAAATCGCCCTGAAGCTCGGCATGAAGCTCTCCGTCGAGCAACTCGCCGCCTGAGAGGAGTACAGCCATGCCTCGCTTTCAGCCGCCGGTCGAGCACATCGACCTGACTCCCGCTCCGATGGACACCTGGCGCGCCGCGCTCGATGCTCTGATCGCCTGCGCCCCTGGTGATACTTCGGACATCGCCTGGCACCTGGCCGATGCTCACCAGAGCAGCCTCCTGTTGGTGGACCGGACCGTAGCATCGCCAGGCGCCGAGCGCCTGATCGATCGCCTGATGCTCATCAGCGCAGGTCGGCTGCTCAACCATCGCATGAGCCGCGAAGAGGCCCACCAGATCAGCTTCCGCCTGCTTGAGCACGCTCGGCAACATACCGCAGCACACCAGCCAGATCCCGATGCGGCATCTGCCATGTCTCGCCCGACTGCGCGTCAGCCAGCGTCTCCAGGTCACAGGCAAGACCTTGCAGGTCAAGGCCGTGATCAATTGCCAGACGACGTGCCAGGGCAACAAACGCCGAGCGCATCGACGCATCAAGAACCAGGTGATCGGGGGTAGTCATGTCTGTCTCTCCGACGAGGGTGAATGTACCCCATCAGGCTGGCGTTGTCGCAATGGCTTTGCCAATGGTGAAAACAGCTATTTGTTTGGACGACGACTACTGGGGCTTCTGGAGCACCATCCAATGAAGCGCCGGAATTGGAAGCACTGGGTGCCGCGCTCGCCGGCCGAAGCGCTGGACGGCTGTGCGCAGTTGGCCATGCAGCGCTACAACCGCGGGATCGAGCGGCTTGCCACAGACCATCTGTGCCAGAACAACGCCAGCACCCTCTACAAATGGATGGGCAATGGCCGCCTGCCGTTGACCATGGTGCTGTCATTGGAGAAAGCCTGCGGCCTGCCGCTGATCACCCGCTACCTGGCCGCCGCTCACGGCAAGCTCCTGGTCGACATCCCGGTTGGCAAGGCCTGCAACGCCAACGACCTGCAGCAACTGCAGGGCGTGCTGCACAACGCCACCGGCGCGCTGATGGCCTTCTACGACGGCAAGCAAACCGCCGAACAGACCCTGGACGCCATCCGCGCCGGCCTCGAATCCCTCGCTTGGCACCACGGCAACGTCGCCCAGGCAGAAACCCCGCAACTGGACTTTGGAGTGGCTGACGATGAGTGAGTCCATCAACCTGCAGGCGCTGCTGCAGCGCCTGGACGAGCAAGCCTATGAGCAGCTCTGCATCGAAGCTGCGCGCCTTGCCGAAGAGAACGAGTACCTGCGCACCGAACTGACCCGCATGGAGGAATGTGCCGAAGGGTGGTGCAACGAGGCCCAGCATCTCCACCAGCAACTGGCGGAGGCCACCGGTGGCCAAGCCGCTATCACCCAGTCCGGCGCCTTGGTCGTCATCCCGATGGAGCGCTGCGCATGAGCACCGAAAAATACCGCTCCGAGCAGGTCCAGCGAACCCTACGGGTCATGCTGGCCCTCGCCGCCAACGAATTCCGGGGGCTGCTGCTGAAGGAGGTGGCGGTCGCCGCCGAGTGCGACGCCAGCGCCGCCCTGCGCGCCCTGGAAAACCTGCGCATCGCCGGCTTGGCCGACCGCAGCCCGCATGACGACAAGCGCTGGCTGCTCGGACCGCGCCTGGTCCAGGTGGCCTTTGGATTCGACGAAGCCCTGCGCCGCGGCCAGGACGAACTCAACGAGCGTCGCCAACGCTACACCCGTCTCCCGAACTAAGGAAATCCCATGGCCCGTAAAGCATCCCCCGTGAAAGTGGAATCCATACCTGAAGTCAACCAGCAGGCGTACCAGGCCGAGGCAGGCGCGCTGACCATGCTGGGCGACATTGCCCAGGGCATGCATGAGGAGCGCGACCTGGTCAACCAACTGCTCGGCCAAGCGCAGATGGCAGGGGCGTTCGAGGAATTTTCCCGAACGGTTCGGACTTCCAAGCTCGCTTACGTCAAGGAAAACAAGCTCTACCGTGCCATTGCCGGGAAGAAAAGTCCGAACGGTTCGGAGTTTTCTGGCACTTGGGACGAGTTCTGCTCGTTGCTCGGCATCTCTGTCGACAAGGCAAACATGGATATCGCCAACCTCCGCACTTTCGGCGAAGAAGCCCTGGAATCCATGTCCCGCATGGGCATCGGCTACCGCGAGCTGCGCCAGTGGCGAAAGCTGCCCGATGACGCCCGTAGCGCCCTGATCGAAGCGGCCAAGCAGGGCAACAAGGACGCCGTCGAGTACCTGGCCGAGGAACTGATCGCCACCCACACCAAGGAAAAGGCTGCCCTGGAGAAGCAGGTCGAGGATCTACGGGCGGACAACGAAGCCCTGGGCGAGCGCATGGCACGCAAGTCCCGCGAGCTGGACGAAACCGTCCACGAACTGGAAAAGACCAAGCGGCGCATCCAAACCATGAAGGCGGATGAGGCCGAGAAAGAGCTTCGCCAGGAGGCAACGGCGATCGCTTTCGAAGCCGAGGCCGACATCAGCGGCAAGCTGCGCGAAGCCTTCTCCGTCATGCTCGACCACGCCGAAAAGACCGGTACCGACCCCCGCACCTTCCAGGCCGGTCTGGTGCGCCACCTCGAAAAACTGCTCCTGCAGATTCGCGAAGAGTTCCAGTTGCCCGACGGCGAAGCCCCCGATGACATCAGCGAATTCGGCTGGATCGAGCAAATGGGCAAGTCCCAGCCTGCAGGCGTGGCTGAGGACTGAGCCATGAGCGCCGTCATTACTCAAGCCCTGGTCGATCTGGAGCGCGCCCTTCGCGCCGCCCCACGCGGGCAGCGCGTAGAGATTGCCCAGTCGACGGCCCAGCGGCTCGACATGTCACTCGCCACGCTTTACCGCAAGCTGAGGGAGGTCACCGCAGACAGCAAGCCCCGCAAACGCCGGAGTGACGCCGGCACCAGTGCCCTGAGCCGGGAAGATGCCCTGACCATCAGTAGCGCGCTGATGGAGAGTGCGCGCCGCAACGAAAAGCGCCTGTATAGCCTGGAGGATGCGGTGGAAGCGCTACGGGCCAGCAAGATGATCCGGGCGGACGTCGTTGACGAGGACACGGGCGAGATTCGGCCGCTGTCCATCAGTGCGATATCCAGGGCTCTCTACAGCTTCGGGGTTCATCCCCAGCAATTGCTGCAGCCTGCTCCGGTAACGGAGCTGGGCAGTTGCCACCCCAACCACGTTTGGCAGATCGATGCCTCGCTGTGTGTTCTTTATTACCTCAAGCCCGGCGCCGACGAGCACGGTAACGGCCTGCGCGTCATGGAGCATGACCAGTTCTACAAGAACAAGCCGAAGAACGTGGCCCGCATCGCCTCCAACCGGGTCTGGTCGTACGAGATCACCGAGCACGCCAGTGGCTGGATTTACCTGAAGTACGTCATGGGGGCCGAGAGCGGTGAGAACCTGTGTGATGTGCTGATCGACGCCATGCAGGAGCGCGGTGGCAACGACATTCTGCACGGCGTGCCGAAGATTCTGATGATGGACCCAGGTTCTGCCAACACCTCGGCCATGGCCAGGAACCTTTGCCGTGCGCTGCGCATCCGCGTCATCGTTCACAAGCCCGGTGCCGCGCGGGTGACTGGCCAGGTGGAGAACGCCCGGAACCTCATCGAGCGCAAGTTCGAGGCGGGACTGCGCTTCCAGCCTGTCGCCGATCTGGACGAACTGAACGCTGCCGCCAAGACCTGGCGCGCGTGGTTCAACGCCGCGAAGAAGCACTCCCGCCATGGGATGACCCGCTCGGAGGCCTGGATGCGCATCCGTGAGCACCAGTTGGTGAAAGCGCCCAGCGTCGAAGTATGCCGCCAGTTGGCAATCGCCGAGCCGGAGAGCCGCAAGGTCACTAGCAAGCTGCGCGTCAGCTTCCAGGGAACCGAATACGACGTCTCGGTCGTACCTGGCGTGATGAACGGCGAGAAGCTGATGATCACCCGCAACCCCTGGCAAAGCGATGCCGCCCAGGCGATCACTTTCGACCAGGACGGCCATGAAGTCTTCCACGTCATTCCGAGGATCGAGAAGGACAACTTCGGCTTCGACGTGCGCGCCCCCATGATCGGCGAGGAGTTCCGGCCGCATGCGGAGACGCCTGCACAGAAGGCTCGCAAGGAAGCGGCCCGCCTAGCCATGGGCGTCGATACCGATGCCGAAGAGCAGGCCGCACGCAAGGCCAAGGCCATTCCGTTCGGCGGGAGGCTCAAGCCCTACCAGCACATCGAAGACGCTCAGTTGCCGACCTTCATGCCACGCAAGGGCAGCGAGCTGCAGCTCGACGTGACGTTGCCCACCGTCGAGAGCAAGCCACTGAGCCACCCGGCAGCCGCCAAGATCCTCCGAGCGCGGCTGGATGGCGTCTGGAGTCCCGAGTCGATGCTCTGGCTCAAGTCCAACTACCCCGACGGAGTACTGGAGGACCAGCTCGACAGCATCGTTGAGCAGTTGCAGGCGGCGTCCAGCCGGCCCGCGCTGCGCGTTGTGGGAGGTAACTCGTAATGCTGAAGCTCAAGGAAGTCCTGGCCAGCCTCGGCAAGCCGCAGACCGATCTGGCCCGTGCGGTCGATCTCAGTCCGGCGGCGATCGCTCAACTGATCAACCACAGCCAGTGGCCGAAATCGCTGGACCAGCAGCAACTGGCCTGGCGGATCACCGAATACCTGATGGCTCAGGGCGCTCAGTTCGACACCGTGCGCCAGGCCTTCGACGAAGTGGGGCCCCGACGCAGCAACGTCGGGGCCCCTGCAACCCCCGAAGACGCTCAAGAAAACGAGGAGTGCGAACCCATGCTAATGCGCAAACAGGTATTGCTGCCAGCCACGAAGAAGGCTTTCGACATCCGTCGCGACCCCTTCGACGAACTGCACAGCGCCGACGACATCTTCATCAACGCTGATATCCGCTATGTACGCGAGGCGATGCACCAGGTCGCTATGCACGATGGTTTCCTGGCAGTGATCGGCGAGTCAGGGGCGGGCAAGTCCACCTTGCGCCGAGATCTGGAGCATCGACTGGAAGGCAGCCCGGTGACGGTCATTCAGCCATACGTGCTGGGGATGGAAGACAACGACACCAAGGGCAAGCCCCTCAAGAGCGAGCATATCGCCGAGGCCATCCTGGCGGAGATCGCGCCAGACCAAACGCCGCGGAACAGCTCGCAGGCCCGCTGGGCGCAACTGCACAAGGCTCTGAAGGCCAGCCACACCGCAGGCTCGCGCCACCTGCTGATCATCGAGGAGGCACACAGCCTATCGACCCCGACGATCAAGCACCTCAAGCGCTACCGCGAACTCGAACTGGGCTACACCAAGCTGGTGTCGATCATCCTGATCGGTCAGCCCGAACTGCTCATCAAGTTGTCGCCGCGCAACGGCGAAGTCCGAGAGGTGGCCCAGCGCATCGAGATCGTCGAGTTGCCGCCGCTCACGGTCGGCGGGCTGGAACAGCACCTGGCGTTTCGTTTCGAGCGGGTTGGCAAGGCACTGAGCGATGTGATCGATGCATCCGGCCTGCAGGCCGTCATCGAGAGGCTGGGGGGCGTCAAGGAAAACAAGCCCAGCCTGCTCTATCCGCTGGCCATCGGCAACCTGGTGAAGGCCGCTATGAACTATGCCGCGCTCGTCGGCGAGCCGCGCGTCACTGCTGACGTGGTTCGGGAGGCCTGACATGAACGTCGTACCGATCACTGGCCGCCTCCCTGAAGAGCAGCCGAAAGCTACCCATCTGCCGCTCTGCACAGTACTGACGCCAGAGCTGGCCCGCTGCCTGGAGGCCGTCAACAGCGCCACCCGCGCCTTGCGCCAGGCCGGCATTCCGATTGAGCAGACGTCGGTGCTCGATCGCCGCCTGTTCATCCGCGAAGAGGATTCGCTGCGGCTGCACCGCCGCTTCCGCAACGCCATCCGCGGTATTCGCCAGACCACTCACGGGATGGTCACCGTCCATGTCGTCAGCCTGCTCGGTGTTGACGTGGCCTGGACGACCCCGGTGAAGGAGCAAGACCAATGACTGTCATCACCCATGCCTACACCCCGCTGATGGACGTTGATTCCATGAGCGAAGAGGACTGCCGTCTGGCCCTGAAGGATGTTCTGCAGGATGGCTTCGCGAAGGACCAGCAACTGGTTGAGCTGAAGACTGGCATCCACAAGCTGGACAGGATGCTGGTCAAGCTCATCGACCTCTTCATCGCCGGGGACTTCTCCAAGCTGCATGCGGAGCTGCAGAGCATGGCGGCCTACCTCCAGGAGCAGCGTGCCGCCCAGAAGTCGGCAAGGAAGGTGCACTGATGGACAGCAAACTTTCCGCTTCCATGGCGGCGCTGCGCAAGGTCGTAAAGAGCCCACATCCGGCGATGTTCTGGCAGGAGACCATGGGGCACGTCGCGATGGTCCTGGATCACCTGCAGGAATTGATCAGTGATGGCAGCACCGCTCCAGCCATCGAGGTTCAACCCGGCGATCACTCGGAACTTCGCCGCATTGCTGTCGCGCTCAAGAACCCACTGCTGAACGGCCAAGAGGCCTCGGACCTGATGGTCCGCTACGAGGCTCTGACCATGCCCGATCACATCATCGCGCTGATCGATGGGCTGCCTCAGCACGTTCTGGATAAGCAATGCCGCGACGACGTGGCGCGTGCGCTGGGATTGTGTCCGAACCAAGAGCGCGGTTTCGCATGGTCCTACCTGCTGACATCGATCAAGTCGTGCGTGAAAGCGTCCGAGGATACCTGCCGGGCTCAGCACAGTGTGCCGGCGGGGTGGAAGCTGGTGCCGATTGAGCCGACCCCGGAAATGCTGGACGCACGCCGCGACTGCGAGGACGGAATGGACGGGTATCTCGTTGAGGATACCGAGTACTACTTCCCGGATCGAGGTGCGGTTCGCGACTTCCTGGCATGTGTCTATCACGGCATGCTCGCTGCCGCGCCAGCGCCCTCGAAGAGGAGCGCTGACGATGAGCGTTGAAGCGTACATCCGCGGCATGGCGGCCCGTGGATTTAGCCGCTCGGCCGCCGCAGCGGCACTCGGGATGCACTGGGTCAAGTTCATGGACCTGCTCGAACGCATGCCAGATATCGAGTGGGGCTATCCCTACAAGTCCTTTGACCGCCGCAGGCATGCCAAGAACCTGAAGGGATACCGGTTCCGGGATAGCGAAGGACGCCAACGGTCGGTGGCGGCCTTGCGGGCTGTCAACCAGGCGAGACGGCATGAGTACACCGTCTTTGGCGTCACCGACAGCTTGAGCAACCTGGTGAAGCGCTTCGGTTGTGTCGCCAAAAGCACTGTGCAGAAGCGCTTGGCCAAGGGCATGTCCATCGAGCAGGCGCTTACGACGCCTCGCTCTGACCATCTTTCTGGCTTGAAGCGTAAGCCAGAGAGTCATCCCTGGAAGCGGGCTGACCGTCGAGGAGTGATCAACCACCGTGAACGCCAACTCAAGGCGAAACGGGATCAACGTCAAGCGGAGGAACGCTTGCATGGCTGATGTTCTGGAAATCGACTGCCCCGCGTGCAGCACGCCGTACCCCGAAATCACCGCAGGCTCTGCAGCTCATGACCCGAGCCTGATCGA
>NZ_KV813454.1:9945-10820 GCF_001813645.1 Pseudomonas sp. HMSC063H08
AGATGAGCGTTGTACCGAATCCCGAAGAGGAACCCTCCCATGGCTGAACAACCAGTGCATGTTCCCGCCGGGTACCGCATGGACGCCAAGGGGCGCCTGGTACCTGAAGAAATGATCAAGCCCATCGACCTGGAGCGGGACCGCCTTGTGCAGGAGATCGTCGCCAAGGGGAAGGCCCTGAACAAGGCGTTGCTGGACTTCAAACTGGCGACATTCGGCGATATCGAAGCCTTCATCACCCTGTCGGCCGAGCAGTACCAGGCGAAGGTAGGTGGCAAGAAGGGCAACGCCTCCCTGGTCAGCTTCGACGGTCGCTACAAGGTCATTCGGGCCATGGCCGACAACATCGCCTTCGACGAGCGCCTGCAGGCGGCCAAGGCGTTGATCGACGAGTGCCTCCACGAATGGACAGAAGGCGCTCGCGCAGAGGTCATCACGCTGATCAACGATGCGTTCCGCGTGGACCAAGCAGGGAACATCCGTACCGGCAGCGTGCTTGCCCTGCGCCGCCTGCAGATCGATGACGAACGTTGGCAGCGTGCAATGCAGGCCATCGGCGAGGCTGTCCAGGTCGTGAGCACCAAGGCGTACGTGCGTATCCAGGAGCGGGTCGGGGACACCGACCAGTACCGCTCCATTCCTCTTGATATCGCAGGGGTGTGACATGGACCAGGACCGTATCCTCGACAAGATCAAGAAGTGCCTGGAAATGGCGAAGGGACGGGGTTCCAACCCGAACGAGGCCGAGATCGCGCTGCGTCATGCCCACAAACTGATGGAAGCCTACAACCTGGAGATGGGCGACGTGCTGGCCAGCATGGCTGGCGAAACCAAGGTTCCCGCTGGCTCGGATGGAAAACCGCCGGCCTGGCGGG
>NZ_KV813455.1:0-226 GCF_001813645.1 Pseudomonas sp. HMSC063H08
CCTTGGTGATGGTCAGGTTATTGCCCTGGTAGTTCAGGTCGTAGTTCGCGCTGACCAGGCCCAGGCCGCCCTGGTTGATGCCATACACGCCGACATTCTCGCCAGCCACGCGGCTCAGGCTGCCACCGTTGAGCACCGCGCCAGCGGTATCACCGTTCTTCAGGCCGCTGACCTGATAGGTCAGGCTCGGGTCAGCGTCGCCATAGACCTTGGTCTTGGCATCGGC
>NZ_KV813456.1:0-1387 GCF_001813645.1 Pseudomonas sp. HMSC063H08
GCTTCCGAACTCTCGATCCGCCGGATCGCGCAGCTCATGGGAGCCACCGGGGGCTACATCTCGAAAACCAACACCAGTGTCGCCCAGGGCGCCGCCTGGCAGGTGGCCTTGAGCAATTTCGGTAGCGCTCCCGGCGCTGGACACCTGGCGACGGCGCTGTTCTTCCAGGACGGCGCCATTGCCAACGAGTACCTCTACCGCAATGCCGTCCCGGGTCATCCCGAGCTCAACCGGATGAACACGGCATTGAATATGGGCGGCAACAATATCGCCGCAGCCGGAGCGGTCACCGCCAGCGGAAACATCACGACCAGCGCGGACATCAGCGCGCGCAACGTGACAGCCACTGGCACGGTGAAAGCCGGTACTGCTGACGTCGCCGGCGAGACGTACACCGGAGGCTGGTTCAGGACCCGCGGTAACTCAGGTTGGTACAACGAACGGTGGGACGGTGGCTGGTATATGAGTGACAGCACATGGGTCAGGTCGTGGATGAACAAGAACGTTTATACCGGCGGAGAATTGAGAGGGGGAAAGCTCAGCTCCGAAGGTAGAACGACCGTCGGCGAGTACCTTCAGATCAATGGTTTGGCGGCAGAAAATGCAGGATGCGCCCCCAATGGCCTGGTAGGCAGAGACAACAGCGGCCCCCTATTCTGCACCGATGGGCTGTGGAAACGGCCCAGTGGCGTGAATATCGCCACCCCTGTGGTGCTGGCACAGTATCCCGCCGATAACCGACCCCGCACCCACTGCCAAGCGGTATCCAGGGACGCGCTGATCAATGGCTCCGGCCCCGGCGTTCTGCGCCTGGAAGTCGATGGCGTGATCGTTGGTCAAGCGCGCTCCACCGCTGGGCGAAACGCTGACGTAGTTGAAGACGCCTCGATCTCCGCCATGGTGAAAGCCGGACACCGGTTCTGCCTTTACAGCACCGTTGTGCTCGCAGGATTCGGCAACTCCGCCGGCATGCGTGTGACGGCCACCTACCTCAACTAGGGAGTCCTCCAGATATCATGCCGCTGCTCTGGATTGCCCTATTGCTCACCCTGCTCACCGGAACCTGGCTGAGTGTACAAAGCGACCACGCGACCTCGAGCGCCGAACTGGCCGAGGTCGATACCCTGGCCAGGAGCTTGCTGCTCTACCGCTCCAGGCTGGCGGAGTACGCACACGCCAACCCCGGTTTCAGCGGTTCGCCGGCGGACTCCGCTCTTGGTTTACCGGCCTGGTTCCGCAAGCCAGCGCGGCTTCAGGGCTACATCGCCGCCGACACCAGCTACGCCTTCATCGCCTCGCCGCCGGCAGGGCTGGCGGCAGCCGTGGATGCCGGTACGGAATCCGACCTAGTTGGTGTCAGGCGCAACGGCCAGTTAGTCACGCGCCG
>NZ_KV813457.1:0-302 GCF_001813645.1 Pseudomonas sp. HMSC063H08
GGCGTAACCGAGATCGGCAATCAAAACGCCCAGGGCTGGGCCTGGGGCATCGCTCTGCCCGTCAGCTACCTGCTGTTTTTCAAGCGCGCAACCTCATAAAAAAATACCCCGGACCCGCGCCGAGTATTTCTTGCGGAATGGAATCAGGGCGATCGGCAAGCTGATCGCACCCTGATCTGCAAGAGATTCGCCGTGAACACTCCACATCAACCCCTTCGCCGAACCTGCCTGGCCGTATTGGCCTGCGGTGCGCTGGTCGCACAGGGAGCCTTCGCAGCGAGCGCCTCCGAGCAGGCGAACCT
>NZ_KV813458.1:0-30497 GCF_001813645.1 Pseudomonas sp. HMSC063H08
CAGCCGTCCTCGACGAACAGGCTGTGCCGCTGCAACCGTTCGGCCCCCTTCATGCGCATGTAGTGCTCGACCGTGGCACGGTTGCGCCGACGCAATTCCAGGTTGTCGGTAAACCCTTTCAACCGTTGGTACTCTCGCATGGTGCGAATCTCCGCCAGTTCGAATCGACTGGCATCCATACCGGAAAGAAGACATCGGGATGACAGGCCGGAGAAATTGCCGTGAAGCTTTTTCCGGGCAAAAGTTGCCCGCTTCGGAGCGTCTCCAAAGTTTCAACTAATGCCGAATTGCCATGACCGAATGTTTCGCCTGAAACCTAGTTGTAACCAGATTTGACAGGGGACAAACTTATAAACGCTTTTTTGCAATAGCCATAACCCCTTAAAAATTACAGGTGTGGGGCATCGATTCCGTTCTATTCTTTGGCCGGTTTGCCAAGCGTCCGGAAAGTTGCACTAGCGTGCCGGACAACAGGAGGACGGGCGCAATGGCGAAGGGGGCAGCGGGGAAACGCTGCCGGTGGGAAGGCTGCGCTCAGGCGACCGGCGCAAACGCTATCCGGCCATTCGGTGAATGGCCGGACGCTTGCGTGGCGGCCTCGCTAGGCGACGAGGCGTCGATTCAGTTGAGCAGGCCGATGGCGTAGGCCTTCATGGTGGCCTCCGCCTTGTTGCTGGAGTTGAGCTTGCGCATCGCATTGACGATATGGAATTTCACCGTGCGCTGGTCGATCGACAGGATCAGGCCGATCTCGCCGTAGGTCTTGCCCACCGCGGTCCACTTGAGCATCTCGGTTTCCCTGGCGGTCAGACGCACATTGCTTTCCGGGACGATGCGCGGCGCCAGCAGGTCGCCGAAGGTAGCCTGCAGCATGCTGGTGATCCAGAGCAGGAAGGATTCCTTCTCCAGGATTTCCGTGGCGGCGATGCTCTCGCTGGAACGCACCAGGGACAGCATGCTGATCAGCCCGTACTTGCCGCGGACCGGGATCGACCAGCCGTGACGGATGCCGTGATGCAGCGCTTCCTCCCAGAAGAAACGGTTCTCCTGGAAGTCTTCGCCATTCCAGATCAGCGGGGTGTATTCCAGGAGACCATGGCGCACGATCGGGTCGATGGATGTGTAGTCTTCGGAGATATATCTGCTTTTCCATTCCCCTGGGTAATTGGACAAGAAATGATATTTAGGCGCGGTCAGCGGGAAAGGCGCCCGCGCACCGAATGAAAAGAATTCGAATCCATAATTACCGCATATCTCGAGAACCAGGGAGAAGAACTCTTCCTCGGTTGTTATTCTTGACAAAATCTCGAGATATCCCTCTCTCTCATCATGCATGCCAGCTTCACCAGTCAACAATCGATCCCGGCAGGATTCGGTTCTTCAGCGTTTTTATTCTTTTTTGTTTCCGTCTTATCCACTCATGACAATTCCCTTTATCAAGCCGGACCTGGAAGTACATATCGCCGCCGGCCCTGTGCGGGTGTTCCGGACGAGGTCGAGCCCATTCGCCGCCCGCCGGGCGACGACGAAACGAGGCTGAAGAGAATTTCTCGATGAGCACGGACACGAGGCGCCGCGCAGGAACTGCGCTGTGCTGGAGGGGACGGCGCCCCGGATCTTTGCGGAAACCGTAGAACGGCTCTCCGATGGGCCTCACGGCGGTCTTTCTCATTGTTCTTCTCGCACGCTCCATCGTCGTCGGGAGGGCCTCCCGACAACAAACCTTGGCCCATGGCGGGCCTCGTCGACGAGGCTCCCCGGGGACCAGAAATGGCAACTACATACTTCCCCCCCTA
Source organism: Pseudomonas sp. HMSC063H08 (assembly GCF_001813645.1). Taxonomy (NCBI): domain Bacteria; kingdom Pseudomonadati; phylum Pseudomonadota; class Gammaproteobacteria; order Pseudomonadales; family Pseudomonadaceae; genus Pseudomonas; species Pseudomonas sp. HMSC063H08. The sequence continues at coordinate 1,797 of NZ_KV813458.1, forward strand.
TCTCTCCGCAGATACCTGCCCGGAAGGGCAGGTTGTCCCTGCCGGGCTGTGACAATTTAATTCGACCAGGCATTTCATTGTCCGTGCCGATTTTCACGAAGCGCATTCTGAGGCAATTAAAAAGAGCGCTCCATTCGACCATGGACAAGCTATCCACGCCTGACCGAGATCGCCTTTCGAATATAGCGAAGCGATAACCGCAGCCTGCCGAGAAGTGCTTCAGACAATAAACAGGACGCTGGCCTTTCGTATCGATGAAAGTTCCGCATGGCGTCCGACCCTAAGGAAGAGGAGATAAATATGATTTATTACTTGATCGGAGTGGCGCTATTCATCTTCATGCTGGAACAGTTGGTTCCCGGCTGGAAATTGCCCAAGGTGAGCACCTGGGTGGCCCGGGTGATCTTCCTCAACATCGTCCAGGTGTCGATCGCCCTGCTCGCCGGCATCACCTGGAACAAATGGATGATGGGGCACAGCCTGCTGCACACCTCGGATGCCCTGCCACCACTGCTGGCCGGCTTCGCCGCCTACTTCGTCAACACCTTCGTCACCTACTGGTGGCATCGCGCGCGCCACGCCAACGACACGCTCTGGCGGCTGTTCCACCAGTTGCACCACGCGCCGCAACGCATCGAGGTATTCACCTCCTTCTACAAGCATCCGACCGAGATGGTCTTCAACTCGCTGCTGGGCAGCTTCGTCGCCTACGTGGTGATGGGCATCAGCATCGAGGCCGGCGCCTACTACATCATGTTCGCCGCGCTCGGCGAGATGTTCTACCACTCGAACCTGCGCACCCCGCACGTCCTCGGCTACCTGTTCCAGCGCCCGGAGATGCACCGCATCCACCACCAGCGCGACCGCCACGAGTGCAACTACAGCGACTTCCCGATCTGGGACATGTTGTTCGGCACCTACGAGAACCCCCGCCGCATCGACGAGCCGCAGGGCTTCGCCGGCGACAAGGAGCAGCAGTTCGTCGACATGCTGCTGTTCCGCGACGTGCACAGCCTCCCCGGAAAAACCCAGCCCGCTCCCGTCCTGGTCAAGCCCGACGTCAGGTGAACGCCATGATTCCAGACATCGATTCCCGTCTCAGCCGGAACATATTGAAATCCATCTCGTATGGCCTCCCCCTCGCCGAAGTGGTCCCCGACCATACCTATGCGCAACTGGAAACGCGCCTCGGCGAACTGAAACGCAGGTATCTGGAGCTGCGCATCTCCCACGGCGCGCGCGAGCTGCCGTTCAGCAACTACCTGTTCTACCTGATCCTCCAGTCGCGCCACCAGGAATTCGACTTCAAGCTGCGCCAGGGCAACTCGGTGGTCACCAACATCCACCGCTTCAAGAGCAAGGGACGCATCCCGTCCCTGACCACCCTGCTCCTGGCCGATGCGGTCAACGCCAAGAGCGAGCTGGAACTCAAGCATCCGGACATCCCGCAGCTCGACCGCCACGCCCGCGACATCGAGCGCTGGCTGGCCGCCGGCAACGTCATGCCGCCCAGCGAGCGGGCCCTGCGCGGCCTGGTGGAGGCGCTGGAGCGCGCCGCTGGCGAAGGCCGTCCGTTGCACCTGGTGAGCGCGGTATGCCCGGACTACTCGCACTCCAGCGATGCCGAGGGCAAGCCGCGCTACACCTTCGAGCGAGTCGGCGACCAGCCCGGCCTGGCCGGCGCCAAGCTGGTCAGCGCCGGCCAGGCGGTGGCGGAGCTGGCCAGGGCGCGCCAGGTGGAAATCCGCCACGCGATCCTCGGCGGCGAGTTCGAATACCTGTCGTTCAACCGCAACCCCGCCACCGGCGAGACCCGCGAGGGTTTCCTCGGCAAGGTCGAGCGCCAGCTCGAGCGGATCGCCGGGGCCCTGCCCTGCCCGGCCGCGACCTGCTCGTTCTTCGAGATGTGCGGCGGCGAGGACGGCTGGCACCGGGCCCACGGCGAGATCGTCCAGCGCCTGGAACAGGGCGACTACGGCCAGACCGGGCTGGACTACCCGGCCCTGGAATCGATCTTCCTGTCGCGCCTGCCGCTCTACGAGAAATGGTTCGCCAGCCAGTCGCGCGAGCAGATCTGGGCCAGCTTCGTCTCCCAGGCCGCCGAGTACGCATTGATGGGAAAACTCTTCGGCGAGCGCTTCGACAACTTCGTCGTGCTGGCCGTCGATCACTACCGGATGGAGCCGTTCTACTCGTTCTTCGCGACCGTCCCGACGCTCTACATCCGAACCGACTACCTGTAACCAGGGAGCGCCTGCGCCATGCAAGATGAACTGTTCAAGACCCGATACTCCAAGTACGGATACGGCATCGACGTGCGCCGTACCTACAAGGACCTGCCCTGCCAGCCGTTCTGGACCTGGGTCACCGGCAAGTCGCTGAACGACCGCCCGCCGCGGCGACCGAAAGACACCCTGCTCAAGCCCTGGCAGCTCTACCTGCACATCAGTTGGGGCTACGCGGTGTTCTTCCTCGCGGTGATCTACGGCCAGCAACTGCTCGCCTCGCAGCAGCCGCTGTGGCTGAAGTGCCTGCTGGGCGCGCTGATCATGTGCCTGGTGGTCAACCGCCAGCGCGGCTTCCTCCATACCTTCCACTACACCACCCATGGCGCCAGCCTGGAGAACAAGGCGCTGGCCCGCTTCACCTGCAAGTGGATCCTGTCGATCCCGATCCTGCACACCCCGCGCGACGAGTACGTGAAGCTGCACGTGAACGAACACCACAGCGTACGCACCTTCAATACCGAGCACGACGTCGACCTGGTCTTCATGAAGCAGCACGGCTTCTACAAGGGCATGTCCGAGAGCGCCTTCTGGACCCGCCTGGTGCTCGCGCCCTTCCATCCGGCGCGGATCCTCGAGCACCTGAAATTCCGCTTCGACGTCAGCTTCGTCTCCGCCCCGCGCCACGAGCGCGTCAGCCGGGCGCTCTACTGGGCCGCGCTGCTCGGCCTGGTGTACGCCAGCGGCTACCTGGAGGCGTTCGCGCTGTTCTACCTGTTCCCGATCTTCATCCTCACCCAGTACTCGTCGTGGATCCAGCACGTCTCCGAGCACCTCTGGTTCGCCCGCAACGAGCACGGCCTGCCGCGCTTCCTGCACTACGGCTCGCTGAGCTGGGGACGCTTCCTCGGCCGCCCCTACCCGGCCGACAAGCAGGGCCTGGCCTTCGCCCTGGCGTTCGTTCGCTGGAGCCTGGGCGTGCTGCTGATCGACATCCCGCTGCGGGTGTTCTCCTTCATGCAGGACCTGCCCAGCCACGACTTCCACCACCGCAAGCCGGGGGTGAACTTCTGGCGCATCGCGCCGGAGCGCGCGGCCAACGAGGCGCGCCCCTCGAAGTTCGGCCCGATGACCGAGACCTGGGGCATGTGGGAGAACTTCCTGATCCTGCGCGACCACCTCTGCCGCGGCCAGTCGGACCCGTTCGGAATCGTCGATTGGTACCGCGAGAACCATGCCCGGCTCGCTCCGGAGACCGATGCCGCCAACCAGCCCCACACCAACCAACCCGCATCCCAGGCTACCGCCTGATCACACAGGAAACCCCATGAATACTCAGATTGCCCAGATCACCCAGAGCCTGGCAGCCAACGGCTGCGCCTATATCACCCCCAGCGACGCGCTCTACGACGAGCAGGACTGGGAACTGATGAACCAGGTCCTGGCCAACTCGACCCTGCCGTGGGAGAAGATCCTGATCGGCGACGCCGACGAGGAGAACGACCTCTACGTGGCCCGTTTCATGACCGACCGCGACCGTCCCACGGTGGTCAACCATGCGCTGTCGGAGCTGATCATCCCGCGCGTCTGCAACGACAACGTGATGAGCCTGTTCCGCAAGCTGATGGGCGACGACGCCTTCTACGTCCGGCGCATGCAGGTGAACCGGATGAAGGCCGGCTCGTTCATCGGCCGGCACCTGGATACCGACAGCAACCCGGACTACCAGTACTCCATCGTCCTGCAGCTCGGCACCTACTTCTCCGGCGGCCAGTTCGTGGTCTACGACCGCGATGGCAACCTGCGCAACGACATCAAGCCGGAGCCGCGCTCGGTGATCATCAGCGATTGCAGCTATCCCCACGAGGTCCAGCGGGTGACCGCCGGCGAGCGCGTCTCGCTGGTGTTCTTCGTCAGTCGCCATGCGGACCGGAACCGGCGGGTCTATTGACCCGTCGGCGTGGAGACTCGAAGCGATGTCGAAGAACGCACGTTACGCCTGGCGCCTGTCCCTCGGCGGCCTGCTGCTGGGGCTACTGGCCTGCGCGGTCTACCTGCTGGCCGTCCCGCTGGGCTTCAAGTACGGCGAGATCCAGGTCGGTCATGGCCTGGAACACGAGGGGCGGATCGCCTGGGACGCCGCCGGCGTCCCGCATATCCGCGCGCAGAACCTGGAGGACGGCTATTTCCTGCTCGGCTACAGCCACGCCAGGGATCGCCTGTGGCAGATGGAGTTCGCCCGCCGCTATGCCGGCGGGACGCTCTCCGAAGTGTTCGGCGCCAAGACCCTGCCGATGGACAGGTTCGCCCGCACCCTGGGCTTCCGACGCACCGCCGAGGGCATCTACGCCAACCTGGACGCGCCCACGCGCGTCCTGCTGCAACGCTACAGCGACGGGATCAACGCCTACCTGGGGCTGGCCCCGGCGGCGCTGCCGCTGGAATTCAGCCTGGTGCGCCACGAACGGCCGGGGCCTTGGGGGCCGGTGGACAGCCTGTCCCTGCACCTGCTCTATTCCTGGACCCTGAGCGCCAACCTGGGCATGCAGTTGCAGCGCCTGGCGCTGGCCGAGCACCTGGACCTGGCGCGGATCAACGAGGTGTTCGCCCCCTATCCGGGCGAGCGGGCCCCGGCCACCCGCGACTACGCCAGCCTGTACCGCTCCCTGCGCGGCACGCCGGACGCCGGCAAGCTGCTGGGGCAACTGCCCGGTTCCAACGTCGAAGGCATCGGTTCGAACAACTGGGTGGTCTCCGCCAGCCGCAGCGCCACCGGCAAGCCGCTGCTGGCCAACGATCCGCACCTGCGCCTGACCAACCCGGCGGCCTTCTACCTGGCCAGCCTGAAGATCCCCGGCCTGAGCCTCACCGGCGCCAACTTCGCCGGCGCCCCGCTGTTCGTCATCGGCCATAACCAGCGCATCGCCTGGGGCTACACCAATACCGGCTCGCACATCCAGGACGCCTACCTGGAGCGCGTCGATCCCCAGGACCCGCGGCGCTACCTGACCCCGGACGGCTACCGGCCCTTCGAGACGCGCCTGGAACGCATCGCCGTGCGCGACGGCGAGACGGTCTCGCTGGAGGTCCGCAGCACCCGCCACGGCCCGGTGATCAGCGACATCTACGAACCGGCGCGGCTGCCGCAGGCGCAGCGCGACCGGCTGGTGATCGCCCTCGCCTGGACCGGCCTCGACCTTCACGACAAGACCTTCCCGAGCCTGCTGGCGATCAACCGGGCCGAAGGCTGGGAACAGTTCCTCGACGCCGCCGCCGACTTCGGCGTACCGCCGCAGAACATGGTCTATGCCGACGTCGAGGGCAACATCGGCTACGTCTCCGCCGGTCGCGTACCGCTCCGCGGCGCCGACGACGACCTCCATGGCCTGGCCCCCTCGCCCGGCTGGGAGAGCCGCTACGACTGGGTCGGCTACGTTCCGGAAAGCGCCAAGCCACGCAGCCTCAACCCCCGCGAAGGGTTCATCGCCACGGCGAACCAGCGCATCGTGCCGCCCGACAATGCCTTCGACTTCGGCCACGACTGGGTCCTGCCCTACCGCTATGACCGCATCCGCGAGTGGCTCGGCGGCCCCGGCCAGCGCACCCTGGAAGACAGCCTGGAGTTGCAGAACGACGAGTTCTCCAGCGTGATGGCGAGCCTGTTGCCGAAGATGCTGGAGCAGGTCAGCGACCCCGAACTGCGCGCCAGCGAGGCCTTCGCCCTGCTCCAGGGCTGGAACCACCAGGCCGCCGCCGACCTGGCCGCGCCACTGATCGCCGGCTACTGGGTACGCGCCTTCACCCGCGAGCTGCTGCAACCGAGAATCGGCACGCAGTTGCTGGCCAGCGGCTGGAACCAGCGCAACTACGACGGATTCCTCCGGCTGATCCTCGACGGCCAGGCCGACCTGCGCTTCTGGTGCGGCCAGGAACAAGGCTGCGACCTCAAGCTGAACCAGTCGCTGCGCCGCGCCCTCGACGAACTGCGAGCCGCCCACGGAAGCGCGCCGAGCGGCTGGAAGTGGGGCGAGGCGCACGCCGCCCTCGCCGAGCACGTGCCCTTCCACAAGACCCCGTTGCGCACGCTGTTCGACCTGAAGAACAACAAGGGCGGCGACAACTTCAGCGTCAACGTCGGGCGCTTCGACTACAGCGACCCGGCCAACCCGTTCAACACCCGGATCGCCGCGACCCTGCGGATGGTCATCGACCTGGCGGACTTCGACAACTCGCGCTACGCGCTGTCCACCCGCAACTCCGGCCTGCCGTTCGACGGCGCCACCGACCTCAACGAACTCTGGGCCCGCGGCGCGTACATCCGTATCGCCGACGACACCCCCGACGCGACGGACCGCCAGTTGGTCCTGCGCCCTTCAGCCTCTTCCTCCGGCGAGCCACGACCATGACCAGCGATCCGCAGAAAAACGCCTTCGACCTCGACTACTCCAGCCGCGAACGGCAGTTCCCCGAGGGCTTCAAGCGCAAGATAGTCGCCGACCTGCAAGAGGGAATGCCGCAGTTCGACGTGCTGCAATACTTCGGCAACCAGCCGGATATCTTCGAGACCTACGACCACCTGGTATTGGCGACCGACCCGGAGGGCGAACGGATCATTGGCATCCTGGGCGCGAAGGACTTCGTCCGCGGCTCGACGCGCTTCCTCTACCTGTGGACGGCGATGGTGGTCGACCGCTACCACCGCACCAGCCTGTTCAAGCGGATCAACCAGTTCTTCCTGCGCCAGGTCAGCGAGCGCAACGGCGGGCTGCCGCCGCTGATCGTGGCGAAGACCTACAACCCGGTGGTCTACAACATGTTCCGCGCCCTCAGCGCGCGGATTCCGGGAGCGACGCTGTACCCGGACCTGGAAGCGCCGCGCCAGAACCCGGACATGGTCGACCTGGCCCTCGACGTGGTCGGCACGCTGTCCGCCAACCTGCGCCTGGATGCGGAAACCGGCCTGATACCCGGCGGGCAACGCAGCGTCGCCCCGGATTTCTTCCCGCGCATGGCGATGTCCAGCCACGCCAGGACCAACGACCACTTCGTCGCCCACGTCGGCAGCAGCGACCAGATCCTCTGCATGGTCCGCCTCGCGCCCGGTGCCGAACCCTACGTGCAGCAGAGGATCATCCGGTGAGCGGACTCGCGCAGCGCTCCGACGACCCGTGGCTGGCGGCGCTGCCGGCCGCGGTGCTCTACGGCGCCTGGGCGGCCTATGCCAACCAGGACGGCGGCCTGGCCGGGATGGGCGTCGCCGCCCTGCTCCAGGGCGCCGCGAGTCTCCTGGCGACGCGCTTCGGCCTGTACCTGTTGCAATGTCTCGGCCGCCGCCACGGCCTTGCGCAACGCCAGGCGCCCCTGCTGGTGGTGCTCCTGCTGACCGCGCCGATGGCCGCGCTGCACTGGCTCTCGGGCACGCCGCATCCATTGGCGAGCGTGGCGCCATCGTTCGTCATCGGCTGGCTCTACTTCGCCCTCTGGGCGCGCCGCCGCCCGGGTCGCCGGCAAGCCAGCGGCGCCTAGCCGGCGCCCCCGCTCGAGCCGTTCCCCGTCGGCGGGATCGGCCCGTATACTCGGAGCCTTCCTATCCGCCCAAGGACGCGCCATCGCCATGCTGGAGATTCTCGGAAAGGCCTCTTCGATCAACGTGCGCAAGGTGCTCTGGACCTGCGCCGAACTGGACCTGCCCTACCGCCGCGAAGACTGGGGCAGCGGCTTCCGCGACACCCACGCGGCGGAGTTCCTCGCCCTCAACCCGAACGCCATGGTGCCGGTGCTGCGCGACGGCGAACTGGTGCTCTGGGAATCCAACAGCATCATCCGCTACCTGGCCAACCGCTATGCCGGCGAACGCCTCTATCCGCAGCAGGCGGCGCCGCGCGCGCGGGTCGACCAGTGGCTGGACTGGCAGGCCTCCGACCTCAACCGCTCGTGGAGCTATGCCTTCATGAGCCTGGTCCGGCAGTCGCCGGCGCACCGCGACGCGGCCCAGGTGGAGGCTTCGTTGCGCGGCTGGACGGGCTTCATGGAAATCCTCGAGGGACAACTGCTACGCACCGGCGCCTATGTCGCCGGCGAGACCTTCAGCCTGGCCGACATCGCCATCGGCCTGTCGGTCAACCGCTGGTACGAGACGCCGTTCGAGCATCCGTCGCTGCCAGCGGTGCGCGCCTATTACGAGCGCCTCGGCGCCCGTCCCGGCTTCCTCGCCCACGGCCGCAACGGCGTACCCTGAGCGAGGCGCGCGATCACTGGCCGAGTGCCTTGTTCAGGCGCTGCGCCAGGGCGGTGGTGTTGGCGCCGGCGGTATCCAGCAGCAGGTAGTCGTAGTCGGACTTGGCCACCGGGGCGATGCGATATTGCAGGACGCCCTCGACCACCTGCTGGCCGGCCGGCACGCTGAGGGTGCCGACACAGGACAGCACGCCGCTGTCGGGATCCTTCTCGAGGATCGCCACGTCGCGCAGCGCGCTGTCCTTGAACTCCGGCGAGCGCTCGGTGATCGCGCCCTGGAGGAAGATCCGCATCAGTTGGTCCTTCACGTCCGGCGAGGCACAGGCCTCGGCCTCCTTCTTCGCGCAGGCGCTCAACATCAGCGCGGCGCCCAATACAGCCAGCACGGGTAGCTTCATCATCCCCTCGGGGGTCGGTTGGTGATGCGCAGTTGGACTGCGCCGCCGGCGAATGATTCCCAGGCCCCGCGCGGCGCCTGCCGCAGCCAGCACTGGCCAGCCGGCGCGTCTGCCAGTAGTCTGTCCGCCGCGCTGGCGACGCCGGCCCCACGCCAACTGGAGCAAGACATGTACCGAGACACCGTGACCCTCACCGTCAGCGCCGAGCAACGCGGCCGCGAAAGCGAGGCCGTGGACAACCCGAACGTCGCCATCGGCCTGGAAAGCGTCGAGCCGGGCGTGCTCAAGCTGCACTTCGAAGGCCAGCTGGACGCCCCGGAGAACGCCACCCACATCTGCTTCAGCCTGACCATCGGTCTCACCTACTACGGCCCGATCCTCGACGGCGCGGCCAGCGAGAACGGCGGCTGGATGACCTTCGAGAGCGACATGCTCGACCCGGCGCAACTGGCCTGATCGACTCTCCTTCGCAGCCATCCACCATGCGGAAGGCTGCGAAGTGGCACTTTGACACCCATCCCCCGGCGGTCTATAGACAGTTGCAGAACAGACACGGAAGTGGTGGTTCAGCATGTCAACGTCTTCGACAGTTCGCCCCACGACGAGCCTTTCCGGGATATCCCAGGCCCGCTTCCAGGGGACCCTGACACACGCCTCCCCAGCCTTTCGCGGGACGACTTCTCCGCCTGCGCTCTCCCATCCCCCATGACAGCACCCGGCCGGCGACACGGGCACCGACAGCGCCAGAGCGTACCGACCGGCCTGCGTAACGGGTAGCGACCGGTCGAGTTCTGGCGCGCCGGAAAAGAATCTCCACGCGGGAATCGTCATGAAAATACTCGCCCTTCTCGCAGCCTGCCTGCTGGCAGGCTGCGCCGCCAACGCCCCGCTGCGCGATGACAGCGAATCGACCTGCGCCGACATGCGGCCTTGCAGCGACAGCTACTACGAACGCCATCCGAACTACGAGATCGGCTTCGTCGAATACAGCGAGCGCGGCAACGACTTCGCGCCTGCCAGAACGCAACGCCTGATCGACCAGCTAAAGCGCTACTCCGCCCGGGGGGACATCGCCATGGTGGTGTTCATTCACGGTTGGAAGCACAACGCGGGACGGGACGACGGCAACGTCGCCAGCTTCAACAAGGCACTCGCCAATCTCGCCTCCTCCGGGGTGCTGGGCAAACGCAGGCTGGTCGGCCTCTATGTTGGCTGGCGAGGCAAGTCGATGCATGGCCTGTATAGCGAGAACCTGACCTACTGGGACAGGAAGGCCGTCGCCGAGGAAGTCGGCCGGGGTGGCGTCGCCGAGTTGCTCGCCCAGTTGGAACGGATCGATCGCAAGGACAGGAACTATCTGGTGATCGTCGGCCACAGCTTCGGCGGCGCAATCACCCTCGGCGCACTTCACGACCCGTTGCTCGAACGCCTGCTGGCTCTCCAGGACGGTCAGCGGATACGCGCCTTCGGCGACGCGGTAATCATGCTGAATCCGGCGATAGAGGCCAATCAGGGCCTGCTGCTCAAGGAGAACAGCCTCAAGGTCGGCGCCCTGGGAACCCAGCCGCCGCCGCTGCTGTACGTCATCAGTTCGCACGGCGACAGCGCCACCCACTTCGCCTTCCCGCTCGGCCAATGGGTCGGCGTCAACCTCACCTGGAGCCAGGTGGACCTGGACAGGACCTACAACGGAACCCGCTATCGCCTCCGGGAAGAAGACCTGGATACCACCGCCCTCGGCAACTACAGCCTGTATCGGACCGCCCTGCTGATCGACCGCGAGTGCCCGCTGCCGGATGGCAGCGACAACTGCGCGCCAAGACCGCCCGAACCACGGGTGATCGACGACACCGATATCGGCAAATGGCGCTTCAGGAGCTTCTGCAGCGCGGACGGCGGCAACGCCGATCCGGCGCTGCCGCGCATGCCCTGCTACAGCAACGAGCCGGTCAACTTCATCTACACCTCGCAGTCCTTCATCGCCGACCACAACGATATCTTCAACGACCAGGTGATCGCCTTCATGGCCACCGCCGTCAGCAAGGCCATCTACGAACGTACGGCTGGCGCCTCCTACTACCGGGAGTGCCACGACCCGGTGCGGAAGAACTTCTCGTTCGGCAAGTGCTTCGACTTCCACTACCTCAAAGCCACGGCCATGCACCGGCGGCTGCAACGGCAACTCTCGGAACCCGGCACCCGCAGCGAACAGGACGTCCTCTATGAAAACCCTCTCTAGCCTGCTCCTGATCGGCTTCGCCGTCGTTCTGCTCGCCCCGCGGATGGCGCCCGCCGCCAGCGCCGCCGAAGACAAGGCCACCTATTGCGGCTCCGGCTTCACCCAGTATCTGGTTCCGGACGACGTCGCGGGCTGCTCGCTCAGCGAGGCCTGCCGCCTGCACGATATCTGCTACGGCCGCTGCGACAAGGACGGCGACCTCTACGGCAGCGCCTACTGCGCGCAAAGCGAAAAGTCCGAAGCCCGCAACATGAGCAAGCAGCAGTGCGACGCCAGGCTGCAGGCCGACATCGCCGCACAGAACGGCAACAGCCACCTATGCCGCGCGGTGGGAGGCGTCTACCGGGTATTCGTGAAGCACCTGGGGCAAGGTCCGTTCAATGGCCGGGAGGCACTGGACATCTACCTGAAGGTCATGCAATCGGCGCCCAGCGCAGCCGACGCCGACGCCCGCCTCGAAGCCATCCATCAACTACAGAAGCAGGGCCTGACCGACGCCAAGGAAATCCGTTACGACGCCGAGCGTATCGTCATCCCACTCAACAGGCCCTTGGAATCGCCGTTGACCAACGGCTCGGACACTCTCGTCCTGCCGCGCAACCTCGACCGGGAACGGCTGCGCCAGCTGGACCAGCGGCTCATCCGCCAATGAGCCTCAGAACAGTGCCATCTGCCGGTCGACCAAAGTGGCGAAATCATCGCCGACGAACGGCAGGATGGCGTCGGCCACCGGCTGCAACTGCTTGCCCACGTAGTGCTCGTAGTCGATGGCCGAACGCCGCGCCTCGAGCGGCTCGGGACCGGCGACGCTGATCACGTAGCTGATCCAGCCGCCGCTCTGGTACTGCCGCGGGCGCCCGCGCTCGAGGTTGTAGTCGTCGGCGATGCGCGCCGCGCGCACATGCGGCGGCACGTTGCGCTGGTAATCGTCGAGGCGCCGGCGCAGGCGCTTGCGGTAGACCAGCAGGTCGTCCAGCTCGCCGGCCAGGGTCCGTCGTACGTAATCGCGCACGTAGTCCTGGTAGGGCTGGCGATTGAAGATGCGCAGGTAGAGTTCCTGCTGGAAGCGCTGGGCCAGCGGCGACCAGTCGGTGCGCACGGTCTCCAGGCCCTTGAAGACCATCTCCTCGCCACCGTCGGCGCGGCGCACCAGGCCGGCGTAGCGTTTCTTGCTGCCCTCCTCGGCGCCGCGCACGGTGGGCATGAGAAAACGCCGGTAATGGGTCTCGAATTGCAGCTCGAGGGCGCTGTCGAGGCCGAATTCTTCTTTCAGGTGCTCGCGCCACCAGTCGTTGACCCGCGCCACCAGCGCCCGGCCGATGGCCGCGGCCTCCTCCTCGGCGCGGGGGCTGCCGAGCCAGACGAAGGTGGAGTCGGTATCGCCATAGATCACCGTATAGCCCTCGGCCTCGATCAGCTCGCGGGTACGGCGCATGATCCGATGCCCGCGCAGGGTGATGGACGAGGCCAGGCGCGGGTCGAAGAAGCGGCAGCCGCTGGAACCCAGCACCCCGTAGAAGGCGTTCATGATGATCTTCAACGCCTGCGAGAGCGGCTGGTTGCGTTCGCGCTTGGCCGCCTCGCGGCCCTCCCAGACCCGTGCGACGATGGCCGGCAGGCAATGCCGGGTACGCGAGAAGCGGGCGCCGCGAAAACCTTCCACCGAGTGCTCGTCGTCCGGCTGGCGCAGGCCTTCCACCAGGCCGACCGGGTCGATCAGGAAGGTACGGATGATCGACGGATACAGGCTCTTGTAGTCGAGCACCAGCACCGATTCGTAGAGGCCCGGCCGCGAGTCCATGACGAAGCCGCCGGGACTGGCTTCCGGGCGCTTCTCGCCGAGGTTCGGGGCGACGAAGCCGGCGCGGTGCATCAACGGCATGTACAGGTGGGTGAAGGCCGCCACCGAGCCGCCGCTGCGGTCCGCCGGCAGGCCGGTGACGGTGGCCCGTTCGAGGAGGAAGTCGAGCAGTTCGGTACGGGCGAAGATCCGCGTCACCAGTTCGCAGTCCTTCAGGTTGTAGTGCGCGAGGGCCGGCTTGTCCTCGGCGAACATGCGATCGATCTCGTCCATCCGCTGGTATGGATTGTCGATCGCCTTGCCTTCGCCGAGCAGGGTCCGGGCGACGTTCTCCAGGCTGAACGAGGGGAAGCTCCAGGTCGCCGAGCGCAGCGCCTCGATGCCATCGATGATCAGGCGGCCGGCCGCCGCGGCGAAAAAGTGGTTGTTGCGGCTGCCGTGCTCGCGCCAGCCCATTTCGTCGCCGCCACGCCCCAGGCGCAGCGGCACCTTCAGGCGCTGGGCATGCTCATGCAGGACGCGCAGGTCGAACTGCACCAGGTTCCAGCCGATGATGGCGTCGGGATCGTGCTCGGCCAGCCACTGGTTGAGACGTTCCAGCAGCCCGGCACGGCTGTCGCAATAGTCGAGGCGGAAATCCACGGCCGCGGCATCGCCGTTGGCCGGGCCGAGCATGTATACCTGGCGCTGGCCGCAGCCTTCCAGGGCGATGGAGTAGAGATCGCCGCGGGCGTTGGTCTCGATGTCCAGCGACACCAGGCGCAGGCGCGGGCGATAGTCCGGAGCCGGCTTCAGGCGCCGGGCGAGCAGGCTGCCGTCGGCCTCGACACTCGCCTCCAGGCTGACGGGCGCGGTGATGAAGCGCTCCATCAGGTAGCGCTCCGGCGGCCGGATATCGGCCTCGAACACCTCGACGCCGGCCTGGCGCAAGCGTTTCTCCAGATTCATCAGCTGGCGATGCTGCTGGCAGTACAGGCCGAGCACCGGCCGCTGCTGGAAGTCGCGCAGCGCCAGCGGCCGCAGCTCGGCGCCAGTCTCCCCGGCGAGCAGGGACTCGACGCGCCCGCGCTGCTCGGCGAGGACGAACGCCACCGACGGCTGCGGCGGCAGCCGCACCTGCCGCGGGCCCTGCTCGGTGGCCAGCCAGAACGCGACTTCCGTGCCGGCCGGCGTATCGCGCCAGTGCCGGGTCAGGACGAACCCTTGCAGTAACTCCACCATCGACCCCGAATCTCTCGCATCCGCCGATTCTACCCGGCCTGCCCTGGGAACGCCGGCATCTTCGGTCAGCCGGCAGCAGCCAGGCGCTTGTAGAAATAGGTGGTGGGACAGGGCGTGCCGTCCGGCATCAGGGCGTAGTCCGGGATTTCCCCGACCCGCGTCCAGCCGGTCTTCAGGTACAGCCGTTCGGCGGCGCTGCCGCTGACCGTGTCCAGCACCAGCAGGGACTTGCCGCAGGCCCGGGCGAGCCGGTCCAGCTCGCCCATCAGCGCCTCGCCGATGCCGCGCCGACGCGCACGCCGGTGCACCAGCATCTTCGCCACGTCGGCGCGGTGCGGCTGGTTCGGCGGTTGGTCGAGGAGCAGTTGCACGGTACCGACGATCCGCCCCTCCGCTTCCGCCACCAGCAGCAGGCGTTCATCGCCCGCCACGCTCTCGCCGACGCCGTGCCAGAAGGCCAGCGCCCGCTCCCGCGGCAACGGCCACATGAAGCTGACCGAAGCCCCACCTTCCACGCAGTCCAGCAGTACCTCGGCCAGTTCGTCCAGGCGCGCCAGGATCTCCTCGCCAGCCAGGCGGCGAATCGTCGGTTCGGTCATCGCGGGCAAGCTCCAATGCAAGATCGAATTTCCAATATATTGGACAGTGACTATCATGGACGAGAAAAATCCGCCAGGGCCACTCATGGATATCGACGAACTGATTGCCCGACGCCTAGCCGCCCTGCGCAAGGAGCGCGAGCTGACGCTCGCCCAGCTGGCCGAACGCTGCGCGGTGAGCAAGGCGATGATCTCGCGCATCGAGCGCAACCAAAGCAGCCCCACCGCCAGCGTCCTCGGCCGTCTCGCCAGCGGCCTGGGGGTCGCCCTCTCCGAGCTGCTCGGCGACACGCAGGCGCCGGCAGAACCGCTCTGCCGGCGCGCGCAGCAGGAAGTGTGGGAAGACCCGGCCAGCGGCTACCGCCGCCGCCAGGTCGGCGCTCGCGATCCGCGCAGCGGCTGCGAGATGGTGGAAGTGGAGATCCCGGCGAACGCCCGCCTCGACTATCCCCGCTGGGGCGGCCGGCCCTACCGGCAGCGCCTGTGGCTGGTCGAGGGTGCGCTGCGGGTGGATTACGGCGAGCAGTCGTTCCACCTGCAACGCGGCGACCGCCTGGACTTCGGCGTCGACCGCGCGGTGACCTTCGCCACCGCCGGGCAAGCCTGCCGCTACCTGCTGGTGATCCTCCACGACTAGTCGTGCGGCTTTTTCCGCCGGCGCTCCGGCGACCAGTCGAGGGCGCCGACCCGGTGCAGGTAGAACAGTCCGACCAGCAGCAGGGAGACGAACAGCGTCGCCTCGACGAAACCCGCCCAGCCATTCTCCCGCAGCGACACCGCCCAGAGGTAGAGGAATGGCATCTCGATGCCGAAGATCACGAACAGCATGGCGACCAACGCGTACTTGACCGAGAAGCGCAAGCGCGACGAGCCGGTGGAATCAACCCCCGACTCGAACGGCAGGTTCTTCGCCCGGCCATGCGACCGGCCGCCCAGCACCCGGCCCAACCCCAGCATGAGCAGGCAAAGGGCGAGCGCGCCGAAGAGGTAGGCGAGCAAGGCCCAGGTCGCGGGAGCGAAGGATGCGTACATGGTGGTCACCCCTCAGCCCTGGCGAGTCGCCAGCTTGAGAATGACGATGCCGGCCACGATCAGCCCCACCGCCAGCAGCCGCAACGGGCTCGGGCTTTCGCCGAAGAGCAGGATGCCCAGGGCGAAGGCGCCGACCGCACCGATGCCGACCCAGATGGTATAGGCCGTGCCGAGGGGCAGGGTTTTCATGGAAACGGCCAGCAGGCCGAAGCTGAGGATCATGAACAGCAGGGTGACCAGGCTCGGCCACAGGCGGGTGAAGCCGGCCGACTCCTTCATGGCCGTGGCCCAGACGATTTCGAAGACACCGGCGAGCAAGAGATAGATCCACGCCATTTTCAGCCTCTCTGCAGGGTCGTCCCCGCGCAATGAAAGAGGGAAAACGGGTCGTCCCGCTTCCGGCTGAAAGTGCGTGCCGCCCGGGCGGGCGTCAGTCACCGACGGCAGCGATCCTAGCGCGTTGCCGAAGCTGGGTGAACGCCTGCGCCGACGGAGTTGTTTCGCCGCGTTTCCGCGCCGCGCCCGCCGGGACGCTCGGCAGGATTGATCTAGACTTTCGCAGGATCGTGCAAGGCGTCCGTTTCGTCCTTCGCGCACACTTCGCCCGATGCATCCCTGCCTGATAAGAGATAACGCCCTGCCCGGGCCTTTCCGTGGAGAATCAGCATGCCCACCTCGCTCGTCCTGAACGGCAAGAACGTCACCCTCGACGTCGATCCCAACATGCCCCTGCTCTGGGCCATCCGGGAAAGCGCCGGCCTGCACGGCACCAAGTTCGGCTGCGGCATGGCCCAGTGCGGCGCCTGCACCGTGCAGCTGGACGGCACCGCGGTACGTTCCTGCGTGCTGCCGGTCTCCGCGGTCGCCGGCAAGCGCGTCACCACCATCGAGGGTATCCAGAGCAAGCCCGGCAAGGCCGTGCAGAACGCCTGGGTCAAGCTCCAGGTACCGCAGTGCGGCTACTGCCAGTCCGGCCAGATCATGTCCGCCACCGCGCTGCTGGAGCAGAACGCCAGCCCCAGCGACGCCGACATCGATGCCGCGATGAACGGCAACATCTGCCGCTGCGCCGCCTATGTGCGGATCCGCGCCGCCATCCACGAAGCCGCCGACACCCTGAAGGCCTGACGCCATGAACAGCAAGATCGATCTGAGCAACGCCCTGCCCGGCTCGCGCCGCGGCTTCCTCAAAGGCGCCGCGGTGGTCGGCCTGACCATCGGCTTCCAGTGGAGCGGAGCCCGGCGCGCCCTCGCCGCGGCCCTGCCGGACGCCGGCTTCGCGCCCAACGCCTTCCTGCGGATCGCCCCGGACGACAGTGTCACGGTGATCGCCAAGCACGTGGAGATGGGCCAGGGCGCCTATACCGGTATCGCCACCATCGTCGCCGAGGAACTCGACGCGGACTGGAGCAAGGTCCGCGTGGAAAGCGCGCCCGCCGACGCCAAGCGCTACGCCAACCTGGCCTTCGGCACCATGCAGGGCACCGGCGGCAGTTCGGCGATGGCCAACTCCTGGATGCAATTGCGCGAGGCCGGGGCCAAGGCGCGCGCGATGCTGGTCGAGGCCGCCGCCCGCCAGTGGCAGGTACCAGCCGCCGAACTGCGTACCCGCGACGGCTTCGTCGAACATCCGACCAGCCAGCGCAAGGCCAGCTACGGTTCGCTGGCCGCTGCGGCGGCGGAACTGCCGGTGCCGGAAAAAGTGCAATTGAAGGATCCCAAGGACTTCCGCCTGATCGGTCACCAGGCGCCGCGCGTCGACGTTCCCGGCAAGACCGACGGCAGTGCGCAATTCACCCTCGACGTCAGCCTGCCCGGCATGCTGGTCGCCCTGCTCCAGCGCCCGCCGCTGTTCGGCGCTACGGTGAAATCGTTCGACGCCACGGCGACCAGGGCGATTCCGGGGGTGGTCGAGGTGGTCCAGGTGCCGCACGGCGTGGCGGTGGTCGCCAAGGGCTTCTGGGCGGCGAAGCAAGGCCGCGACGCGCTCAAGGTCGAGTGGGACGAGAGCAAGGCCGAGAAGCGTGGTTCCGAGGCGCTGATGGCGGAGTACCGCAAGCTCGCCGAGCAACCCGGCAAGCCCGCGCGCAGGGACGGCGACGCCGCCAAGGCGGTGGCCGGGGCGACCCGCAGGATCGCCGCCAGCTACGAGTTCCCGTTCCTTGCCCATGCGCCGATGGAGCCGCTGGACGCAGTGGTCAGGCTGACCGCCGACAGCTGCGAGATCTGGGCCGGCGACCAGTTCCAGACCGTCGACCAGGGCAACGCGGCGCGCACCGCCGGGCTGAAGCCGGAGCAGGTGAAGATCAATACGCTCTACGCCGGCGGCAGCTTCGGCCGGCGCGCCAACGCCTGGTCGGACTATATCGTCGAGGCGGTATCGATCGCCAAGGCGCTGGGCGCCAACGGCGTGCCGGTGAAGCTGCAATGGACCCGCGAGGACGACATCCACGGCGGCTTCTACCGGCCGATGTACTACCACCGGCTCGAAGCCGGGCTCGACGCCGACGGCAAGCTGGTCGGCTGGCAACATCGCATCGTCGGCCAGTCGATCCTGGAAGGCACGCCGTTCGCCGCGGTGATGGTCAAGGACGGCGTCGACGCCACCTCGGTGGAAGGCGCCGCCAACCTGCCCTATGCGGTGCCCAATGTCTCGGTCGAGCTGAGCACCACCCAGGTCGGCGTGCCGGTCCTGTGGTGGCGGGTGGTCGGCAGCTCGCACACGGTCTACGCGGTGGAGGCGTTCATCGACGAGGCGGCGCAGGCCGCCGGCAAGGACCCCTATCTGTTCCGCCGCGACCTGCTGGCAGAGCAGCCGCGCCTGCGCGGCGTGCTCGAACTGGCCGCGGAAAAGGCCGGCTGGGACCCATCCAGGCCGCTGCCCGCCGGGCGCGGGCGCGGGATCGCGGTGACCGAGGCATTCAAGACCTTCGTCGCCCAGGTGGTCGAGGTCTCGGTGGACAAGGACGGCAAGCTGAAGGTCGAGCGGGTGGTCTGTGCGGTGGACTGTGGCATCCCGATCAACCCGGACGTGATCGCCGCGCAGATGGAGGGCGGCATCGGCTTCGGCCTCGGCGCGATCCTGCACAGCGCGATCACCCTGAAGGACGGCAAGGTCGAGCAGAACAACTTCGACGGCTACCAGGTGCTGCGGATCGCCGAGATGCCCAAGGTCGAAGTGCACATCGTGCCCTCCGGCGAAGCGCCCACCGGGGTCGGCGAACCCGGCGTGGCGCCCATCGGCCCGGCGCTGGCCAATGCGATCTTCGCCGCCACCGGGCAACGCCTGTACAACCTGCCCTTCCCCACCACCTTCGCCAAGGCCTGAGCGAGACGCCCGCCGGCAGCTCCACGGCTGCCGGCGCGGCGCGGGCGGCCCTCCGAGGTTCGCCGCCGACCATACGGGTCGCCCCGGTGTCGCGCCGATTTGCCTCCGCCCGGCGTCGGGCGCAAACTTCAGCGTCCATTCGCGCCCGCGTAGCCAAGCATGACCGAGCCTCTCCCCTCTTCGTCCCTGGGCCCCGCCCTGCGTCGCTGGCGCCTGCTGCACCGGGTCAAGCAAACGCATGCCGCCGAATTGCTCGGCGTGGCGCAATCGACCATCTCGCGCTGGGAGTCCGGTACCCAGGCGCTGCTGGTGGAGGAACGGGCACGCCTGGAGCGTCTGCTCGGCGCCCGCCTGGAAAGCGCCGCCGACCAGGCACTGGCCCGCCTGGTCGAGGCCAACCCGCAACCCGTGCACCTGATCTGCGACCTCACCCATCGCCTGCTGGCCTGTTCGCCGGCACGCGCCGCGCAATTCGGCGTACCCCTCGGCGAACTGCTCGACCGTTCGCTCTGGCCCTATTGCAGCGAGGAAATCCTCCGCCAGGAAGCCACCCTCGAGGAACTCGGCTGGCGCGAACTGCTGGCACCGCCGGCGCTGGAGTTCGCCAGCGGAGCGAACGCCTCGGCCATCGTGCCGATCCGGCGCAGCCGTTGCCGCTGGACCCGCATGACCCTCTCGGACGGACGCGCGGTACGCCTGGTGGAAACCCTCTGAACGTCGCCGCGGATATTTTATCCATGGACCTTCAGCACCGCCGCGCCTAGGCTTGCAGGCTCGTTTCACCGGTAGCGGAGCCCGTGCCATGTCCCTCGAACTGCTGAGCAACCGCCTCGAATTCCTCCGCGAAGCCGAACGCCTGAAAGACGTCCTGCGCTCCGCGCACACCTCCTCCGGCCGCCCGGAAAGCACCGCCGAACATAGCTGGCGGCTTTGCCTGATGGCACTGGCCTTCGAGGACCAACTGGCCGGCCTGGACCTCGGCAAGGTTCTGCGCATGTGCGTGGTCCACGACCTCGGCGAAGCGATCCACGGCGACATCCCCGCCGTCGAGCAAGCGGCGCACCCGGACAAGGGCGAACAGGAACGCGCCGACCTGTTGCAGCTGACCCGTCATCTGGACACGCCGCTGCGCGATCGCCTGCTCGCCCTGTGGGACGAATACGAGCGCGGCGAGACCGCCGAAGCCCTGGCAGTGAAAGCGCTGGACAAGCTGGAAACCCTGCTCCAGCACACCCAGGGCGACAATCCGGCGGACTTCGACTATGCCTTCAACCTCGACTACGGCCGTCGCTATACCGATCGCGCACCGCTGTTCAAGACCCTGCGCGAGTTACTCGACGCCAGGACCCGACAGCGCCTCGCAGCTCGGCGCGACGCCTAGCGTGCGCCCGCCCGGGCAGCGTTACCAGCGCCACCGCCTACGTAGCTCGCCACGGTTACAGGGAAGCGGCTGGCACGTTTCCCACCGACCGGGGCCTGTCCTGCACGCCTCAGTAAAGGCGCGCCTTGATCAGCGGCCGCAGCAGGTAGTTGAGCACGCTGCGCTTGCCGCTGAGGATGTCCACCTCGGCAACCATCCCCGGAATGATCGGCAATACCTCCTCGCCGCGCTTCAGCTGGCTGCCATCGGTCTTGATCAGCACCTGGTAGTAGGACTCCTTGCCATGCGGGGTCTCCTCCTCGATGGTGTCGGCGCTGATCTGCTCCAGGGTGCCCTTGAGGTCGCCGTAGATGGTGTAGTCGTAGGCGGTGATCTTCACCTTGGCCGGCATGCCGGGAACCAGGAAGGCCACGTCGCGCGGCTTGATCTTCGCCTCCACCAGCAGGCGCTCCTCTACCGGGATCACTTCCATGATCGGCTCGCCGGGCTGGATCACCCCGCCGCGGGTGTTGATCAGCACGGTGTTCACCCGCCCGCGCACCGGCGACAGGATCTCGGTGCGGCGCAACTGGTCCTGGCGCTGCTGGACGATCGGTTCCAGGGCGCTGAGATCGGCCTTGCGCTGGGCGCGCTCGGTATAGGCATCCTGGAAATAGGTGCTTTTCAGCTCCGTCAGCTTGCCGCTGAGGGTGGCGATGTCCTGGCTCAGCTTGAGCGCCTCCATCTGGCTCACCGCACGCTTGGCCACCAGCGGGCGAACCAGGTCGAGCTGGCTCTGCGCCAGGTGGATCTGCCGCTGGATCGCCTGGGTGCCCTCCACCAGTTTGTCGCGGCGCGACTTGAACAGCTCGCGTTCGGAACGCGCCAGCGGCCCCTCGGGATCGACGTCCGGCGGGAACTCGATGCTCTTCTTGCCTAGCACCTCGGCGTCGAGCCGGGCAATGGCCGCGCGCAGCACGCTGGCCTGGTTCGCCGACTCCTGGAAGTTGGTGAGGAAGCGCGTCTCGTCGAGGCGCACCAGCGGCTGGCCGACTTCCACCAGGTCGCCCTCCTTCACCAGCAGGCGGTCGAGGATGCCGCCCTCCAGGCTCTGGATCTTCTGGATGCGACTGAACGGCACGACCCGGCCGTCGCCGCGGGTCACCTCGTCCAGTTGCGCCCAGGCCGCCCAGCCGATGAACAGCAGCACGCAACCGAGCAGGGTCCAGAGCAGCGGCCGGTAGACCGGGTGGGTAGCCGCCAGCAACGGGTCGGCCAGTTGCCGGCGCAGGGCGGCGGCGTCGCGTTCAGAGTCCATGGTTGCCTCCTTCGGCGGCCTGCGGTGCCTGTACCTGGTTGCCCTGCACCACCTGCTCCAGCGGGCCGTCCATGATCACCCTGCCCTGGCGCAGGACCACCGCACGCTCGACCAGGGCGAGCATGCTTTTCTTGTGGGTGGTGATGACCAGGGTGCGCTTGCCCAGCCATTGCTGCAGGTAGTCGATGACCTGTTTCTCGCTGCCCTGGTCGAAGGCCGCGGTCGGCTCGTCGAGCAGCAGGATCGGAGGGTCCTGTAGCAGCACCCGGGCCAGCCCGACGGCCTGGCGCTGGCCGCCGGACAGGCTGGCGTTGCCCTGGATCGGCATGTCCAGCCCCAGCGGGTGGCCGCGGACGAAGGCGCCCAGGCCGACCCCGTCGAGGGTCTCCAGCAGTTCCTCGTCGCCCAGCGCGGCGTTCTCCAGGTTGAGGTTGTCGCGCAGGCTGCCATGGAACAGCGCCACGTCCTGCGGCAGGTAGCCGATACCGCGCTGGCGGTCGGCCGGGTCGATCTGGGTCAGGCTGACGTCGTCCAGCAGCAGGCGTCCCGCCTGCGCGTCGAGCAGGCCGCTGAGCAGGCGCAGCAGGGTCGACTTGCCGGCGCCGTTGCTGCCGAGCAGCGCCACCCGCTCGCCGGCGCGGATGTTCAGGGCCTGCACGTCGACCACCGGCGGGCTGTCGCCGTGGGCCAGGCGCACGCCCTCCAGGCGGTAATGTCCCTGCAGGCGCTCCTTGTGCACGAAGCGCTTGCCCTGGGGGCGCTCCTGCTCGGCGCTCATCAGTTGGTCGAGGCCTTCCATCGCCACCTTGGTGTGCTGCCAGCGACCGAGGATGCCGGCCGCCTGCGACAGCGGTGCGATGGCCCGCGAGGCGAGGATCGAGCAGGCCACCAGGCCGCCGACGGTCATCGCGCCCTCGCTGATCCGATAGACGCCGAAGACCACCACGCCGACGTAGCAGAGCTGCTGGACGATGCTCGCCGAGTAGCTCAGGGTCGAGGCCAGGGTATGGGTCTTCATCGCCGTGCCGGCCAGTTCGCCGGTCAGGGTTTCCCATTGGTGCAGGCAGCGGCCTTCGGCGCGGGTCGCCTTGACCGTCTCCAGGTGTTCGAAGGCTTCCAGCAGCACGCCGTTCTTCATCGCCCCTTCGCGCAGGTTCTGCCGCGACAGGTGGCCGAGCAGGCGCTGGGTCAGCAGCCCCGGCAGGATCATCAGCACGCAGGCCACCAGCGGCACCCAGACCACATGGCCGCCGATCACGGCGATGATCAGCAGGAAGATCGCCACGAACGGCAGGTCGCTGATCAGCGCCGCGCTGGACGAGGTGAAGAACTCGCGCACCGACTCGAACTCCCGCACCTGGGTACTGAAGGCGCCCATCGACGCCGGCTTGGCGGCGACCCGGGTGCTCAGCACGCGGGAGAACAGCAGGGTCGAGAGTTGCAGGTCGAGGCGCTTGCCGAGCACGTTGAGCAGGTGGCCGCGCATGATCCGCAGGACCCCGTCGAGGACGATCGCCAGGGCCACGCCGCTGGCGAGGATCCACAGGGTGTCGAACGCCGCGTTGGGCACCACGCGGTCGTAGACCTGCATGGCGAACAGTGCCGAGGCGACCGCCAGGACGTTGGCCACCAGCGCCGCGGCGGTGACCTCGGCGTAGGAACGCCAGAGCCGCTTGAGCGGGCCGAAGAACCAGTGCTCGGGCAAGGCGCTGGCGTAGTCGCCGACCCGCCCGTCCGGCCGGTAGCGACACTTGGCGAAGATCGCCGTGCCACTGTACAGCGCTTCCAGCTCGGCCAGCGGCATCCTCTGGCTTCCGCCGTCGCTCTGCGGCACCAGCACCTCGGCGTGCTCGCCGTCGTTGCCCACCAGCACCAGGGCGCGGCCGTCGTCGAGCAGCAGCAGGGCCGGCAGCAGGTAGCGGTCGATCCGGCGCAACGGCTGGCGCGTGACCTGGGCGGTGATGTCGGCGCGGCGCAACGCGCGGGCCACCAGGTGCAACGGCAGGCGACCGTGCTCCAGCGGCATGCCGTCCACCAGTTCGGCGTCGCCGAGTGGCCGGCCGAGCTGCCGGCAGAGCAGCAGCAGGCCCTGGCGCAACGGGTCGACGATGGGGTCGTGGTTGAGGATCACGACGTTATCCGGGGTTTTCTCAGCTTCCATGATTCAGCCGGTTCTCCAATAGCGGACCCAACAGGCCGACTTGCGCGGCCGCCCGATACTCGATGCGCTTGCGTTCGATCCGCAGGTTGATCAGTTGCCGCTCTGCCTCGAACCGCTCGCGCTGCACGTTGAGCAGGTCGATCACGTCGCGCCGGCCAACCTCGAACTGTTCGCGATACAACTCGCCGACCTGCTCCGACTCGGTCACCTGCTGGGTCAGCGACTGTTCCCGCCAGCGCAGCGTGTCGCCGTTGTCGAAGAGGTTCTGCAGTTGCCGGCGGATGTCGCGCTGCATCGCGTCGGCGCTCCATTTCGCCGATTCCAGGCGCTGCTGCGCGGCGGTCGGCCGGCGGAAGTTGGAAAGCCCCTGGAAGGTGTCCATGCGGAAGCGCAGGGATACCACCGAGTCGCTTTCCGGATGCCCGCCGATCTCCCGGCGCAGCGCGCTGGCCTCCAGGTTCAGTTGCGGCAGCAGCGACGCCTTGGCCTCGCGGACCTCGGCCTCGGCGACATTGGCGTCCTCCAGGGCCTTGCGCTGCAAAGGCGATTCGCGGATCACCCGCGCCATATCGCTGGCCGCCAGGTAGCGTTGCAGCGACATCGGCTCGGGCTCCACCAGGTCGGCGGGCTCCTGGCCGACCAGGATCGCGTACTGGTTGCGCGCGTCCTGCAGGTTGCCCTTCTCCAGCGACAACTGCTCCTGGGCCCGCGACAGTTCCAGATTGGCGCGATCCAGCTCGCTGCGGTCGGCGTAGCCGTCGCCGCCGCGCGCCTGGGTCATCTCGCGGATACCGTCGAGGCGCTGGATGTGTTCGCGTACCGCCTCCACCCGGCGCTCCGAGGCGAGCACGTCGAGGTAGGTCTCGACGATATCCAGCGCCGCGTCGTCGCGCGCCACCAGCACCGCCTCGGACAGCTTGCGCTGGGTCGCGCTGGCGCTGTCGACCTTGCTCGTCACCCGACCCCAGTCGTACAGCATCTGCGACGCGGTGAGATCGTAGACGATCTCGCCGAAGTCGAACTCCTGCGGCCCCCCGGACATCGTCACGGAGGGGTAGTACCCCCCTTTGGCCATCTCCACCTCGGTGCCTGCGCGGTCCGCTTCGGCCATCGCGGATCGTACTTCCGGGTGGATCGCCAGCCCTGCCCTGACCGCCTGGTCGAGGGGCATGGCCGACGCGAACATCGGCAGGCCCAGGGAAAGGAGCCAGATGGCTCCCTTCCCATGCCGCCGTCCCTTGCGCGCGTACTGCCTGCGCCCGCGCATCAGACCACGACCTGTACCGTGTTGTCCTCGATCAGCAGGGTGGTACTGCCGAAGGTGTAGACGTCGTAGGTAATGCCGTTGATCAGTTGCGTGGTACCGGTATTCACCGCGCCCACCACGTTCAGGGTGTCGTTGTTCTCACCAGTGATCTGCAACGTGTTGTTGGCATCGGTGATGGCATCCACCTCCGCCGCGGTCAGGGTCAGCACGCTACCCGAGTCGCCCTTGCCGAGGTCGATGCGCTCGAGGTTGCTGAGCGTGCCGACGCCGACGGCGTTGTAGTCGAGGTCGATGCCGTTGGCCAGGACCAGGGTGTCGAACCCGGCGCCGCCATCGATGCTGACGAAATCGGTCGCGGTGATCTGGATGGTGTCGTTGCCGTTGCCGGCCACCACGTGATCGCCGGTGCCCACGTTGAAGATCAGGTCGCTGCCGTCGCCGCCGTTGATGTGCTCCGAACTGCCGTTGGCGCCGGACAGCACGTCGTCGCCGGAAGTACCGTTGACATCGATCTGGCCGATGTTGAGCGACAGTCCGTTGGGGGTCAGGGTGATCCCGTAGGCGGCGCTGTCGTTGCCGTTGCTGTCGGTGGACACCAGGTTGAACGAGATCTGCGAGCCGAGGTTGAGGATGTCGGTGATGTTCAGCCCCAACTGGGTGAGGATGGTCGGGCTCAGCAGGTTCAGCGAGAAGTTGCCGGACGAGTCCGCCTGGATCGGCAGCAATTCGACGTTCAACGCCGGGGTGATGACCCGGATCACCACGCTGGAGTTGGGCTCGGTGGTGCCGCTGAAACCAAAACGCGGGTTCAGCGGGTTGAGGCTGACGTCGAGGCCGAAGTTACCGATGGTCACCGGTTGCTCGATGCTGGTGCCGATGCCGATGCTCGCCGTGTTGCTCGGGTTGCCGGCCGGGTCGCGACCGACCACCGACACCTGGGCATTGAGCAACTGGTCCCAACTGAAGTCGATATCCAGGTCGGTGAGCAGGTTCAGCGACGCCAGCCCGCTGTTGTCGGCGGTCACCGTGGCGGTGGCGGTCACCCCGCCGACGTCGACGGTGACCGTCAGCTCGGTGCCCGGCTCCGCCGAGATGGTCAGGATGTTGCCGACCAGGGACAGCACCGGGGTCGCCGGCGGAATGGTGTCGATGGTGAACGGCACCGGGGTCGACGCGGTGCCGCCGTTGATGTCGGCGGTGACGGTCGAGGCGCCCTCCGGGAACGGGCCCATGCCGCCGGGAGGCGTCAGGGTCAGGGTCAGGTTGCCGGCGGCGATGTCGCCGGCGGTGAGGGTATGGCTGACCTCGGCCTCGTAGCCGTTCTGCCCGGCGAACTTGACCGTGACCACCTGGCCGACCTGCATGGTCGGACGGACCGTCACATCGACCTGGATGCCGTCGCCGATCTCCGCGGCGTTGATCCAAGTATCGGCGGCTTCCGGCACGCTGATGGTCGGCGGCGCCAGGTCCGGCGCGTTGATGGTGGCCGGCCCGCTGACGTTGCCGGCGGCGTCGACGGCAACCCCGGCGATCAGCTCGCCGGTGATCAGCGGCGGCGCGAACGGCAGGCTGAAGTTGCCGGCGCCGTCGACGGTGACCGTGATCGGGTTGGCGGTGTCGCCGTTGACCACGATGCGCACCTGGCTGTTCGGCTCGGCGGTGCCGGTCAGCAGCGCGCCGTCGGCGCTGATGCTCAGCAGCGGAGCGGACGGCGCCACCGAGTCCACCGTGGTGCTGGCCGGACCGCTGGCGTTGCCCGCGGCGTCCTCGGCGACGGCGTTGATCACCGTACCGTTGGCCAGCGGCGTGCCGGGGGTGAAGGTCCAGTTGCCGCTGCCGTCGGCGGTGGTCTCGCCGATCGGGTTGCCGTTGCCATCGGTGAGGATCACCTTGGCGCCGACCTCGGCGGTGCCGGTGATCACGCTGCCGTTGCTGGCATTGATCACCGGCGTGGCCGGCGCCACCGTGTCCACCGTGGTGCTGGCCGGGCCGCTGGTATTGCCGGCCGGGTCCTGGGCCACGGCGTTGACCACCGTGCCGTTGGCCAGCGGCGTGGCGGGCGTGAAGGTCCAGTTGCCGCTGCCGTCGGCAAGGGTCTGGCCGATCGGGTTGCCATTGCCATCGGTGAGGATCACCCGGACGCCGGGTTCGGCGGTGCCGCTGAGTTCGACACCATTGCTCGGGTCGATCACCGGGGTGGCCGGGGCCACAGCGTCCACCGTGGTGCTGACCGGGCCGCTGGTGTTACCGGCAGCGTCCTGGGCCACCGCATTGATCACCGAGCCGTTGGCCAGCGGAGTGCCCGGGGTGAAGCTCCAGTTGCCGCTGCCATCGGCGGTGGCCTGGCCGATCGGGTTGCCGCCGCCATCGGTGAGGATCACCGTGGCGCCGGCTTCGGCGGTACCGCTGATCACCGTACCGTTGCTCGGATCGAGCACCGGGGTGGCCGGGGCTACCGAGTCCACCGTGGTGCTGGCCGGGCCGCTGGTGTTGCCGGCGGCGTCCTGGGCCACCGCATTGACCACCGAGCCGTTGGCCAGCGGTGTGCCCGGGGTGAAGCTCCAGTTGCCGCTGCCATCGGCAGTGGCCTGGCCGATCGGGTTGCCGCCGCCGTCGGTGAGGATCACCGTGGCGCCGGCTTCCGCGGTACCGGCGATCACGCTGCCGTTGCTCGGGTTGACCACCGGGGTGGCCGGGGCCACCGCGTCCACCGTGGTGCTGGTCGGGCCGCTGGTATTGCCGGCCGGATCCTGGGCCACCGCATTGATCACCGTGCCGTTGGCCAGCGGCGTGCCCGGGGTGAAGCTCCAGTTGCCGCTGCCATCGGCGGTGGCCTGGCCGATCGGGTTGCCGCCGCCATCGGTGAGGATCACCGTCGCACCGGCTTCCGCGGTACCGCTTATCTCGGTGCCGTTGCTCGGATCGATCACCGGCGCCGCCGGGGCCACGCCATCCACCGTGATCACCGCCGGCGCACTGTCGACATTGCTTGGGCTGCGCGCTACCACGTTGACCACCGTGCCATCCGGCAGCGGGATGCCTGGAGTGAAGGACCAGTTGCCGCTGCCGTCGGCGGTGACCTGGCCAATCGGGTTGCCGTTGCCATCGGTGATGATGATGGTGTTGCCGGCGTCCGCGGTGCCGCTGATCACCGAACCGTTGCTCGGATCCACCTGCGGGATCGACGGCAGCGAGGAATCCACCGTCGTGGTAGCGGGAAGGCTGGTATTGCCGGCGGCGTCGCTCGCGGTTACGTTGACCACGGTGCCGTTGGGCAGTTGCGAGCCGGGCGTGAAGCTCCAGTTGCCGCTGCCATCGGCGGTGGTCTGGCCGATCGGGTTGCCGTTGCCGTCGGTCAAGGTCACGGTGCTGCCCGGCTCGGCGGTACCGTTGAGCAGGTTGCCGTTGCTCGGATTGACCACAGGCGTGTTCGGCGCCACCGCGTCCACGGTAGTGCTGCCCTGCGGGCCGGTATTGCCCGCAGGGTCCTGGGCCACGGCGTTGACCACCGTGCC
>NZ_KV813458.1:30597-31610 GCF_001813645.1 Pseudomonas sp. HMSC063H08
AAGGTCCAGTTGCCGCTGCCGTCGGCGGTGGTTTCGCCGATCGGGTTGCCGTTGCCGTCGGTGAGGATCACCTTGGCCCCGGCCTCCGCGGTGCCGCTGATGGTCGTGCCGTTGCTCGGATCGATCACCGGCGCCGGCGGCGCCACCGCGTCCACCGTGGTGGCGGCCTGCGGGCCGGTATTGCCGGTCGGGTCGGTGGCCGTGGCGACGATCACCGTGCCGTTGGCCAGCGGCGTGCCCGGCGTGAAGGTCCAGTTGCCGCTGCCGTCGGCGGTGACCTGCCCTATCGGGTTGCCGCCGGCATCGGTGAGGGTCACGGTGGCACCGGCCTCGGCGGTGCCGCTGATGACGACGCCATTGCTCGGGTTGATCACCGGCGCCGGCGGCGCGCTGGAATCGACGGTCACCGTCGCCGGCGGGCTGCTGTTACCGGCGGCGTCCTCGGCCACCACGTTGACCACAGTACCGTTGGCGATCGGCGTGGACGGGGTGTAGGTCCAGTTGCCGCTGCCGTCGGCGGTGACCTCGGCGATCGGATTGCCGTTGCCGTCGGTGAGAATCACCGTGCTGCCCGGCTCGGCGGTGCCGCTGAGGCTGCTGCCATTGCTCAGGTTGACGGTCGGCGTGGCCGGCGCGATGGCGTCCACGGTGGTGCTGCCCTGGCCGCCGGTATTGCCGGCCGGGTCGGTAGCGGTGGCGTTGACCACGGTTCCATCCGCCAGCGGCGTGGACGGGGTGAAGCTCCAGTTGCCGCTGCCGTCGGCAGTGACCTGCCCGATGGGATTGCCGCTGCCATCGGTCAGGGTCACCGTGGCGCCCGGTTCGGCGGTGCCGCTGATCTCCGCGCCGTTGCTCGGATTGACCACCGGTGCGGCCGGCGCCACCGAGTCCACGGTGGTGCTGGCCGGAGCGCTGGTATTGCCGGTCGGGTCGCTGGCCGTGGCGTTGACCACGGTGCCGTTGGCCAGCGGCGTGCCCGGTGTGAAGCTCCAGTTGCCGCTGCCATCGGCGGT
>NZ_KV813458.1:31710-55530 GCF_001813645.1 Pseudomonas sp. HMSC063H08
TGAAGCTCCAGTTGCCGCTGCCATCGGCGGTGACCTGCCCTATCGGGTTGCCGTTGCCGTCGGTCAGGGTCACGGTGGCGCCCGGCTCGGCGGTGCCGCTGAGCGTGGTGCCGTTGCTCGGGTTGACCACTGGCGTGGCCGGTGCCACGGCGTCCACGGTGACGCTGGCCGGCGAACTGGCGTTGCCGGACGGGTCGGTAGCCGTGGCGTTGACCACCGTGCCGTTGGGCAACGGTGTGCTCGGGGTGAAGGTCCAGTTGCCGCTGCCGTCGGCGGTGACCTGCCCTATCGGGTTACCGTTGCCGTCGGTCAGGGTCACGCTACTGCCCGGCTCGGCGGTGCCGCTGAGGGTCGTACCGTTGCTCGGATCGACGGTGGGCGTGGCCGGCGCGACGGCATCCACGGTAACGCTGGCCGGCGGACTGCTGTTGCCGGCGGCATCCCTGGCCACCACGTTGACCACGGTACCGTCCGGCAACGGGGTGGACGGCGTGAAAGACCAGTTGCCGTTGGCATCGGCGGTGGTCTGGCCGATCGGATTGCCATTGCCGTCGGTCAGGGTCACGCTGCTGCCCGGTTCGGCAGTCCCGCTGAGTTCGCTGCCGTTGCTCGGCTCGACCACCGGCGCGCTCGGCGCCACGCCGTCGACGGTGATGGAGGTCGCCGGGCTGCTGTTGCCGGCGGCGTCCCTGGCCACCACATTGACCACGGTGCCATCCGGCAGTTGGCTACCGGGGGTAAAGCTCCAGTTGCCGTTGGCATCGGTGCTGGTCTGGCCGATCGGATTGCCGTTGCCGTCGGTGATCACGATGGTCACGCCCGCTTCCGCCGTACCACTGAGGACGCTGCCGTTGCTGGCATTGACCTGGGGCGCGTCGGGGAAGTCAGGGGCTTCGGCGGTGACCGGGGTGCTGCTGTTGCCGGCCGGGTCGGTAACGATCACCGTCACCGTCTCGCCATTGGTCAGCGGCGGGTTCAGCGGAGCGGTGAAATTGCCGTTGGCATCGGCGATCACGGTGAGGTCCGGCTTGCCGTCGCCATTGGTATCGATGCCGACGCTCGCGCCGGCCTCGGCCTGGCCGCTGATGCTGCTGCCGTCAGGCGCTATCTTCAGGCCGCTGGCCGCCTTCGGCGGAGTGGTGTCCGGGGGCACCGAAGAACCGCCGCCACCGCCGCCGCTGCTGTTGGAAATCGCCACCCCGGCGCCGATGGCCGCCGCACCGACCAGCAGCGCAGTCCCTGCGCTCATGCCACCGAGCACACCGGCGCCGGTCAGCGACTCGAAACCGGCCAGGCTTTCCTGCGGGATGTAGCCGGCCATCAGCGGCCCGTCGGCAGCGACCGGCGGCAGATCTACCGCCACCAGCTTGTCCTTGTCGGCCAGGAACAGTTGGCTGGAAGGCTGGCCTTCCGCATAGAAGTTGGCGATCCGGACGCTTTCCCCGGTCTTCAGCTGGACGATCAGGTCCGAACCGCTCTTCGAGTATCCCGCCACCGACTCCGGTGCGACATCGAGCGCGATATTACTGCTCTGGGAGAGTTTGAGTATCCCGTTTTCCGGAACCTCGACGGCAGCCGCAGAAGAAATACTCTGATCGATAGGGGTAACTTTCGCCTGGATCGACATTTCCGACATTCCTCTTGTCAAGCAGCGACCGAACGGCCGCACCATGTAATCCAGAAATAGCAGCTTTTAAATAAAAGGCGAGTCTGACTTTATATATAACGACTAAGAAAACCCCTATGAAAAATTCAATTTAGATAACCCCTGGAAAACATGCAGCCATTTAGCCATCACACGCCTATCTAATTGATAAACAATATATAATCAAAAAGTTATAATACTTTATAAACAACCCCCATCACCTGGCACGGCAAATCGAATAAATAACCCAGCGGGCAAATATCAGAACTCTACGATGCGTATTTCATAAAAAACCGGGAGAAATGAAATAGCACTTCCCGGCACCTCGTAGTTCGTCGGCGCGAGGCGACGGCAAGACGCCCCCGACAGTTCCAACGGAAAGCATCGCCGGGCATCCCGCGAAGCGGCCTTCATCGTCCTGCAATCAAAGCGTCATCGTCACGATGCCAAGTTATCCAACCGATCCTCTCCCGCGAGCGACCATGCATCACGGTATCTCCCCGCCCCAGGACGCCGACCTGTTCGGCCTGATCTACGGTTTCCGTTTCCGCCCCGGCGAAGCGGGGCGGGAAATCGACTCGGCTACCGCCCTCGCCTGCCTGCGGCAGGCTCGCGAGGAGGCGCCGGACGAGTTCCTCTGGCTGCACCTGAACCTCGCCCATGCCGCCTGCGAGCGCTGGATGAAGAAGCATCTGGAACTGCCGGAGTATTTCTTCGAAAGCCTGCGCGAAGGGTCGCGCTCGACGCGCATCGAACACGTCGACTCGGCGCTGCTGGCAGTGGTCAACGACGTGGTCTTCAACTTCGGCCTGGTTTCCTCGGACGTGGCCACCCTGTGGGTCTGCGCCCGCGGCCGGCTGCTGGTCAGTGCACGAGCGCAACCGCTGCGCTCGGTGGACAAGCTGCGCTCTTCGGTGAAGCATGGCGAACCTTTCCGTTCACCCCTGCAGTTGCTGATCCACCTGTTGCGCGACCAGGGCGACGTGCTGACCCAGATCGTCCGCGAAACCAGCGTCGCAGTGGACCGCATCGAGGACCAGCTACTGGCCCTGCGCCTCTCCGCCAACCGCGCCGACCTCGGCGCCATGCGGCGCGTGCTGGTACGCCTGCAACGCCTGCTGGCGCTGGAGCCCGGTTCGCTGCTGCGCCTGCTAAACCGACCGCCGGAATGGCTACAGGATGCCGACCTGCGTGAGCTGCGCGAAGCCACCGAGGAGTTCTCCCTGGTGATCAGCGACCTGACCGCCCTGGGCGAACGGATCAAGCTGCTGCAGGAAGAGATCGCGGCCAAGCTCAACGAACAGAACAACCGCATCCTCTTCACCCTGACCATGGTCACGGTGCTGGCCCTGCCGATCAACATCGTCGCCGGCTTCTTCGGCATGAACGTCGGCGGGATTCCCTTCGCCGACGATCCTGAAGGCTTCTGGATCATGCTCGTGCTGGTCGCCAGCTTCACCTTCCTCGCCGGCCGCTGGGCCTTCCGCAAGCGCGGCGACTATTGAGCGTGGACAACGCCGGCGGACAGTGGTTAGGTTGACCGACCACCGTCAGCCGGACCTTCCATGAGCCTTTCCCCCGCCGATCTCAAGCAACTCCAGGCCGCCAAGAACCTGCTGGAGAACCCTGGACTCACCGCGCAACTCACCAGCCTGCTGGGCACGCCGATCGAATACGGCCTGAAGAAGCTGCCGCGGAAGGTCAACGAGAAGCTCGGTTCGGTGATCGAGGGAGCGCTGCTGAAAGTCGCCCGCTCGGCCACCGCCACTCTCCAGGAAAACGCCAGCGGTCAACCGGCGAACCGCCTGCATACCCTCGGCGCCGCCGTTTCCGGTGGCGTCGGCGGCTTCTTCGGGCCGCTGGCGATGCTGGTCGAGGTGCCGGTCACCACCGGCATCATCTTCCGTTCCATCGCCGACATCGCGCGCAGCGAGGGCGAGTCGATCAGGGACATGGACACCCTGATGGCCTGTATCGAAGTCTTCGCCCTCGGCGGCAAATCCGCCTCGGACGACGCGTCGGAGTCCGGCTACTACGCGGTGCGTACGGCGCTGGCCCAGCAGGTCAAGGCGGCCGCCGACTTCCTCGGCAAGGACGCCGGCAGCAAGAAGGCCGCGCCCATGCTCCTGGCCCTGGTGCGCAAGGTCGCCGAGCGCCTGGGCGTGCAGTATTCGGAAAAGCTCGCGGCGCAGATCGTGCCCATCGTCGGCGCCCTCGGCGGCGCGGCGATCAACACGGTGTTCATGAACCATTTCCAGGCCATGGCGCGCGGTCACTTCGTCGTCCGCCGCCTGGAGCGCCACTACGGCAAGGATGTGGTTCGCGACGCCTACGCCCTGCTGCCACGGCGCGGCTGAGCATGCCGGCCCACGCGGTCAGCTTGGCGCCGGGCGCGGCGGCAGCGACGCGCCAGGTGTTCAGCGCCGTTTCGCTCGCGGCGGAGCCTCGCGCGGAGCCCGGCTGGAGCCGGGCCCCGCGCCGACTCAGAGCGCCAGGCCGGGGTTGTACAACGGGCGGAAAGCGCAATGGGTGGTGCCGGCGCTCTGGTTGTAGAAATAGTAGCGGCGACAGTCATTGTCGTAGTTGCTGGTGCCGACGTTGATCCGGTACGGACCGAAGCTGGCTCCCTGCAGGGAAACGAAGGCGCCGTTGTAGAGCAGCGAGAAATGCAGGTGCGGTCCGGTGGAGCTGCCACCCTCGCAGAGCGCGGTGTTGATGTTGCTGGCATAGACGCCGAGCTTGGTGTCGGCGCTGACCTGCTGGCCGTTGCTCACCTGGATCTGGTCCATGTGGTAGTAGTTGGTCGCCCAGCCGCTGGGGTGGGTCACCCGTACCTGGCAGCGCGACAACACCCGTACCGTGCCGGCGTGGGCGGCGACCACGCTGTAGGTCGCACTGCCCCAGCGCGGCCAGTCGTAGGACGCATCGAAGGACGAGTACGGATAGCCCGAGCCGGTGTTCGAATGCGCTCCGTTGGGCTGCCAGGAATAGCCCTGGCGCCAGGGCAATTGCATCAGGTTGGATGGCGGCGCCAGCGCGGCCTTCGCCTGGAGTTGCCGGGCCACGCGGTTGCGCGGCTGCAGGAGTTCCGCGGCCGGGGTGCCGAACAGGCGCTGGAAGGTCTGCGCGTAGGCGCCGAGCGGATTGCCGCCTTGCACGGCGGAGGCCTTCGCCCCCTCTCGCAACAGACCGAGCAGCGCGGCCGATGCCGCGTTCAGGCCGTCCTCGCCGACGGCCTTGCGCGCAGCCGCCTGGCGCAACTGGTATCCCTCGAAACCGTAGTAGCGTCGCGACAACTGCTGCAACACGTCGCGTACCTGGGCATCGAAGCCGCGTTTCGCCGACAGCCGCCCCAGCGGCGCCGCCAAGGCGCGCTCGTCCGGCGCACCCAACGGCCCGGACTGCATGGCCATCAGGGTCAGCAACACTTTCGGGTTGATGCTGTAGTAGCCGCTCCAGTGCTCCAGGTATTCGCTCTTGTCGCGCAGCGCCGGCGCGTTCAAGGCCAGGTAGGCCTCGAGGTCGAACGCCTCGGCGTCGCGACCGTAGAGGAACAGTTCGTCATTCAGCGGCAGGGCCACGCTGGGCAATTGCAACTGGCCGAGTAGCTCCGCCGAATAGCGGAAGGCCGGCAGGCCATCGTCATGGGCGTTGGCCGTGCCGCCCACGGCGAGCGCCAGCAGGGCGAAGAGGAACGGCGAGCGCGGGCTCGCCAGGGCGCGGGATCTTTTGTGCTGCATGGGTAGCTCCTGGTCATCGAAGGGAAACCTTGAAAGCCAGCAGCCCGGCGACATCGCCTCCGACGGGATAGCCTGGTCCGCTCCGCCGGTATTTCGCCCAGGCCGGGTTGCACGCCGCAGGACCGTGCAACGCCGTCACCCGGGAAGACAACTATCAGCTTTTGCAGTAAATCCGGTGCCCCGCTCCATCCGGCGGTAAAGCGTGCGGCAGCGCACCACAACCGAGCCGAATCGATCACAGAACGCCAGGCGCCGGAAATACTTCGATACAGTCTGCGCGCGCTCAGCGCTCCTCGGTGGAGGAGCCGTCGAGCGGATCGCGACGTGCCAGCTCGGCTTCGTCGAGGCCGTGGCCAGCGCCGATCTCGTTGCCATGCACGACCCTCAGGCGCTTGTCCGCGGGCGATTCGCCACCGCGCTCGGCCGGCGAGCGGGCACCGCTTTCATCGATCAGGGTCTCCGGCGCCAGATCGTCCATGCCGACGTTATCCTGGTAACCGTCGTCCTCGTCCGGCTGCCCGCCGGCGTGGCCCGCCTCGCGTACCCGCCGCGGGGAAAACTCGGCTTCCACCTCGGCCTCGGGCCGCTCGTCGCCGATCCGTGCCTTGCGCGCCTGGCGGCGCTCGTCGAAATCGAGTTCGCGTATCGAACCCATGCGGTCCTGAATGTCGTCGATTTCCTGGGGTGTGGTTTTCCGTCGTGTAGCCATGGCGACCTCCGTTACGAATGGCGAGCGCGCACCGCGAATGGCGCAACGCCCCTGTCCGGTCGACCGGCGAGGCGCCGGAAGATTCAGGAAATCCAACCGACGGCGGCTGCCTCGCTACCGCGGTGGCGGGCAAAAAAAAGCCGGATCGGCCCGGGGCGGGCTGGACGATCCGGCGTAATCGAAGCGCGGGACGTCGCGCACCTTGCCGCCGGCACGGGCGGGAGGTGGCGCACAGCGTTTCGCAGGGAATGACCACGGCATCGGCCGGTGGTCCAGGGGGAGTCAGGTCGGCACGGCTTCCTCGAGATAGTCGATGGCCTGGCGCACGGTCTCGATCCGTTCCGCATCGTCATCGGCGATCTCGACGCCGAACTCCGCTTCCAGGGCCATGACCAGTTCGACCACCTCGAGCGACTCGGCACCGAAGTCGTTACGGAAATCGCTGTCCAGCCGGATGTCGCATTCCTCCACGCCGAGCCGGGCGGCTACCAGCTTCCTCACTCTGGTCTCGATGTCGTCCATGCATTGCGGTCCCACTGCCCGGCCCTGGAAAAAAGTGCGGCTACTAAAGCCTCCGTCCCCGCCAGCGACAACTGCCAGATCTGGCAGTGGCGCTGCGCCGGAGCGCGGCCGCCGCAGCGCGCCGGTCAATCCGGTGGACGAAGCGCGACGCAAGGATTCGAAGTCCGTCACAGGGCGCTTCCCGGCGTATGCGCAATCACCCGCGCCTTCCCTCGCGGCAGGCTTTCGGGCAGTTCCGCCAGGGCCCGGCGTGCCTGCTCCGGGTCGAGGTAGTCGCCCCGCTCCACCGCGAACAGCTCCTGGCCATCGCGCAGTTCGCGGCGCAAACGCAACGACAGGCCCGGATGCCGCTCGATCAGCGCGCGCATGAAGGCTTCGCTGCTGCCCTCGACCAATCGCACGGCGTAGCGCTGGGGTGACGGCGGCTGCGGCGCGTGCGTGCCCTGGCGAACCTCCAGCACCTCGCCGCCGCGACCGTCGCCCAGGGACGCCGGGTCCGCCAGGCGCGGCTTCTCCATCAGCACCGGGGCTGGAGCCGGATAGCTGCGCGGCGAGCCAATAGGTGCCGGTGCGACGTGGGCGGCGGGACGCAGGTCGATGGCGCCGGCATCCTCGAACAGCGGGCGTACCGGTTCGCCGGCAGCACCGCGCAGCAACTGGATGGAACGGTAACGGCCATGGCTGATGCGCTCCAGGCCGGCGGCATCGCGGACGATGCTCGGTCGCAGGAAGACCATCAGGTTGCGCTTCACCCGGGTCTCGCGGGACGAGCGGAACAGCCGGCCGAAGCCGGGGATGTCGCCCAGCAGCGGTACCCGCGAATCGCTGCGTAGCAGGTCGTCCTGGATCAGTCCGCCGAGGACGATGACCTGGCCGTCGTCGGCCAGTACGGTGCTCTTGATCGAGCGCTTGTTGGTCACCAGGTCCACCGCCTTCGCCGCCAGGGTGGCGGTTGGCGCGATGGAGGATATTTCCTGCTCGATCTCAAGGCGCAGCATGCGGTCCTCGCCGATGTGCGGCGTGACCTTGAGGGTCACCCCGATATCCTTGCGCTCGACAGTGGTGAACGGATTGCTCGAACCGCTGGCGCTGGTGGTGTAGCTGCCGGTCTGGAACGGCACGTTCTGGCCGACCAGGATTTCCGCCTTCTGGTTGTCCAGGGTCAGCAGGCTCGGCGTCGACAGCAGGTTGCTGCGGCTATTGCGGCTCAGCGCGGTGACCAGTGCGCCGAAATCGCGACTGCCGAGGCCGACTATCGCACCGTCGGGCAGCTCTGCCGGCGGCTTGCCGGCCTGCAACGCGCCTAGCAGGGTGCCGATGGACAACCCGCTGTCGGCGAAGCCAGCGC
Source organism: Pseudomonas sp. HMSC063H08 (assembly GCF_001813645.1). Classification (NCBI taxonomy): domain Bacteria; kingdom Pseudomonadati; phylum Pseudomonadota; class Gammaproteobacteria; order Pseudomonadales; family Pseudomonadaceae; genus Pseudomonas; species Pseudomonas sp. HMSC063H08. Next base: position 39,675 of record NZ_KV813458.1, read on the forward strand.
CGCCGGCGACATGCCCGCTACGCAGCGCCCATTGCACCCCGAGGGCGTCGCCGATCTCGCCGGACAGCTCGACGATCGCCGCCTCCACCAACAGTTGCGCACGCGGCACGTCGAGCTGGCGGACGATGTCCTCGAGCAGACCGACATCCTCCGGGTCGGCGAGGATCACCAGGGCATTCAGCGATTCGTCGGCGCGCACCAGCAGGCCGCGCTTGCCGCTTCCCCGTCCATCCTGGCCCCGCTCGCCGCGCAGCGATTCGCCGATCTCCCCGAGGGTGGCGGCGAGGGTCTTGGCGTCGCCATGGCGCAGGCGGATCACCCGGCTGTTCGCCGACCGCGACGAGGGGACGTCGAGCGACTGCGCCAGCCGCAGCAAGCGCGCTCGCGCCTGCGGCGGCCCGAGCAGGACCAGGCGGTTGCTGCGGCTGTCGGCGAGGACCTGGACGGTGGCGGCGCTCTTCCCGGCGGCCGGGGTGACGCTGCGATCGAGCACCTCGGCGATTTCCGCGACCCAGGCATGGCGCATGTCGTAGATGCTGTAGTCATGTTCGCCGGCCCGGTCGAGGCTGCGCACGATCGCCTCGATGCGCTCGATGTTGGCGCGGCGGTCGCTGACGATCAGCGCGTTGGCCGACGGCACGGCGGCCAGATGGCCATGGGCCGGGACCAGCGGCCGGATCATCGGGATCAGTTCCGCCACCGAGGTCTGCTGCGCCTGGACCACCCGCGTCTCCAGGCTGCCCGGCCCATCGCGGACGGTCTTCTGCGCGGCGTCCTGGCGTGCCTCCATGTTCGGCACGATACGCGCCTGGTCGCCCTGCGGCAGCACCGCGTAGCCATGGGTGGCGAGCACCGAAAGGAACAGTTGGTAGACCTCCGCCAGGCTGAGCCGCGCCTGGGATACCACCGTCACCCGTCCCTTCACCCGCGGATCGACGACGAAGGTCTGGCCGCTGATGCTCGATACCTGCTCGATGAAGTCGCCGATCTCGGCATCCTTCATGTTGATCGTCCACTGCTCTTCCTCTTGCGCGGCGGCAGTCGCGGCAGGTGCCGGATGGACCGGCGGCGCCAGGCCGAGGACGGCCAGCGACAGGACCAGGAACAGCGGAGACAGGCGCTGGGCGGAACGGGTACTACAACGTGGCATGGGTGGTTTCTGCCCCTTCGGCTTTGGGGAAATACAGACGTTCTTCATAACCCTGGTCGCGCAGCACCACATGGTCGCGATGAACCGCCAGCAGCACGGTGCCGGGGCGCACTTCGGCGCCCGGCAGGAAGCGCTGCGAGCGCCCGGCCACCGCGATCAGCGCCGCCGAGCGGTCCTCGCGACGCGCCAGGAAGCAGGCCAGCAGGCGTAATTGCAGACGCTCGCCCGCCGTCGCGCCGCGCGGCGACGGAGCGCCACCGAACAAGCCGGCTAACGCCGCGCGCGGGGCCGCTGAAGGGTTGGCTGGCGGCGCCGGGGCCGCTGCGGCGGGCAATTCCGCCAGCTCGCGGCGCAGCGAGCGCGTCTGGCTGGCCAGGCTGGCGCTGAGCAACGCCAGCAGCAGCACGCAAAGCACAGCGGGCGCATGCCCGGCCAGGCTGCGCAGGGAAACGAAAGACGATGGAAGGTGACGCGACATGCAGCAGGCGGATTCCGGCAAACGGGCGCGCTGCATCGACGCGGCTCGCCCAGGGGCGGCGAGCATAAGGGATGGGGCTGCGACCTACGGCCGCGAAAGGGCAAAACTGTTAAGGCTGCCCGCTTTGATCCTTCGTGGCGGGAACTGGCCCACAAAACGCCAGGCGCGGGAAAGGCCTCAGCGCTTGCCCATCGAACGACGGGTACCGCGCGGCGCCATGCCGGGACGCTGGCCCTTGTCGTGGATCTTCCGCTGCGGATAGAGCTGGGCCTGGTTCTTCTTCGCCAGGGCGGCCTTCAGCAACGCGCTGGCGTCGCTCGGCGCGGCCTGGGCCGGAGCGTCGTCGGAGGAAAGGGCCTGGGGAAGAGCGTCGGGAGCGGAAGCCATGGCGTATCCGGATCGGGGGAAATCGTGGGGACGCGATTATACATGGCTGCCCGGCTGTCCGGCAGCACCTGCCGGCGTATCGCCACCGGTCAACGCAGTTGCCACCAGCCCGGTAGCAACCGGCGCACCCTGGCCTGGGCGAAACGGTCGTCGATCAGGTGCACCACGCCGCGATCGCTGCGGCTGCGGATCACCCTCCCGGCGGCCTGGACCACCTTCTGCAGTCCCGGATACAGGTAGGTGTAGTCGTAGCCGTCACCGAACAGGCGCTGCATGCGCAGGCGGATCTGCTCGTTCACCGGATTCACCTGGGGCAACCCTAGGGTGGCGATGAAGGCGCCGATCAGGCGCTCTCCAGGCAGGTCGATGCCTTCGCCGAAGGCACCGCCGAGCACGGCGAAGCCGATGCCCTCGCCGCCCGCGACGAAGCGTTCGAGGAAGGCCCGGCGCTCCGCCTCGTCCATCCGTCGCGTCTGGCTCCAGCACGGCACCCACGGGTATGCCTGGCGGAAGACGTCCAGCGTCTGCTGCAAGTAATCGAAGCTGCTGAAGAAGGCCAGGTAGTTGCCCGGCCGCTGGCGAAACTGCTCGCCGAGAATCGCCGCGATGGGCGCCAGGGAGGCCTGACGCTGCGCATAGCGCGTGGAAACCCGACGCTGTATGTGCACCTCCAATTGCTCGGCGCTGAATGGCGAGTCCACTTCCAGCCAGGGCGTGCCCGCCGGCAGGCCAAGCAGGTCGGCGTAATAGTCGCGCGGCCCGAGGGTAGCGGAGAACAGCACGGTGGAGCGGCTGGCGGCGAAGCGCTCGGCGAGAAACGCCGCCGGCACCACGTTGCGCAGGCACAGCCGGGCCAGGCTGCGGCCGTTGCGGCCTGGGCGCTTCTCGATGTCGAACAGCGAATGCTCGCCGAACAGCTCGGCGAGACGGCCGAACTGCAGGATCGCGAAGTAGAACTCCTGCAACGCCGGCTCCAGCGCCTGCGGTTGCTCGGCGAGCAGGTCGTTGATCGCCGCCACCGCGTTCTGCAAGGCCAGGAGCAGCTTCTGCGGTGGCTCGTCGTAGGCCTGGTAGTCGTCCGCCTGGGTCTTGCCCAGTTCGTTCCAGGCACGCTGGATGCGCTCCAGCGGTTTCCTCAGGGCCTCCGGGGCGGTCTTGCGCACACCGAGGAAATCGCCCTGGTCGAGTTCGGCGGAATACATCCGCCGGCCGCGCTCCACCAGGTTGTGCGCCTCGTCCACCAGTACCGCCACCCGCCACTGGTTGACCTGGGCCAGGCCATGGAGCATGGCGCCGAGGTCGAAGTAGTAGTTGTAGTCGCCCACCGCCAGGTCGCACCAGCGCGCCAGTTCCTGGCCCAGGTAGTAGGGACAGACCCGGTGCGCCAGCGCCACCTCGCGCAACCGCGCCTGGTCCAGCCAGCGCGCCTCCACGGCGGCGGCGCGTGCCGCCGGCAGGCGTTCGTAGAAGCCCTGGGCCAGGGGACAGGACTCGCCGTGGCAGGCCTTGTCCGGATGCTCGCAGGCCTTGTCCCGCGCCAACAGTTCCAGCACCCGCACCGGCAGTCCGCCGGTCTCCCCTTCCAGGCTGCGCAGGGCATGCAGCGCGAGGGCCCGGCCCGGGGTCTTGGCGGCCAGGAAGAACAGCCGGTCCAGGCGCTGCCCGGGCATCGCCTTGAGTTGCGGGAACAGCGTGCCGATGGTCTTGCCGATCCCGGTCGGCGCCTGGGCCATCAGGCAACAACCGGCGGAGGCGGCCTTGTACACCGCCTCCGCCAGTTGCCGCTGGCCGTGGCGGAATTCGGCGTGGGGAAAGCGTAACGCGGCCAGTTCGCGGTCGCGCCGCTGGCGGTGCGCCAGTTCCTGCTCGGCCCAGGCGAGAAACGCCTGGCACTGGCTCTCGAAGAACAGCCGCAGCTCGTCGGCCCGCACCCGCTCGACGAAGCGGGTCTCCTTCTGGCTGCCGACCTCCAGGTAGACCAGCGCCAGTTCGACTTCCTCCAGCTTCCGTTCGGCGCAGAGCAGCCAGCCGTAGACCCTGGCCTGGGCCCAGTGCAGGTGCCGGTGGTTGGCCGGTTGCAGGGCGAGGTCGCCGCGGTGGGTCTTGATTTCCTCCAGGCAGTTCGCCTGCGGATCGTAGCCATCCGCCCGGCCGCGCACCTGCAAGTGACGATAGCGTCCGTCCAGCGCCACTTCGCGCTGGTAGTGAGCGGGGCGCCGGGAGGTCACCAGGGTATGTCCGGCGATGCCTTCCAGGGCGCTGGGCGACGGGGTGAAGCGCAGGTCGAGGTCGCCGCGCTTGGCGCTGAACTCGCAAAGCGCGCGCACCGCCACCTGGTACAGCGCCTCGCCGCCCTGCTCAGTCATCGACATGCCAGCGCACGTAGCAGACCGCCACCGGCATCTCCCGCTCGCGGCAGAATTGCAGCCAGCGCAACTGGTTGTCCTGCAGGCGGTCGCCCGGTCCCTTGACCTCGACCATCCGGTAGCGACGCTGCGCCGGCCAGAACTGGATCAGGTCCGGCAGGCCGGCGCGGTTGCCCGGGATATCCTCCAGCAGGCGTTCGAACCAGGCGCGCAGGTGGGCCGCCGGCAGGCAATCGAGCGCCTGTTCGAGCAGTTCCTCGCCAAGCAGCTCCCAGTAGACGAAAGGCGACTGCAGGCCGAACTTGTCGCGGTAGCGACAGCGGATCGCGTCGCGGTAGCTGCCGTCCTCCAGCCGCCCCAGGCAGGCCTCGAACAGGGCGGCGCGGCGCTGGCGGAAGTCGGCGCTGTGCAGGTCCGCCGGCGCGCTGTGGAAGGGATGGAAGAACGCCCCAGGAATGGCGGCGAAGATCGCCTCCCAGCAGAGCAGCCCGAACAGCGAATTGATCAGGCCGTTCTCGACGTAGTGCACCGCGCAACCGGGCTCTTCCAGGTGCTCGCGGACCGCCCCCTCGACGCTACAGGGTTCGCTCGGGAACGCCAGGCACAGGTCCAGGCGTTCGATTTCCGGAGCCGCCGCCCGCGCCTGTCGCGGCAGGCCGAGCTTGCCTTGCAGGCGCGGCAGCAATCGGGCCAGGCCCTGGCGTTCGGCGTCGCTTTCCGGCGCACAGCTGGCCTCCCGCGCCAATGCATGGGCTTCGGCGAAGCGCTCGCCACGTTCCAGGCTGCGAATCGCCCGCAGGCGCGCGCCGGGGTGGCTGGATTGGCGATAGAGCCGCTGGGCTAGGTCGAAATCCCGCTGCTTTTCGCAGTACTGGGCGAACTGGAACAGCAGCTTGACCCGCCGCCCTTCCAGCCAGGGATTGGCGTAGGGTTCGCCCGGCAGGCCGGCGAGCAGTTCCTCCAGCGGCTCGCCGAGGTCGAAGCGCTGTCGGCAGTCGAACAGGTGGAGATAGGCGTCGACGTCGGCGCGCAGGCGAAAGCCGCGGGAATCGGCGGAAAACTCGACGCTTTCGTAACGATAGATGCCCAGGTCGGCAAGGACGAACTCCGACCAGTCCTGCCACAGGTTGCCGAAATACATCAACCGCAAGCGGTCGCAGAGCGCCATGCAGCGCAACTCGTAGACCGGTTCGGCGAAGTCGGCCTGCCACTCGGCGAGCCGCCGCGCCTCGGGGAACAACGGCTGGAGCCGTTCCAGCAGCGCATCCTTGCGCAGGTTCGCGCGCCCGAGATGGTCCCTGAACAGCTGCGACAACTCATCCTTCTTCAGCAAGCCGAACAGTTGCGCCAGTTCCAGGGCCGGCTGCGCGTCCACCCAGCCCAGTGCCAACAGCGGTTGCACGGCGGCGCGCGTGTCGCCGATCTCGGCATAGGCCAGCTTGCCTTCGCGGAACAGCGTGCCCTTGCGCATCACCATGCGCACCAGCAGGGCTTGGCTAGCCTCGGGCAATTCGGCGAACGCGGCGATGAAGGCACGTTCCTGATCGTCGAGCAGATCGGCATAGCGTTCGCCGATCCAGGCGAGCACCGCGCGGAAGTTGTGCAGGTAGTAGAAGGGTTCGGGAAGCGCTGGGGAATTCACGGGAAGCGGAGCCTGGCACTGTTCATGCATACAGATACCAGCGCCCCCACGGCTTGGCAATGCGCATCCGATCAAGCGTCGCCGGCCTGGCGACGACTATCCAGGCACAAGGCATTCGTTATATAAAAATATTAACAACGAAACCTGCCCCGTATCGGTCCCGATGAAGAAGATCCGCCAACGCAACCTGCAACTGATCCTCGACGCCGCCTGCGAAGTCTTCGCCGACTGCGGCTTCAGCGCCGCCCGGCTCAGCGACGTCGCCGAGCGCGCCGGCGTGGCGAAAGCCAACGTGCTCTATTACTACCGCTCCAAGGCGCAACTCTACGAGGCGGTGCTGGACAGCATCGTCGAGCCTCTGCTGGAAGCCTCCCGGCCATTCGCCGGTGACCAGCCGCCCGCCGAGGCGCTACGCGCCTACGTCGACAACAAGATGCGCATCGGCGCCGAGCGGCCGCACGCGGCCAGGGTCTTCTCCTGCGAGATCATGCGCGGCGCGCCGCGCATGCCGGCGGCGCTGCTGGAACGCCTCGACGCCCAGGCGGAACGCAACGCCGAGCGCATCCGCCAGTGGATCGACGAAGGCCTGCTGGCGCCGCTGGATCCGTACCACCTGCTGCTCAACCTGTGGGCGATGACCGAGTCCTATGCCCTTGGCGGCTGGCAACTGGCGCGCCTCACCGGCCAGGCCGGGCTGGACGCGAGCGACTACCGGCAGGCGGCGGAAAACATCGTCCGCCTGGTCTGCGCCGGCTGCCTGGCACTCCCCGGCGAGGCCGCGCCGCGTCGGCGTTTCCGCGCGCTGGCCGGCTGAGCGACTTGCGCCAGATCAATTTCCGCGTAGCGCTATATTCCAAAAGCCATAGCGAACCCCTAAGCTTGCGCCAGCCCCGTCCGCCAACTTCGTTCGCCCCCCACAGGAGCACTCCATGACCACCCGCCTGCCCCAGCTGTTGCTCGCCCTCCTCGCCAGCGCCGTATCCCTGGCCGCCAGCGCCGACGAGGTGCAGGTCGCCGTCGCGGCCAACTTCACCGCGCCGATCCAGGCCATCGCCAAGGAATTCGAGAAAGACACCGGGCACAGGCTGGTCGCCGCCTACGGCGCCACCGGCCAGTTCTATACGCAGATCAAGAACGGCGCGCCGTTCCAGGTGTTCCTCTCCGCCGACGACAGCACTCCGGCGAAACTGGAGCAGGAAGGCGAGATCGTGCCCGGCTCGCGCTTCACCTATGCCATCGGCACCCTGGCACTCTGGTCGCCCAAGGCCGGCTACGTCGACGCCAAGGGCGAGGTGCTGAAGAGCGGCAGCTTCAGGCACCTGTCCATCGCCAACCCGAAGACCGCGCCCTACGGCCTCGCCGCCACCCAGGCGATGGACAAGCTCGGCCTCGCCGCCACGCTCGGGCCGAAGCTGGTGGAAGGCCAGAACATCAGCCAGGCCTACCAGTTCGTTTCCAGCGGCAACGCCGAACTGGGCTTCGTCGCCCTGTCGCAGATCTACAAGGATGGTAAAGTCGCAACCGGCTCGGCCTGGATCGTTCCCGCCGAGCTGCACGACCCAATCCGCCAGGACGCGGTCATCCTCAACAAAGGCAAGGACAACGCCGCCGCCAAGGCCCTGGTCGACTACCTGAAGGGCGCCAAGGCCGTCGCGCTGATCAAGTCCTACGGCTACGAACTCTAAGGCGGGACCTGCATGGCGTTGCCACTCGACAGTACGGACCTGGCGGCCATCTGGCTGACCATCGAGCTGGCTTCGCTCACCACCCTCCTCCTGCTGCTGATCGGCACACCCATCGCCTGGTGGCTGGCGCGCACCCGCTCCTGGCTGAAGGGGCCGATCGGCGCGGTGGTGGCCCTGCCGCTGGTGCTGCCGCCGACGGTGATCGGCTTCTACCTGCTGGTCAGCATGGGTCCCAACGGTTTCATCGGCCAGCTCACCCAGAGCCTCGGTCTCGGCACCCTGCCCTTCACCTTCGCCGGCCTGGTGGTCGGCTCGGTGTTCTACTCGCTGCCCTTCGTCGTGCAACCGTTGCAGAACGCCTTCGAGGCGATCGGCGAAAAACCGCTGGAGGCTGCCGCGACCCTGCGCGCGAGCCCCGTCGACCGTTTCTTCAGCGTGGTCCTGCCGCTGGCCCGGCCGGGTTTCGTCACCGCCGCGATCCTAGGCTTCGCCCATACCGTCGGCGAGTTCGGCGTGGTGCTGATGATCGGCGGCAACATCCCGGAGAAAACCCGCGTGGTCTCGGTGCAGATATTCGATCACGTCGAAGCCATGGAATACGCCCAGGCCCACTGGCTGGCCGGCGGCATGGTGGCGTTCTCCTTCGTCGTCCTCCTCGCCCTCTATTCGGGCCGGCGCCGCCGGCCGGGCTGGGCCTGAGATGGATGGCCTGCGCCTGCGCTTCCGCCGCGCCTACCCCGGCTTCGAACTGGACATCGACCTGGCTCTTCCCGGTCGTGGCGTGACCGCTCTGTTCGGCCATTCAGGCTCCGGCAAGAGCACTTGCCTGCGCTGTATCGCCGGCCTGGAAAAGGCCGCCGAGGGCGAGGTGACGATCAACGGCGAGACCTGGCAGGACAGCCGCCGCAACCTCTTCGTCGCGCCCCACCGACGTGCCCTCGGCTACGTGTTCCAGGATGCCAACCTGTTCCGCCACCTGACGGTGCGGCGCAACCTGGCCTTCGGTCTCAAGCGCATCGCCGCCGCCGAACGCCGCGTCGAGCTGGAACAGGCCTGCGCCCTGCTGGGCATCGAGCACTTGCTGGAACGCATGCCGGAACGCCTCTCCGGCGGCGAGCAGCAACGCGTCGGCATCGCCCGGGCCCTGCTCACCAGCCCGCGCCTGCTGCTGATGGACGAGCCTCTGGCATCCCTCGACCTGAAGCGCAAGGGCGAGATCCTGCCCTATCTCGAGCGCCTGCATGAGGAACTGGACATCCCGGTGCTCTATGTCAGCCACTCGCCAGACGAAGTGGCGCGCCTGGCCGATCACCTGGTGCTGCTGGAGAACGGCAAGGTCCGCGCCAGCGGGCCGATCGGCGAAACCCTGGCGCGAGTCGACCTGCCGCTGGCGCTGGACGACGATGCCGGGGTGGTGATCGAAGGCACGGTCAGCGACCACGACCCGGCCTACGGCCTGCTGACCCTGGTCCTGCCCGGCAGCGCGCTGCAAATGCGCGTCGCCCACGCCCCGCTGGCCCCCGGCAAGCGCCTGCGCTTCAAGGTACAGGCGCGCGACGTCAGCCTGAACCTGCGCGACGACGCCCAGAGCAGCATCCTCAACCGCCTGCCGGTACGGGTCCTGGAATTGGTCGATACCGACACCGCGGCCCACGTACTAGTGCGCCTGGATGCCGGCGGCAATCCGCTGCTGGCGCGGATCACCCGTTACTCGCGGGACCAGCTGCAACTACGACCCGGCCAGCTGTTGTGGGCGCAGATCAAGTCGGTGGCGGTGCTCGCCTGACCCCGGCCTCGCCTGCGGCGCCTAGACCCTGGGCCAACGGTAGCGGATCAGCCGCCCCATCCGCCGCAGGAAGGCGAAGCCGTTGTAGATCGGCAGCATCAGCCGCGACGACTGCGGCAGCTTGGCAACGTCCTGCGGGTCATAGTCGGTGACCTCCTCGATGAAGCGCAGGGCCGGATGCCACCGCTCGAGTTCGCGCGGGTCGTCGATGCTCCAGTACACCTGCGCCCCGGTCTCGCGCAGCGGCGGATACAGGCGCAGCAGCATGATGCCGAGGCGGCCGTAGCCGTCGAACAGCAGCTCGCCGCTACCCAGGTGGTCGACCAGGCGTTCCACCAGGCGTCGCACCTGGGACTCCCGCAGATAAGGCATCAGCCCCTCGGCCAGGACCAGGGCGGGCCGCTCGCGCGGCACCCCTTGCAGCCAGCCGTCGTCGTCCACCGAGTGGCGCAGCGCCCGATAGGCGCCGGCGCGCGGCGGGTAGAGCCGCTCGCGCAGGTCCATGACCTCCGGGTAGTCAAGGTCGAACCAGGGCAGCTCGGCCGGCGGATCGACCCGGTAGATACGGCTGTCCAGGCCGCAACCGAGGTTGAGCACCTGCCCCTCGGGATGGCGGCCGAGGAAGTCGCGGCAGGCCTGGTCGAAGTAATGCGAGCGCATGGCCAGGGCCCGTTCGTTGCCCTTGCCGAGGGCGACCCTGGAGAAGTCGAAGTCGATCTGCCGCACCGCCTCCTCGGCGAAACGGTCATGGAGGATGGAATCGTCCAGGCGGCTATCCAGCGCCTTGGCGTAGAGGGTGATCAGGAGCGTCTGCTTTTCTCCGGTGAGGGTGATGCGGTGGCCGGGCATGAAAACCTCCTGCGGGCACGCGTGCCTCTTCAGTCCTTGCCGAAAACATCGCTATGCTTCGGCAATGATTGCCCTGGAGTCACGAATGAAAGCCAACTCCGATGAACTGCAAAGCTTCGTCAGTGTAGTCGACAGCGGTTCCATCAGCGCCGCCGCGGAACAGATGGGACTGACCGCCTCGGCCGTCAGCCGGACCCTCTCGCGCCTCGAGCACAAGCTCGGCACCACCCTGCTCAACCGCACCACCCGGCGCATGGAGCTGACCGAGGAAGGCCGCTACTTCCTCGACCAGGCACGGCAGATCCTGCAGCAGATGGAGGCGCTCGAGGAACGCCTGGCCCTGCGCCGGCAGAGCCCCGCCGGGCGCCTGCGGATCAACGCCGCCTCGCCCTTCATGCTGCACGCGGTGGTGCCGCACATCGGCGAGTTCCGCCGGCTGTACCCGAACATCCAGCTCGAACTCAACACCAACGACCTGATCATCGACCTGTTGGAGCAACGCACCGACGTGGCGATCCGCATCGGCGCGCTCAGCGACTCCACCCTGCACGCGCGGCCGCTGGGCGCCAGCCGCCTGCACATCCTCGCCAGCCCGGAGTACCTGGCCCGCCACGGCATGCCGACGAGCATCGAGGGGCTGCGAGGGCACACCCTGCTCGGCTTCACCCAGCCCGAGCACCTCAACCGCTGGCCGGTGGTGCACGCCGACGGCGATCGCCTGGAGATCCAGCCGGATATCTCTGCCTCCAGCGGCGAGACCCTCCGCCAACTGGCCCTGAGCCACCAGGGGATCGCCTGCCTGGCCAGCTTCATGACCGACCGCGATATCCAGGACGGGCGCCTGGTGCCGCTGTTCGCCGAACAGATGAGCGAATACCGGCAACCGATCCACGCCGTCTACTACCGCAACTCGCAACTGGCGCTGCGCATCCAGTGCTTCCTCGACTTCATCCAGCAGCGCCTGGGCGCCTGAGACCGACCGTGAACGAATCCCTCGATTTCTCGCCCTACCTCGAGCGCTGGGCGTTGCAACCCGACGGCGAGCCCTTCGCCACCCACAGCAGCCGCCTGCTGCCGGTGCGCCATCGCGGCGCAGCGGCGATGCTGAAGATATCCAGTGCCGAGGAAGAGCGTTTCGGCCACGTACTGCTCAACTGGTGGGACGGCCAGGGCGCGGCCAGGGTGCTGGCCTACGACCACCAGGCGCTGCTGATGGAGCGTGCCACCGGCGGGCGCTCGCTGCTGGAGATGGTCAAGCGCGGCGACGACGACGAGGCTACGCGTATCCTCTGCCAGGCCATCGAACGCATCCATGCCCCGCGCCCGGGTCCGTTGCCGGAACTGACCCCGCTGGAGCGCTGGTTCGACTCGCTGTATGCCGCCGAGCGCCGCTACGGCGGGCTCTACGTCGACTGCGCGAACGCCGCCCGCTACCTGCTGGAGACCGCTCGCGAACAGCGCCCGCTGCATGGCGACATCCACCACGGCAATGTGCTCGACTTCGGCGAGCGCGGCTGGCAAGTCATCGACCCCAAGCGGCTCTACGGCGAGCGCGGCTACGACTACGCCAACCTGTTCACCAATCCCGACGCGAAGACCGCCCAGGCGCCCGGCCGTTTCGAGCGCCAGCTGGAGATCGTCGTCGCCGCCAGCGGCCTGCAACGCCGCCGCCTGCTGCTGTGGATCCTGGCCTGGACCGGACTCTCGGCGGCCTGGTTCGACGAGGACGGCAGCCGCGAGGAGACCGACGCCGAGCTGGCCATCGCCCGCCTGGCCCTCGCCAGCCTGTCTCGCGAAGGCTGATCAGAAGCGCCAGAACGCGCGGGTGCACAGCACCAGTACGGTGAGAATCTCCAGCCGACCAAGCAGCATGCCGAGGGTCAGCAGCCACTTGGCCATGTCCGGCAGGCTGGAAAAGTTTCCCGCCGGTCCGATAATCGGCCCGAGCCCGGGCCCGACGTTGCACACGGCGGTCGCGGCACCGGTGAACGCGGAGACCCAGTCGAGGCCGAGCATGGTCAACCCCAGTGCGATCACGCCGATGGTGATGGTGAAGAAGAAGGAAAAGGTGATCAGCGAGCGGACGATTTCCTCGTCCAGCGGATGGCCGTTGTAGCTTTGCCGGATGGTCGCCCGCGGATGCACGAGGTTCTGCAGGTTGGCCCTGAGCAACACGAAGGCCACCTGGAAGCGGAAGATCTTCAACCCGCCGGCGGTGGAGCCCGAGCAACCGCCGACGAAGGTGAGGTAGAAGAACAGCATGACCGCGAAGGTTCCCCAGGTGGTGTAGTCGGTCAGGGCGAAACCGGTGGTGGTCACCACCGACGTCACGTTGACCGCCACCAGGCGCAGCGCATCCCACCAGCCGTAATCGGAATTCAGCCAGAGCCAGAAGGCGAAAACCAGCCAGGTCACCGCCAGGAAGCCGATGAAGCCATGCACCTGGTGGTCCTTGAGCAAGGCCAGGCGATGGCCGCGCAGGGTCGCGACATAGAGGGTGAACGGCAGGCTGCCGAGGATCATGAACAACACGGCGACCCAGTGCACCGCCGGTTGCGGCCAGTGCGCGAGGGAAGCGTCGGAGGTGGAGAAGCCGCCCGTGGAGATGGCGGCCATCGAATGGTTGAACGCCTCGAAGGGGGTCATGCCCGCCCACCAGAAGCACAGCACGCCCAGCAGCGTAAGCGCGACGTAGACGCCGAGGATGTACTTGGCCGCCATGTGCGAGCGTGGCATCACCTTCTCGCCCCAGTCGGAGGATTCGGTCTGGAACAGGCGCATGCCGCCGACACGCAGCAGCGGCAGGATCGCCACCGCCATGCCGATGAAACCGATGCCGCCGAGCCAGTGCAACAACGAGCGCCAGATGAGGATGCCCGGCGACATCTGGTCCAGCCCGCTGAACACGGTGGAGCCGGTGGTGGTGATGCCCGACATGGTCTCGAAGAACGCATCGGTGTAGCTGATGTGCCGAGCCATCACCATCGGCAGCGCGGCGAAGGCGCAGACCACCACCCAACTGGCGGTGGTCAGGAAATACATGTGCCGGGCACGAAAATGCACGTGAGCCGGCCGTCCCGGCAAGACCAGCGCGAGGCCGGCAGCCGCGGTGAGCAGGCTCGACCAGAGGAAGGCGTCGAAATCGTCGTAGCGCTGGAAGAGCGCCAGCGTCAGCATCGGGATCAGCATGCTGGCCGCCAGGGTGACCAGGAAAAGCCCGAGGATGAATCCCACCAGGCGGAGCAGGGAAAAGCTCATTCCATAACGACCTGTTTCAGCAGAGGCGGACAGCCGCGTATTCTAGCCGCCCACGGGGCGGCTTCGGAACCATCTCAGGGGATCGCCTATCCCAGGAATCGAAGGTTCTCTGTTCGCTGACACCGTTCCATTGTCAAATAGGCGTCTCGCGCCCCCTACCAGTAAGGAAACCCAAACATGGCCGGAGCCAGCCTCCTCACCCTCCTCGACGATATTGCCGCGGTGCTCGACGACGTCTCGCTGATGACCAAGGTCGCCGCGAAGAAGACCGCCGGCGTTCTCGGCGACGACCTGGCGCTGAACGCCCAGCAGGTCACCGGGGTCAACGCCGACCGCGAACTGCCGGTGGTCTGGGCGGTAGCCAAGGGCTCGCTGCGGAACAAGGCGATCCTCGTCCCCGCCGCCCTGCTGATCAGCGCCTTCGCGCCCTGGGCGGTGATCCCGCTGCTGATGCTCGGCGGCGCCTACCTGTGCTTCGAGGGCTTCGAGAAGATCGCCCACAAGTACCTGCCCCATGACGACGAGCACGCCGACGAGGCAGCGCTGGCGGCCAATGTCGACGTGGCCGCCCTGGAAAAGCAGAAGATCGGCGGCGCGATCCGTACCGACTTCATCCTCTCCGCGGAAATCATCGCCATCACCCTCGGTACCGTCGCCGAGTCCAGCTTCACCACCCAGGTGCTGGTGCTGGTCGGCATCGCCCTGGTGATGACCATCGGCGTCTACGGCCTGGTCGCCGGCATCGTCAAGCTGGACGACGCCGGCCTCTATCTGTCCAAGCGCGACAGCGGCTTCGCCCAAGGGCTCGGCGGCGCCATCCTGCGCACCGCGCCGTACCTGATGAAAGGCCTGTCGGTGGTCGGCATGGCGGCGATGTTCATGGTCGGCGGCGGCATCCTCACCCACGGTATCCCGGTGGTCCACCACGCCATCGAACAGGCCGCGCAGAGCGTCGCCGGCATCGCCACGCTGGGCCCGTTGCTGGCGGCGATCACCCCGACCCTGCTGAACTTCCTGTTCGGCATCGTCGCCGGCGCGGTGGTGCTGGCGGGGGTGCTGCTGGTCAAGCGCCTGCTGCCGAAGAAGAAAAAGACTGGCTGAGCCTGCCATCGCCGACAGCGCCATCGCGGAGGGCGGATAGCCGCCCTGGCGCACATCCCACGAAGCGGTTGTGCGCCCTGCCCCGGAAGTCCCCCTCCGCTTCAATTCAATAATTTTGCACTGTAATAGCAACATTATTCGTTGGAGACGAATAATGCTCCCCTCCTAGAATGTCCACCAGTGCCATGAGCCGTCTGTTCCGAGCCTTCCAGACGAAGATCCGACCTCCGCACTCCATCGACCCGGCAACGGGATACCCAGAAAAATACCGATAACCCAACGAGGACCCGAGGGTCGCGCCTGCTCGCCAGCCGGCCGGACCCGGGGCCCGGCGTGCCAGCGACCATGAACGATACGGATAGCAGAAAAGATCCGGACGGCTACAACTACGACGTCGTCCGCCAGTTCACCCTGATGACCCTGGTCTGGGGCATCCTCGGCATGGGCCTGGGGGTGTTCATCGCCGCCCAGCTGGTCTGGCCGGCGCTCAACCTCGACCTGCCCTGGACCAGCTTCGGCCGCATCCGCCCGATCCACACCAGCCTGGTGATCTTCGCCTTCGGCGGCAGCGCGTTGTTCGCCACCTCCTTCTACGTGGTGCAGCGCACCAGCGGCGTGCGGCTGATTTCCGACGCCCTGGCGCGCTTCGTGTTCTGGGGCTGGCAGGCGGCGATCGTGGGGATGATCGTCAGCTACCCGCTGGGCTACACCACCTCCAAGGAATACGCCGAGATGGAATGGCCACTGGCGCTGTGGATGGCCATCGTCTGGGTGGTCTATGCCTACCTGTTCTTCGGCACCATCGCCCGCCGCAAGGTGAAGCACATCTACGTCGGCAACTGGTTCTACGGCGCCTTCATCATCGTCACCGCGATGGTCCATATCGTGAACCATGCATTGCTGCCGGTGAGCCTGGGCAAGTCCTACTCGGCCTATTCCGGCGCCACCGACGCGATGATCCAGTGGTGGTACGGGCACAGTGTGGTCGGCTTCATCCTCTCGGTCGGCTTCCTCGGCATGATGTACTACTTCGTGCCCAAGCAGGCCGGGCGACCGATCTACTCCTATCGCCTGTCCATCGTGCATTTCTGGGCGATCATCTCGATCTACATCTGGGCCGGTCCGCACCACCTGCACTACACCGCGCTGCCGGA
>NZ_KV813459.1:0-639 GCF_001813645.1 Pseudomonas sp. HMSC063H08
AGCCTGGCGGAGCTCCGCTGTCAGCGTGGCCGACAGGCGCTGATAGGCCGAAGCCTGTTCAGGCGCCATGGGCACGTCGACGAACTCCTCCTGGGAGTCGGGCAGTACGTTGCCACCGATATCCTTGAGCTTCAGGAACACGGTGAACGGCAATACGAAGCGGTGGATGCCCTTCGGGCCGAAGCCGGGAGCCTTCACCGTGCGTACCGAGAGCTTCTTGCCCCGCGCTGTCTTGTGCGAATCACCATCGCGCTCGGTGTAGATATCCTTGAGCACACCGTGGTCGCGCATGAACGACATGGCTGCGGGAGCCATGCTGCCGCGCGCGTTGGGCCGATAGCCGTCCTCGATCATGCGCTGAGTGAGGATGCGGAACAGGAGGTAGAACAGGTCGTCGGCGTAGCCGCCCATGAGCGTTCCGGTCAGCAGCACGGTTTTCCGTGCCTTGGCTGCGAGAACGCCCATGGCCTGGCCCTGGGCCGAGCCGCTGTTCTTGTACTCATGTCCCTCGTCCACCACCAGCAGGTCGAAGTAGCCATCAGGTAGGTAGCGCTTGATGAACTCGGTCGGTTGGTAGCCGCCTTCACCGAAGCCGAACTCGATGTTTGCCATCGATCGCTCCATGCGTTTGGCCTGCCG
>NZ_KV813460.1:0-59110 GCF_001813645.1 Pseudomonas sp. HMSC063H08
GGGGTCGCAGACGGCCGCCAGGACGCAAGCGTGCATGGCACGCGCCGCCCTTGACGGCGAGAACGCCGTGATACGGTGAAGGGAACAGCAAGACCGCCTACACCCCGCCCACTGCACACCCTCGGCTTTTGGGGCAAGCGGAGCGCGCAGGCCCGCAAGGGCCGAAGGCGTCAGGGGTCAAAGCCGAATGGCCGCGACTCGGAACGAGGCGTGGGGCGCAGCCCGCGAACTCGACGGCGGAACGCCGGGACGCCCGGTTACTGCGGGAGTTTCTTGGGCTGCTTCGGCGTGCGCGATTCCAGCAAGCGCCGCGTAGTCTCCAATTCCTTCTGCAACAGCTCGGCATCCGGCAGCACGGTACGGTAGTTCGCCGCCATCACCTTCGACGGCAAGCCTTCCAGCGCATACCGCGCCAGCGCATGGCCCTTGTCGGCGCACAGGATCAAACCCACAGGCGGGTTTTCATCGGCATAGGCCCAATGCTCCTTGGCGTAGTTGCAATACATGAGCATCTGGCCCACGTCGGCATGGGACAGGCTGCCCAGCTTCAAGTCGATGATGACCAGGCAGCGCAGCCGTCGGTGGAAAAACAGAAGATCCACCCGATACCAAGTCTGGTCGATGCGCAAGCGCCGCTGCCGCCCGACGAAGGTGAACCCTTCGCCCAGCTCCAGCAGAAAATCCTCCAGCCGCTGGATCAAGGCGGCCTCCAAATCGGATTCGGAATACTCGTCTTTGAGGTTCAGGAACTCCAGCACGTAGGGGTCTTTGATGGCGTCGTCGGGCCTGACGGCATCCTCGGGCCTCGGCGCTGCGCCCTTGACCAGCATCGCCGCCTTGTCCTTGGACAAGGCCGTGCGCTCGTAGAACTGGCTGCCGATCTGCCGGTCAAGCTGGCGCACGCTCCAGCCGCCACGCAGCGCCTCAGCCTCGTAGAACCGGCGGGCGTGGTCATCCTTGACCGCCAGCAGCCGCACGTAGGCCGACCACGGCAGCGGGAACACCTGCGCCAGCTCGGCCAGGGCGAATTTCCGAGACACTGTCTCGGAAATCTCGGCAGGCAGCTCGTCGCCCGATTTCCGAGACAGTGCCTCGGAAATCATAGGCCGGGGGTAGGCGGCGAAGAACCGCCGCATGTTCTCCAGATTGTCCGGGCTGAAACCGCGCCCGAAGCGCGCGGTCAGGTCGGCGGACAGCCGGGCGATCAACTGCTCGCCATAGCCCGCGCGCCGCTTGCCCTGTTGCTCGGCCTCCACGATGCGGCGGCCGATTTCCCAATAGCTGGCCGTCATCAGCGCATTGACGCTGCGCGCCGCCGCCTGGCGCGCGGCGTCCAGCAGTTCCACGATGCCGCCGTGGATGCCGGCGTAGCCGGCAGGCAGGGCGGCGTCTTTGGCGGCCTTGGGCGTCCGGGCGCTCATGCCATGGCCTCCTGCGGCTGCGGTTGCCGCTTCCCGGTGATGGTCTGCCGACGGGTCGCCACCAGTTCGGCGGCTTGGCGCACCGGATCGTCCTCGGTGTGGACGTAGCGCATGAACATCGCCACGGTCTTGTGCGCTGTCAGCGCCATGCCGACCTTGACCGGGACGCCTGAATTGGCAATGTCGGTCGCGGAGCGATGGCGAATGCCGTGGGTGCCGACCTTCGGCACGCCGGCATTGCTGAGGATGCGCCGCCACCCCTGATAGTAGGTGTGGGGGCTGAGGGGCTGGCGGTGGTCGATGATCGCCGGGCAGACATAGGGCGAATCGCCATAGCGGGGGGCGCTCGTCAGCCGCCGCTTGGCTTCCTCGCTCAAGGGCTTGGACATATCGCCGGTCTTGCTGTCCGGCCAGACCACCCGGCCATTGGGCAGGTCGAGCCAATCCCACTGCAACAGCAGGATTTCCGACATGCGCGCGGCGAACTCGAATTGCAGTCGGACGGCCAGCAAGAGGATGGGATGCTCCAAGTTCTCGGCCTCGGCCTTGTCCAGATAGGCGAACAGCTTGACCATCTGGTCATCGGTAATGAGCCGGGTCGAGCCTTTCTCCGGGTACTTGGGCACATGGCGGCACGGGTTGGAGCCGTCCGGCCGGTAGCCCCACAGCTCGGCCAGATTGAACATCTTGCGCACGAGCGACAGCACCCGATTGGCCTGGGTGGGCGACTTCTCCATGCGCTTCATCAGCGCGGTAATGTCGTTGCGCGTGACTTCGTGAACCTTCTTGGTGCCGAAGGCCGGAATGACGAAGGTGTCGATCTGGTACTGATAGCCGGCCTGGGTGCTCGGCTTGTTGTGCGGCTTGGAGTGGTCATCCATGAACCGACCGCACAGCTCCTTGACCGTTGGGGCCTTGCGGGCATCCGCCTTGTCCAGTCCGGGGTCGCCGCCGCGCCGGACTTCGGCCAGCCAGTCTTGCGCCAGCGACCGGGCCTGTTCGACCGTCAGCTCGCCGAACTGGCCGAGCGATGGCTTGCGCCGCACGCCGGAGTTCGTGCGGTACTGAAGCATGAATACCTTGCGCCCGGTTGGTGTAACCTTGCACAAGAAGCCTGGAACGAGCGTGTCTCGGAGTTCCACGTCGCAGGTTCGCGCCTGTGCCGTGTCAACGACGGACTTGGTGAGTTTGATTTTCGCCATGAGGGTGCTCCTGAAAGGCCCCGATTCCAGGGGCCGGCTAGGAGCCAAGCGAAAGGGAACCGGGGCGGATTGCATCGCGCACCGGGATATGATGGAAGGCATTGATTAGCTGGGAAACCTGCTACAGCAAGCCCCATCCAACCCCATAGGTGTCCCGGTGCGGAAGCCATGCTCTGGCTTAAAATCCCTCGGGGGTAACCCCGTGCCGGTTCGACCCCGGCTCCGGGCACCATCGTGTTTCCTGGCGTTCAGCCGACTTCTGCGCTCCTTCCCCGATTTTCTTCCGGCCCGCCATCGCGCGGCAGTCAACGAGTCGACGTTGCCTTCTTTCCCTCCTCGGCCTTGGAGGCGTTTCATTCTAGTACGGCTCCGTATAGGGTTCGCCCTGGCTGGCGAGCGGGAGTGTTTGTTCAGCTTGAAGTAGTTGTCTTTGGAAGTTTGATTTTTTGTCGTTATCTTCTGCTCCTGCTTTTTAATTTCCTTTCCGAATACATTCAATTCACTGGCGGAATTATCCTCTTTTCTCCTGCATGAATTGGTAGGCGGTACTTCCTCGTTGCTGTGCTTTGCTGACAGGGAAGGATCGCGAATCAGGGTTTTTCGCCTCTTTCGTTTATGAACAGGAATTCATATATCGGAGATCAATCATGGCTTGGAAAGGTGAGGTTCTGGCTAATAACGAAGCAGGGCAGGTAACGTCGATTATCTACAATCCGGGCGATGTCATTACCATCGTCGCCGCCGGTTGGGCCAGTTACGGACCTACCCAGAAATGGGGGCCGCAGGGCGATCGGGAGCATCCGGACCAAGGGCTGATCTGCCACGATGCGTTTTGTGGCGCGCTGGTCATGAAGATTGGCAACAGCGGAACCATTCCGGTCAATACCGGGTTGTTCCGTTGGGTTGCACCCAGTAATGTCCAGGGCGCAATCACTCTTATCTACAACGACGTGCCCGGAACCTATGGCAACAACTCCGGCTCGTTCAGCGTCAATATTGGAAAGGATCAGTCCTGATAACTTGTCTCTGAAAAAAAAGGGCCCGAATGGGCTCTTTTTTTAAATACAAATAAAGTGAAGTTGCCCGTGTGGCCGGTATGAACGGACAGGCAGCGCTTCGCAGTTGCGACTACCAATGACAAGGGTTTCGAACTCCTGGGGCTGCCGCGGTCGTGGGAAACCGAGCGAGTGGGGGCGGGGAACTGCTTCAACACGCTTCGGTCTGAACGGGAATATCGATTCCTGACCCGATTCAGAATTCCGTCCACATAGTAGACAGTACCGAAGCCGATGCCCTGCCGACTTTCCCTGGTTGTATTTCCCGCTCTCTTCTCCATTGCCGCTGGCGCCGCGGAGGAACTCAAGGACATGGCAGGTTCGACCATCGTCGTTGCCGGAAGACTCGAGGCCGTCGAATGCCCTGGCGCAGGCCTGTACGATTGCACGGGGTGGCCTGCCAACCTGTACCGTTTCGAGGGACAGGACGTGTGCCTCAGCATCGAGGCTGGCTGCGATTA
Source organism: Pseudomonas sp. HMSC063H08 (assembly GCF_001813645.1). Taxonomy (NCBI): domain Bacteria; kingdom Pseudomonadati; phylum Pseudomonadota; class Gammaproteobacteria; order Pseudomonadales; family Pseudomonadaceae; genus Pseudomonas; species Pseudomonas sp. HMSC063H08. The sequence continues at coordinate 4,140 of NZ_KV813460.1, forward strand.
CAGTTGCGATGGCATTCTCAGCGAGAAGGGCGGCACGCAATCGATCCTGGTTTCCGGCTCCTATCGCGATCACATCCGCAAGGTGGAAGGCACGCAGGTCTCCTGCCCGCGCTAGAGACGCTACCCGGTTCGGCCGCACACCCGGAGCGCTGGAAACATCGCGAGGCGCAACGGACGGTCTGCCGCCCGCTGAAGAAGGCGAGCGGATCGGGATGTGCTAGGGTGCCCGTTTGCAGGGAGGACCCAGGGCATGGAGCACCCATACAAGACCCCAGAGGCCGACCTGGCCGACGAGAGGCTGACTGCGGGAGGTTTCCTTTCCGGCGGGCAGCCGCTGTGGAAGGCATTCTGGCTGTTCTTCGCTGCGGGTTTCTTATTGCTCAGTGTCGCCGCCAGGCAGGCGATGGTGGCCATTGTCGATCCGCTGATGCAGGAAGCTCCCGGCGAACATGCGGTGGCCCTGACCTTGTGGGGAATGATCGGTGTCGAGCTGGTGAGACTGGCCTACCTGTGCCTCAGCCTCGTCGTGGTCTGGCGCTGCGGGCGCAACTCCCGCTGGGTGGCTGCGCGCCATGCCAGCAGGGCGGTGCTGTCGGCACTGATACTCCTGACCCTTTACTCGATCTATCTGGTCTGGGCCTTGCTCGCCAGTCCCTGAGCGACGCGCCGAGGCTGGCGAGCATGCTGGTACGGCCCATTCCACGTGCCTGCGTCGGCTAGCGCCGCAGCCAGTCCTCCAGTTGCTCCGGCAGCATCGGCTGGGCGATCAGATAGCCCTGGCCCTCGTGGCAGCCCCAGGCCTGCAGCAGGTGGAAGGTGTCGTGGGTCTCGATGCCTTCCGCGACCACCCGATAACCCAACTGGCTGGCCAGGCCGATCACCGCCTGGGTGACGCTCTGCGCCTTCGGCGAGCCGGCGAGGTCGCGGGTGAACGATTGGTCGAGCTTGATGGCGGTGATTGGCAGGTCGCGCAGGTAGGTCCAGTTGCTGTAGCCGGTGCCGAAGTCGTCCACGGCGATGCCCATGCCAAGCTCCCGGGCACGCAGCAGCACCGAGCCGACCGCCGAGGCGTCGCGGATGAGGACGCTTTCGGTGAATTCCAGCTCGAGGGCGGAAAGGTCGATGTCGTAGGTTTTGGCGAGTCTGACGGCCTCTTCCAGGAAGCTGCTGTCTTCCATGTCCGATGCCGATACGTTGATCGCCAGCCTGAGCGGGATGTTCCGTGCGTTCCATTGCGCCAGCTGGGCCATGGCATGGCGCAGCACCCAGTCGCTGAGGGGGCGCATCAGTGCGGTTTTCTCCGCCAGGGGCACGAATTCGGCGGGGCTGACGAAGCCGAGTTGCGGGTGCCGCCAGCGCAGCAGCGCTTCCACGCCCGTGCACCTGCCTGTCGGCAGGTCGATTTTCGGCTGATACACCAGATGGAAGCCTTCTTCGGTTCCGATCGCCTGGGACAGCGAGGTCAGCAATGTGAAGGCGCGCTGCTGGGCCTGGTCCAGCGGCGGGTTGTAGCGGGCCCAGCCGACACCGCGGTCGCGGGCGTCGTCGGCCGCGCTGACCACCAGGCGCAGCCAGTCCTGGTCGCCGTCGAGGGGATCGTCGGCAAGCGGTAGTACGCCGAGTCCCACGATGGCCTTGATCGGGATCCCGCGACATACGACGGGGCTTTCGAAGGCCCGCAGCAAGCGGAGGCAGACCGACTCGGTTTCTTCCTGTTGCTGCCGTGGCAGGAGCAGTCCGAAGCGCGTCGGGCTGATCTTGTAGAGGGTGAAATCCGGCAGTGCCGCGCGGATGCGGTCGCGCGCCTCGAGCATGAGGTCGTTGGAAAAGGGATAGCCCAGCGTACGGATGATGGTATTCAGCAGGGCGAGGGGCAGGAGGTCGGCGGCGATCACGGTGAGGGCGCCGTCGCGCTGCAGGCGCAGGGAAACGTCCTCCTGCAGGCGGAGACGGTTGTACAGGCCGGTTGGCTCGTCGATGTAGTTGGTCGAGCGCAGCGTATGGATACGGGCCATCACCAGGCGGGCGAAATGCTCGAGCATGGCGATGTCGCGCTCGGACAGCGGCCCGCGTGGTTCCCGGTCGATGACGCAGAGGCTGCCGAGGTTGAGACCCTCCGCGGTGGCCAGCGGAGCCCCGGCGTAGAAGCGGATGCGCGGTTCGCCTTGCACATAGGGATTGTCCCGGAAGCGCGGGTCGAGGGTGGCGTCGGCCACCTCGAAGACTCCCTTGCCCAGGATCGCGTAGGCGCAGAACGAATCCCGTCGCGGCGTCTGCCGGGTATCGAGGCCGATGCTCGCGCGAAACCACTGGCGCTGGTGGTCGAGGATGGAAATGAGCGCGATGGGCGTCTGGAAGTAGGACGTAGCGGCGGCGAGGATTTCCTCGAATACCTCGTCCGCACCTTCTTCCAGCAATCCGAGTTGGTCGACGTAGGCTTGCCTGGAATGCTCGTTCGCGGGATAGGGTGGGGTTGCCATGCTGGACTCCTGGGCTACTGCGATGTCGGGCATCGGCAATCAATGATGTCATTGTGCCTTTATTTCGTGGAGCGCGGGCTCTTTCCCAGATTGCAGCGATGAAAGGGCATGGGGGTTGATCGCGGTCATGCCGGTAGGGCCTTCGACGCCGACGCCAGCTCTGCGAAACCGATTACCTGCCAATCGGACGTTTCCTATATCGACCGGCACCACCGCTCGCTAAAACGGTCGCACATGCTTCCACCGAGAAAAGACATGTCCGATACGTTCTCCTTCGCCTCGCGCCTCTGCAAGTTCGTCATCCTTCTCGTCATCCTGCTGATCGGCGGAGCCAGCCTCTACCTGTGGTGGCTGGGGCGGCCTTACCAGGACGCCATGTCCGCCTTCGTCCCGTTGCTCATGCCGATGCTCGTGCTGGTGCTGGCGTTCGATACGTTCCGGGCCCTCGCCCGAACGAGGCGCTAGGCGTCAGCGAGGCAGCGCTGTATTCCCGTCGTTCTACCCTGCCAGTTCTGGTAGGCGGCGGGTCTTCGCAGGCAAGCGCTTGAACTGGGTGAGGTTTCCGGATTTGTCCTGTTTCCGTGGCGAAGCCGTGCTTGCCTAATCCCCCGGTTCATCTAGATATACCCATGGCTTCCTCAGGGTTAAGGAGAAGTCATGCAACGAATCGTCATCGTCGGGGGCGGAGTGGGCGGCACTATGCTCGCCAACCTGCTGGTCGTCCGGCTCTACCCGGAGATACTCGGCGGCGAGGTGCAGGTACTGCTGATTTCCGACTCGCCGGATCACTACTACAAGCCGGCCTTCATGTACGTCGCCTTCGAGCAATTCTTCCTCGAAGATCTGAAACGACCGCAGCGCTCGCTGCTGCGGCCGGAAGTGATGTTCCAGCTCGACCGGGTCGACCGTTTCGATTTCCCCCGCCAGGAACTGCAGACCCGCAGCGGCAGGCGCCATGGCTACGACTACCTGGTGATCGCCACGGGTTGCGTGCCGGCTCCGGAACGTATCGAGGGGCTGAAAGAGGCTGGCGACCATTTCTACCAGTACCAGCCGGCCCGTCGGTTGGCCGAGCGGCTGGCGAGCCTGGAGTCGGGGCGGGTATTCATCACGGTGAGCTTCCCGAGGACGCCGAATGTGCCCCACCAGTGCGGGATCGCGCCTGTGGAGACGACCCTGATGCTCGACGACTACTTGCGCCGCCGGGGTGTCCGCGAACGTGTCGAGATCGTCTACACCTATCCCACCACGGCCCAGTTGCTGCGCAACTGTCTGTTCCTGCAACGACCGACCTGCGAAATCCTGCCGAGCCTGTTCGAGCAACGCGGCATCCGTTTCCAGCGCGGTTTTACCCTGGCCAGGGTCGACCCGGAGCGGCGCATCGCCTATTCGGAGGAGGGCGACGAGCAGCCGTTCGACTTGCTCATGGCGACACCGCCGATCCACGCCGTGGATGCGGTCCGGGAGTGCGGCCTGTCCCAGGCCGCCGCCGACGAAGGCTGGTTGCCGACGAACCATGAAACCTTGCAGGTGTATGGCGTCGACCGGGTGTATACCCTGGGCGATACCGTCGATCTGCCGGTGAGCAAGGCCGGTGGTGCCTGTCACAACCAGGCGCCGGTAGTCGCCAGCAACATCGCTGCCGAGATTCGTCTCGGTAAGCCCTGCGCGATCTACGATGGACGAGTCCAGGCTGTCGCGCAGATGGGCCTGAACGCCGGAATGCCGCTCTGGTACGACTATCGGCACGACGTAAAGCCGACCCCGCCGACCAAGCTTGGCGGGTTGTTGCGCCAGGGTTTCAATCGCGGCCTGTACTGGGCCGTAGCCCGTGGAATGCTTTGACCCCGCACGGGGAGGAGCCGACATGGATAGCCATCAGCAGCCATACGCGTCGCAGGCGCAGGCCGATACCACCCTGTTTCCCGAGCAGGCCCGCGAGAGTCTCCAGGCCCTGGCCGTCAAGTTGCAGCCGCTGATCGAGGGCCACCGCCTGGACAACCTGGTGGATCTGCTGTCACTGCTTTCGGATATCGTTGATCTGCTGGACCCGGCCATGGTGGACAGGCTGGCGCAGCTCTTCGAGCAGGTCACCAGTGTCGGTTGGTCAGTCGGTAACGCGGTACGCGTGGCCAAGGCGGAGCTGCTCCGAGAGCAGCCGCCAAGCCTGAAAGACCTGCTGCGGTTGTTGCGCGACGCCGATACCCGGCGCGGGCTGGCTCTCGTGCTGGGTAGTTTGCGCAGCCTGGGGTGCCAACTCGCCGCGGAGCAGGAGGTTGCCCATGGTGCATGACCTTCTCCGAGATCGTGCGGATCTAGAGGCGCGTTGGAACCCTTCCGCCTACATGCAGTTCGCCCGATTGCGCCAGCGGCCGGTGGTTGAGTTGCTGGACCATATCGAGCTGTGCTGTCCGGAACGGATCTACGATCTTGGCTGCGGAACCGGCATCGCCACCGAATTGCTCGCCCGCCGCTGGCCGCTGGCCGAACTGCACGGCGTGGACAGCTCCGTGGAGATGCTCGAGGAGGCCGCGCGCTTGCCGATCAAGGCCAGTTGGGAACGCGCCAACCTGCGCCACTGGTGCGCCGAGCGCCCTGCCAGCCTGCTGTTCGCAGCGGCGGTACTGCACTTTCTCGAAGATCACGGCAAGCTGCTGCCACGCCTGCTGGGGCAACTGGCTCCGGGAGGCTGCCTGGCGGCGCACATGCCGAACTGGCGCGATGCTTCCTGGTATCGCCTGATGCTCGATGCGCTGGACAGTGCGGGCCCCGGCGGTGCATCGCTGGGCAGCCCCGCGTTGCGCTACCGGCTGCATCGGCGCAATGTGCTGTCGCTGGACAACTACTACCGGCTACTGGCACCGCTGACGGCGGAGCTGGACATCTGGGAGACCGAGTACCTGCAAGTGGTGGACGGCAACGACCCGGTCTTCGATTGGATCAAGGTCTCCGCCTTGCGTCCGGTGCTCGGCGAACTGGACGAGGAGGCGCGTCGGCGCTTCCTCGACCGTTACCTGGAACTGCTGCACCGTCACTATCCACGGGAACTGGATGGACGAACGCTGTTCCCGTTCCGCCGAGTATTCATCGTCGCCAGTCTCGGCCGCTGAACGGGCGTTTCAGTGATCGGAGAGAATGTCCACGGCGCCCGGCTTGTCGTAGGCGCCGAAGCGATCGACCAGGGTCGCGCTGGCGGCGTTCAGGCCCAGCACGTCGACCTGCACGCCGCGCTGGCGAAAGCCCAGGACTACCTTGTCCAGTGCCGCGACGGCGGTGACGTCCCACAGGTGGGCGTGGCGCAGGTCGATGAGCACATGCTCCAGCGTCTCTTTCAGGTCGAAGGCAGCGACGAACCTGCCGGACGACGCGAAGAACACCTGCCCGCTCACCTGGTAGTGGCGGCGGGTGCCGTCGGCGGAGCGTTCGCTGTCGATATCGAGGTAGTGCCCGATCTTGTTGGCGAAGAACAGCGAGGCCAGAAGAACGCCGGCGACCACGCCGAAGGCCAGGTTGTGGGTGGCGAGGACCACGCCGACCGTCACCAGCATGACCAGGTTGGTCGATAGCGGGTAGCGCTTCAGGTTGCGGATCGACTCCCAGCGGAAGGTGCCGATGGACACCATGATCATCACCGCCACCAGGGCCGCCATGGGAATCCGCCCGACCCAGTCGCTGAGGAACACCACCATCAGCAGCAGCGCGACGCCGGCCACCAGGGTCGAGAGCCGGCTGCGCCCGCCGGATTTAACATTGATCACCGACTGGCCGATCATCGCGCAGCCAGCCATGCCGCCGAGCAGGCCGGTGGCTATGTTCGCCAGCCCCTGGCCCTTGCATTCGCGGTTCTTGTCGCTGCCGGTGTCGGTCATCTCGTCGACGATGGTGGCGGTCATCAGCGACTCCAGAAGGCCGACCACCGCCAGGGCGGCGGAGTAGGGCAGGACGATCAGCAGGGTGTCGAGGTTCAGCGGCACGTCCGGCCAGAGGAACAGCGGCAGGCTGTCGGGCAACTGACCCATGTCGCCGACGGTGCGGATGTCCAGGCCCAGGTAGATGGATATGCCGGTGAGGACCAGGATGCATACCAGCGGAGAGGGCAGCAGCCGGCCGATCCGTGGCAGCTGCGGGAAGCCGTAGACGATCGCCAGGCCCGCGGCGGTCATCGCGTAGACCGGCCAGCCGACATCGGTGAGTTCGGGTAGCTGGGCCATGAAGATGAGGATCGCCAGGGCATTGACGAAACCGGTCACCACCGAGCGCGAGACGAAGCGCATCAGCGAAGCCAGGCGCAGGTAGCCGGCGAGTATCTGCAGCACGCCGCAGAGCAGGGTCGCCGCCAGCAGGTATTGCAGGCCGTGGTCCTTCACCAGGTTGACCATCAGCAGCGCCATGGCGCCGGTAGCGGCGGAGATCATTCCCGGACGGCCGCCGGCGAAGGCGATCACCACCGCCATGCTGAAGGAGGCGTACAGGCCGATCTTCGGGTCGACCCCGGCGATGATGGAGAAGGCGATGGCCTCGGGGATCAGCGCCAGGGCGACGACCAGGCCGGCGAGCAGGTCGCCGCGAATATTGGAGAACCAGTTCTGTTTCAGCGTCTGTAGCATCGGGATATCCAGGGACGAGGCGCGGCCCGTGCCGTCGGTCGACGGTGCGGGCCGTGGGATGGCATTGAAAAAACAAGGGATGACGACAGGCGTTCAGGCGAACGCACGCTGGCCGCGGTCGCTCGGACCGTTGCCGGAAGGGGCAGGCATGGCTATGGCGGAGTGGGCAGCCAGGTCATCGGGGAGTGCAGGTGGTCGCTTGCAGGGAGCGGCAGCATAGCCGATTCGATAGGCCCGACCAAGCTCTACTCCGGACATTCCCTGGGGGCGCAATCGGTGGCGCTGAATCAAACAGGCGAAACGGTTCTAAGCTATCGAGGGATCGTCCTCGCATGGAGAGAAGATCATCATGTTCAACACTCGTTCTGTGCTCGCGCTGGTCGTGAGCCTGTCCCTGATCGGCGGTACGCCTGCCGTCCTGGCCGACCCGGGCAATGGCAAGGGCAATCCGCATGGCAACCAGATGGACGGCGGAAAGGCTGACAAGGGCAACAAAGGCAACCAGGGCGGCCCCGGCAACAAGGGCGGCGGCGCCGGCCAGAAGGGCAACGGCGGCGGCAACTGGGACTCGGGACCGCGTATCGACGTCGGCGGGGTACGGGTGATCCTCGGCGACAACCGCGGCTACTGGAATCCGGGGCCGGCCCTGCCGCCCGGCATCCAGAAGAACCTGGCGCGCGGCAAGCCGCTGCCGCCCGGCATCGCCAAGAAACTCGACGGCCGCCTGCTAGGCCGGCTGCCGCACTACGACGGCTACGAGTGGATGCAGGCCGGCACCGACCTGCTGCTGGTGGCGGTGGCGACCGGGCTGATCTACGAGGTGCTGGACAACGTCCTCGACTGATCGAACCCTGGCTGTGCATGGCGGATAGCGCCACAACGCTATCCGCCATGCCCCCCCGTTGGAGCGGCGGATAATCGCGTTGCGGTTGTCCGCCTTACCTCATGGAAGTCGTTTCCTTACCCCAGGTCAGGCCCGCAGGCGTTGCAGGGCATCGCCCAGTTGCGCGGAGAGGCTGTGGAGATCGCGGCTGGCGGCTTCGGTCTGCTCCACCTGTTCCTGGTTGCTGGAGGCGATCGAGGCGATTTCCGTGAGGTTGCGGGAAATGTCCTCGGCCACGGCGGTCTGTTCCTCGGCGGCGGTAGCGATCTGGCGGTTCATGTCGCGGATCGATTCGACCGAGGCGGTGATCTGGCGCAGCATGGCACCGGCGTTGGCAACCTGCTCGGCACCGGCCTCGCTGCGCGACTGCCCGCTTTCGATGGCGCGTGCGGCATTCACCGCGCCGTTCTGCACGGTATCGATGATCTGGTGGATCTCGGCGATGGACTCGGCGGTGCGCTGTGCCAGGGTGCGGACCTCGTCGGCTACCACCGCGAAGCCACGGCCGGCATCGCCGGCGCGGGCGGCTTCGATGGCCGCGTTGAGGGCGAGCAGGTTGGTCTGCTCGGCGATGCCGCGGATCACGTCGAGGACCTTGCCGATCCTGCCGCTATCGCTTTCCAGTTGGCGGATGACCTCCACCGTATGGTCGATCTCCTTGCGCATCTCGCCGATGCTGCGAATCGTTTCTTCCATCACGTCTTCGCCGCGCTGGGCGGAATCGTCCGCCTCGTCGGCGGCCTTGGCCGCGTCGCCGGCGTAGCGCGCCACTTCCTGGGCGGTGGCGGACATTTCCTGCATCGCCGTGGCGACCTGGTCGGTGCGGCTGAACTGCTCGCGGGTACCGGCCGCCATCAGGCTGGCGATCGCGTTCAGCGAGCCGCTGGCGCTGTCCAGGTCGCGGGTACTGCGCCGCAGCCGCTCGAAGATGTCCACCAGGAAGTCGCGCAGCGTGTTGGCGGCCAGGGCCAGCTTGCCGAGTTCGTCCTTGCGCCGGATCTCGATGCGCTCGCCGAAGTCGCCATGGCTGAGCTGGGCGATGTGCTCGATCAGGCGTTGCACCGGACGGACCAGGTTGCGATTGACCAGCCACAGGCTGAGCAGGGCGACGGCCAGGCTGGCGCCGATCAGCACCAGGCTGCCGAGCAGCATGGTGCGCCGGGCCTCCGCGCTGATGGCGGCGGAACGGAGATCACTGGCCTGGTGCAGTTCGTCACGCAAGGCCTGCATCTGCGCGGTGGTGGCGCGGTCGATGCCGGTCACCGCCTGGTCGCCGGCGATGGGGTCGGCGCCCGCCTCGAGGAACCGTTGCCTGCCTTGTCGGTAAGCCGTACCGAGTCGCCGGTGCTCTTCGCGCAGGCGCTCGACACGATCCTTCAACTCGCCTTCGGCCACGCTGCCCAGGCGCCCGAGGATGTCCTGCACCGCTCGTTCCTGGGCTTCGAACTGGCTCCAGTATTTCGTCTGGGCCTCTGCCTGGCGTCCGCGCAGCAGGACATTCTTCCATTCCTGGACCTGGCCGCGGAATTGCAGGTTGGCCTCGTCGATCAGTTGCGCCGCCCGCACGGGGCCGCCGAGCAGCTCGCGGTAGGCGCGTACGTCGCCGGTCAGCGAGCCGAAGCAGGCCAGGGCTATGAGTAGCAGCGCCGCCAGGCTGCCGCCGAGCAGGACAAGGATTTGCGCACGTAGGGATTGTTGCAGCATGGAACGCCTCGATGGATTGCCAGGTTGGACCGGCACGCAGGCTGCGACGAGGCAGCCGAGGACGTCCCTGTGGCCCGGCGAGGCGGGCATGGCGCGTGTTCCGGCTCGCAGAGTATCGACAGCGGATCTGACAACTTGAGGACGACGCAGGGGCCGGGCCAGAGCCGACGAAGGGAAATAGCTGGCATGGATGTTCTGCGGGGCTTCGGTTAATCTCTGTGACGAATGTCACATTGTGCCAGTCGAAGGATCTGACTCATGGATGTCCCTCCCACCGTTCAGGATGAACAGGCCGTTTCCCGCCAGTTGCACTCGTTGAGTGTGCGCAATCTCGCTCACTTGGCTGCCGCCCTGACCCAGCTCGGCTTCGAGCTGTCGCGCAGCTCCGACCCTGGCACCCGCCAGGCGGCCAATGCCTTCATCGGCCAATTGGCCAATATCAACCAGGACATCGATCGACAGATCGAGCTGCTCGGCGCGCTGGACGCCGACAGCGTGGGGTTTCGCCTGCTGGACGAGGTGCAATACCCGGATGCGCCCGAATGAGCCGACGCCAGGAGCACGCAAAGAGTGGAGGGGGTGTGCGGGCCGAGAGCGGCAGTCTCCCGGCGTGGCGCTGATCAGTCTTCCTGGCGCAGGTCGCTGAGCATCTGCTCCCAGTACTGGTTGGCCTTGCGGTTGAGATCGAAGGCGGCTTGACGCAACTGGTCGTACTCGGCGCCGCTGTAGCCGCTTTCGCGCAGCTTCTGGCGAGCGGCGTCGGCTTCTTCGCGCAGACGGTTGTAGGTCGCCTGGTCGTCCGCCCAGGTCCTACCTGTGCGCCGGGTGTACTTGTCCTGGGGTTCAGCCATGGGTTCTCCTTGCGGGCCGGATGGGACTTGGAAAAACGCTGCGCTGAACAGACTTTTTCCAATGGCAAAAATTCAAAAAAAACTGACGGATTGCGCGACTTCGCTATTGGTACCGATGTCCCATACCTGTACGCCAGCCGATGAAATTTGTGCGTTCCTCGCCAAGTCGGCTAGCTTGTTCAGGCTTGCGCCTTGGCGCTCGCCGTCTCTCCGGTAAGCTGGGAACCTTGTCGCCATGGGCTCGGAGACTGCGCGGACGGCGCCATGGCGACAGGTCCGACCTTTCCCTCCGATGGGTTTTGCGAGTAAGGAAATGCTATGAGAAGCAAGGCGTCCGGCTTGGCGCTGGTGGTAGTGGCGGGGCTTGTGGCGGGTTGCGCCAGCAGTGGCTATCAGCCCGAGGTCGACTGGCCGGCCGGCTGGCAGGTGATCACCGAGAGCATCCCACCCGAGGCCAGCGACGTGGAGCAACTGGGCTCCCGGCAACTGGCGACCAAGCTCGGGCCGGGAGGTGAGAAGGAAGCCAGCATCGAGTTGCTCAGCCTGAAGATGATGGAAGAGGAGTCGGTGGAGATCGACGGCCAGTTCCAGAGTGTCTTCGATGTCGTCCAATCGGGCTACCGCAAGGCCGGGCTGGGCTCGCGCTGCACCACACCGATCCGCTCGAACCTCGGCGGCCTGGCATCGCTGGAGACCCACTGCCGGATCAGCCAGGGCAACGAGGTGCTGCTGACCCAGATCGTGGCGATGGCCTTGGGACAGCGCGCGATGTACTCCCTGGTATATACCGCCAGTCCGGCCAACAGCGTGGTCTACCGGCAGAGCTACCTGCGCACCCGGGCCAGCCTGGTCCTGCGCTGAAGGGCCAGCCGCTCGACGCCTGGACGCGACCGGCGTCGCTCAGGCTTCCTCGGGCGGCGCCTCGACGCTGAGATAGCGATGGGCGCCGCAACGCCGGCAACGTTGGCGCAGCATCAGGTCGGGGCCTACCGTGACCAGGCTACCTTCGTCCCAGCGGCAACCTCGCAAGAAACAACGCAAGCGCATGACTCCTCCCCGCGGGGCGGCTCGCCCCGTCCACGAAACAGGCAGTGGTGGTGTGGTTCACTCCGGCTTGTTCTTGTCTGGAGGTGGGAAAAGCCTGCGGCGAAGCGTCTAGAATGGGCAACCTAAATTCGCCGGTTCATTCCGCGGCGGGATTCATCACCCAACTGGCGGCGGTGACCTGCGGTGCCAGGCACAGCTCGCCGACCATCTGTTCCACCAGCGAATCCTCCTTGTGCAGGGTGAACACCACGGCGTTCACTTCCACGTTGCCGCTGCCTTTCAGCGCGTGGCTTTCCAGGCTCTGCAGGTTCAGGCGGTTGTCGCCCATGCGTTGCAGCAACTGCATGCGCACCAGCGCTTCGTTGCGCGCCTCGCAGGACACGCTGATCTGGTAGAAGCGCTCCTGCTCGGCCTCGCCCGAGGTGTGGCGGTCCACCACCCGGCCGAGAGCGGGCAGGAACAGGTTGGCGATGACGATCAGCGCGGTCGTCATGCAGGCCGCCAGGATGAAACCGCTGCCGGCCAGTACGCCGATCGCGCCGGTGCTCCAGATGCTCGCCGCAGTGCTCAGGCCGCGTACGCTGAGGCCGTCGCGCATGATCACGCCGGCGCCGAGAAAGCCGATGCCGCTGACTACCTGGGCCGCCATGCGGGTCACGCTGACCTCGTTGTCGAGCAACAGCGGCAGGATCGAGAAGCTGGCCGCACCGAGTGCGACCATCGCGTGGGTGGCCATGCCGGAAGAGCGTTGTCGCCATTGCCGCTCGAGACCGACCAGCGCACCGAGGCCGAGGGCCGTCACCAGGCCGATGGCGATTTCCGGGGTCATGCTGTGCTCCTGTGAGAAACCGCCCATTGTACGCCGTTCCGCTGGTTCACGCCGGGACCAGCGGCCCCGGGCGGACAAGCCTCTTGCGTTTACCTTTACGTTAACGTAAACATGCTCATCGACTTCACCGACACCGTTCGCCGGTGTCCGTCGTAGCGCCCCGGCGGCGCAGGACGACGGTTCAGCGACATTCCCAGAACAACCACAACAAGGGAAAGCCATGAATCAGCCGAGCTATACCTCGGGTCGCCAGGATGTCGCCTTGCTGGCGACCACCGTCGGCGACGCCTTCGATGCCACCGTCGCGCGTCATGCCGAGCGCGAGGCGCTGGTGGTGCGGCATCAACGCCTGCGCTACAGCTGGCGGCAACTGGCGGAGCGGGTCGATGCCTACGCCCGTGCCTTCATCGCCCTGGGCCTGCGCCCCGGCGAACGCCTGGGGATCTGGGCGCCGAACTGCGCCGAATGGTGCATTACCCAGTTCGCCAGCGCCAAGGTCGGCGCGGTCCTGGTGAACATCAACCCGGCATACCGCAGCAGTGAGCTGGAATACGCTCTCAAGCAGTCCGGTTGCAGTTGGCTGATCTGCGCCGACGCCTTCAAGACCAGCGACTACCATGCGATGCTCGGCGACCTGCTGCCGGAGCTGGCGCGGGCGCGTCCGGGCGAACTGGCCAGCGAGCGCCTGCCGGAGCTGCGCGGCGTGATCAGCCTGGCCGAGCGGGCGCCGGCGGGCTTCCTGCACTGGCAGGGCCTGCCGGGGCTGGCCGCCGCGGTAGGCGCCGAGGAACTGCGCCAGCGCCAGGCCTCGCTACAGTTCGACGAGCCGATCAACATCCAGTACACCTCCGGTACCACCGGCTTCCCCAAGGGCGCCACCCTCAGCCACTACAACATCCTCAACAACGGCTACATGGTCGGCGAAAGCCTCGGACTCGGCGCGGAAGACCGCCTGGTGATCCCGGTGCCGCTGTATCACTGCTTCGGCATGGTGATGGGCAACCTCGGCTGCGTCACCCACGGCTCGACCATGATCTACCCGGCGCCCAGCTTCGACGCCGAGGCGACCCTGCTGGCCGTGGCCGAGGAGCGCGCCACCGCGCTGTACGGGGTACCGACCATGTTCATCGCCGAGCTGGATCATCCGCGCCGCCGCGAATTCGACCTTTCCAGCCTGCGCACCGGAATCATGGCCGGCGCCACCTGCCCGATCGAGGTGATGCGGCGGGTCATTGGCGACATGCACATGGCCGAGGTGCAGATCGCCTACGGCATGACCGAGACCAGCCCGGTGTCGCTGCAGACCGGTCCGGACGATGGCCTGGAGCTGCGCGTGACCACTGTCGGACGCACCCAGCCGAGGCTGGAGAGCAAGATCGTCGACCAGACGGGCAGGGTGGTGCCGCGCGGCGAGATCGGCGAGCTGTGCACCCGCGGCTACAGCGTGATGCTCGGCTACTGGAACGACCCCCAGGCCACCGCCGAGGCCATCGACCCGGCGCGCTGGATGCACACCGGCGACCTGGCGGTGATGGACGACGACGGCTACGTGCGGATCGTCGGGCGCAGCAAGGACATGATCATCCGCGGCGGCGAGAACATCTATCCGCGCGAACTGGAGGAGTTCTTCTTCACTCACCCGGCGGTGGCCGACGTGCAGGTGATCGGCATCCCCGACGAGCGCTATGGCGAGGAAATCGTCGCCTGGATCAAGCTGCATCCGGGCCACCACGCCGATGACGAACAGTTGCGGGCGTTCTGCAAGGCGCGTATCGCTCACTTCAAGATCCCGCGCCACTTCAAGTTCGTCGACGAGTTCCCGATGACCGTTACCGGCAAGATCCAGAAGTTCCGCATGCGCGAAGTCAGCATCGAAGAGATTCGCCTGCTCGCGCTGCGCCAGGGGCGCGATTGAGAGGATGGAGCCGCGCCCCGCTCCTGCGCTAAGGTGGCGGGCGGCGCGCAGCGAGGCGAGAGGGACGGGTGAAGAACGACGGCGAGACTCAGGCGAGCACCAAGGGCACCATCTCGGTGCGCCTGGTCGGCGAGGCGCTGGTGGAGTGGCGCCGGCAGGGCGGCGAGGAGGGGGAGGTCCTCCAGGCCGCCGGTATCGATCCGCAGTTGCTCGGCAAACCCTACGCGCGGGTCACCTCGCACGCCTATTCGCGGCTCTGGCTGGATCTGGCTCGGCGCATGGACGACGAGTTCTTCGGCATGGACGCGCGGCGCCTGAAGAGTGGCAGCTTCGCTTTCATGAGCCGCTGCGCGATCCACGAGCAGACCCTGGAACCGGCGCTGACCGGCATCCTGCGATTCCTCTGCCTGCAGTTCGACGACTTCCAGCCGCGCCTGCAGCGCCGCGGCGGCCTGGCGGAAATCGTCCTCGACGAGGCGCCGGGCCGGTACGGGCGAGCGCTGTCCTACTTCACCCTGTGGATGATCACCCATGGCCTGGCCTGCTGGCTGGTCGGCCGGCGCATCCCGATCCTGGCCATCGACCTGCGCTGTCCGCAGCCGGACTACATCGAGGACTACCGGGTGATGTTCAGCGACAACCTGCGTTTCTCCCGTCCCCTCAGCCGCCTGCTGTTCAATGCCGACTGCCTGGCTCTGCCGGTCCGCCGCGACAAGCGGGAGCTGCGACGCTTCCTGCTCGGCGCGCCGGCCAACATCCTGGTCCGCTATCGCGATCCGCAGAGCCTGGCGGCGCGGATCAAGGCCTACCTGCGCAGCCTGCGGCCGGGACGCTGGCCGGACGCGGACGCGCTCGCCGGGCATTTCTTCATGGCGCCCTCGACCCTGCGCCGCAAGCTGTCCCTGGAAGGGCAGAGCTACCAGGCGCTGAAGGACCAGGTCCGCCGCGACCTGGCCATCGCGCGGCTGGACGCCGGCGCGGCGAATTTCGCCGAACTGGCGCTGGAGCTGGGCTTCGCCGATGGCAGCGCGTTCCACAAGGCGTTCAAGAAGTGGACCGGCTCGACCCCCGGGCAGTACCGGGCGCAGGTCGCGGCGGAAACCGCGTCGGCCGAGTCGTCAGGCGTCTTGTCCGAAACGCTCGGCCGTCGATAGGGCGAATGCCGCGCAGCATCATCCGCGGTATGTCGCGAACGGTTCGGGGGGACAGGCAGCCAGCCCGGATTGTCCAAACCGCTCAGGCAGATTGAAGCCTTTCGACATTGCCCCGCGCCAGCCACGGCGTGAAGATTCCGGCTACTCCATACAAAAACAAGCCGAGGAGTCCTGCAATGCGCGACTACGCCACCACTGCCGCCGGGTTCGACTTGCAGCGGACCGCCGCCGCCACGCTTTCCGGCACGCTCCAGGCGCTCAACGCCTGCGTCGAATGCTGCGACCGGCATGCCCTGCCGGGTCGGATCGCGTTGTTCTGGGAGGGCAAGGATGGCAGTCGCGCCAGCTATACCTTCAGCGAGCTGAAAGCGCTCTCCGGACGTTTCGCCAATTTCCTCCAGGCCCAGGGCGTACGCCCGGGCGATTGCGTCGCCGGCCTGTTGCCGCGCACGCCCGAGCTGCTGGTCACCATCTTCGGCGCCTGGCGCCTGGGCGCGGTGTACCAGCCGCTGTTCACCGCCTTCGGCCCGAAGGCCATCGAACACCGCGTGGCGACCGCCGGCAGCAAGGTGCTGGTCACCGATGCGGCCAACCGCGACAAGCTCGACGAACTCGCCGATCCGCCTCTGGCCGTCACCGTCGGCGGACCGAAGGGGCAGGGCATCCGTCGCGGCGATTTCAGCTTCTGGGCCGAGCTGGAGCGCTATCAGGCCGAATTCGAGCCGGTTCCGCGCAGCGGCGAGGATCCGTTCCTGATGATGTTCACCTCCGGCACCACCGGCCTGGCCAAACCGGTGCCGGTGCCGCTCAAGGCGATCCTCGCCTTCGTCGGCTACCTGCGCGAGGCGGTGGACCTGCGCCCCGAGGACGCCTTCTGGAACCTCGCCGATCCGGGCTGGGCCTACGGCCTCTACTACGCTGTCGCCGGTCCCCTCGCCATGGGCCATCCGACCACCTTCTACGAAGGGCCGTTCAGCGTAGAAAGCACCTGCCGGATCATCCGTGACTACGGCATCACCAACCTCGCCGGATCGCCCACCGCCTATCGCCTGCTGATGGCCGCCGGCGCGGCCGCGGAAACTGCGCTGAAGGGGCGCCTGCGCGCGGTCAGCAGCGCCGGCGAGCCGTTGACGCCGGAGGTGATCCGCTGGTTCGCCGACAGGCTCGGCACCACCATCCACGACCATTACGGGCAGACCGAGCTGGGCATGGTGCTGTGCAACCACCATGCCCTGGCGCATCCGGTGCGGGTCGGCGCCGCCGGATTCGCCTGTCCCGGGCACCGGGTGGTAGTGCTGGACGACGATCTCAACGAACTGCCGCCCGGCCAGCCGGGCATCCTCGCCCTCGACCGGCGGCGTTCGCCGCTGATGTGGTTCCCCGGCTACCAGGGCCTGGAAACCGCAGCCTTCGTCGGCGACTACTACCTGAGCGGCGATACCGTCGAACTCAACGAAGACGGCAGCATCAGCTTCGTCGGCCGCGCCGACGACGTCATTACCACCTCTGGCTACCGGGTCGGCCCGTTCGATGTGGAGAGCGCGCTGATCGAACACCCGGCAGTGATGGAGGCGGCGGTGATCGGCAAGCCCGACCCGGAGCGCACCGAACTGGTCAAGGCCTTCGTCGTGCTCTGCGCCGGCCACCGGCCGACGCCGGAACTGGCGGACGAACTGCAGCGATACGTGCGCCAGCGCCTGTCGGCGCACGCCTACCCGCGGGAGATCGAGTTCCTCGAGGAACTGCCGAAGACCCCCAGCGGCAAGATCCAGCGCTTTCTCCTGCGCAACCAGGAGATCGCCCGGCAACGCGAGGCGGCCCCACAGGCGGCCGCCGCGAACTGATTCAGCAGGAGAAAACGACGTGCGTATCGAAAATCGAGTGTTCCTGGTCACCGGCGGTAGCTCCGGGCTCGGCGCCGCCACCGCGAAGATGCTGGTGGAGCAGGGCGGCAAGGTGGTGCTGGCCGACATCAACGCCGAGGCCGGCGCGGCCAAGGCCGCCGAGCTTGGCGCCCAGGCGCGCTTCGTCAGGGCCGACATCGCCAGCGAGGCCGACGGCCGCCAGGCCGTGGCCACTGCACTGGAGGCCTTCGGCGGCCTCCATGGCCTGGCCAATTGCGCGGGCGTGGCGCCGGCCGAGAAGGTCCTCGGACGCAATGGCATCCATGCCCTGGAGAGTTTCCGCCGGGTCATCGACATCAACCTGGTGGGCAGCTTCAACATGCTGCGCCTGGCCGCCGAGGCCATGTCCCAGGGCCAGCCGGACGAGGGCGGCGAGCGCGGGGTGATCGTCAATACCGCCTCGGTGGCGGCGTTCGACGGGCAGATTGGCCAGGCCGCCTATTCCGCCTCGAAGAGCGGGGTGGTCGGCATGACCCTGCCCATCGCCCGCGAGCTGGCGCGCTTCGGCATCCGAGTGATGACCATCGCCCCGGGCATCTTCGAGACACCGATGATGGCCGGCATGCCCCAGGAGGTGCGCGACTCCCTCGGCGCCAGCGTGCCGTTCCCGCCGCGCCTGGGGCGTCCGGACGAATACGCCGCGCTGGTCCGGCAGATCATCGAGAACAGCATGCTCAACGGCGAAGTGATTCGCCTCGACGGCGCCATCCGCATGGCCGCCCGCTAATACAGGAGGAAGATCCCATGACCCGCGAAGATCCGATCGTCATCGTCAGCGCCGTCCGCACCCCGATGGGCGGCTTCCTCGGCGACTTCAAGGACGTCAACGCCGCTACCCTCGGCGCCGCGGCGGTGCGCGCCGCGGTGGAGCGGGCGCGCCTGCAAGCCGACGAAGTGGACGAGGCCGTGCTCGGCTGCGTGCTCGCCGCCGGCCAGGGCCAGGCGCCGGCGCGCCAGGCGGTGCTTGGCGCCGGGTTGGCGCGCGGCACGCCGTGCTCGACGCTGAACAAGATGTGTGGCTCGGGCATGAAGGCGCTGATGCTCGCCCACGACACGTTGCTCGCCGGCAGCGCCGGGGTCGCGCTGGCCGGGGGCATGGAAAGCATGTCCAACGCGCCCTACTTGCTGGAGCGCGCCCGTAGCGGCTACCGCATGGGCCACGGCAAGGTGCTCGACCACATGTTCCTCGACGGCCTCGAAGACGCCTACGACAAGGGCCGCCTGATGGGCACCTTCGCCGAGGACTGCGCCGAGGCCTACGGCTTCACCCGCGAAGCACAGGACGAGTTCGCCGTGGCCTCGCTGACCCGCGCGCAGCAAGCCATGCGCGACGGGCGCTTCCAGGCCGAGATCGTGCCGCTGACGGTCACCGCCGGCAAGACCGAGCGCCTGGTGGATAGCGACGAGCAGCCGCCGAAGGCCCGGCTGGACAAGATCCCGACCCTGAAGCCGGCGTTCCGCGAAGGCGGCACGGTGACCGCGGCCAACTCCAGTTCGATTTCCGACGGTGCCGCCGCGCTGGTCCTGATGCGCCTTTCCGAGGCCGAGCGACGCGGGCTCGCGCCGTTGGCGGCGATCCGTGGGCATGCTTCGTTCGCCGACGCGCCGAACCTGTTCCCCACCGCGCCGGTCGGTGCGGTGAAGCGCCTGATGCAGCGTACCGGCTGGTCGCTGGGCGAGGTCGACCTGTTCGAGGTCAACGAAGCCTTCGCCGTGGTCGGCATGGCGGCGATGCGCGACCTCGACCTGTCCCACGAACGCCTCAACGTCCACGGCGGCGCCTGTGCGCTGGGCCACCCGATCGGCGCGTCCGGCGCACGGATCGTCGTGACCCTGCTCAACGCCCTGCAGCAGTACGACCTGGAACGCGGCGTGGCGGCGGTCTGCATCGGCGGCGGCGAGGCGACCGCGATCGCCGTCGAGCGCTTGCGCTGATGCAGGCAGTGAAGAAGAGGAACCCGCGATGATTCCCTGCGAAGAAGAGATCCAGATCCGTGACATGGCGCGGCAGTTCGCCCAGGAACGGCTGAAACCGTTCGCCGCCGACTGGGACCGCGAGCACCGTTTTCCGGCCGAGGCGATTCGCGAGATGGCCGACCTCGGCTTCCTCGGCATGCTGGTGCCCGAGGAGTGGGGCGGCGCGCAGACCGGGCACCTGGCCTACGCCATGGCCCTCGAGGAGATCGCCGCTGGCGACGGCGCCTGCTCGACCATCATGAGCGTGCACAACTCGGTCGGCTGCATGCCGATCCACAAGTTCGGCAGCGCCGAGCAGAAGGAGCGCTTCCTCCGTCCGCTGGCCCAGGGTTCGATGCTCGGCGCCTTCGCCCTGACCGAGCCGCAGGCCGGTTCCGACGCCAGCTTCCTGAAGACCCGCGCCCGCCGCGACGGTGACCACTACGTGCTGAACGGTGCCAAGCAGTTCATCACTTCGGGCAGCCACGCGGGGATGGTGATCGTCTTCGCGGTCACCGATCCGGATGCCGGGAAGCGCGGCATCAGCGCGTTCATCGTGCCCACCGACACGCCCGGCTACGAGGTGGTGCGGATCGAGGACAAGCTCGGCCAGCACGCCTCGGACACCTGCCAGCTGGCCTTCAACGACCTGCGTATCCCGGCCGCGCTGCGCCTGGGCGAGGAGGGCGAGGGCTACCGCATCGCCCTGGCCAACCTCGAAGGCGGCCGCATCGGCATCGCCGCCCAGGCGGTCGGCATGGCGCGCGCGGCGTTCGAGGCGGCGCGCGACTACGCCCACGAGCGGGAAACCTTCGGCAAGCCGATCATCGAGCACCAGGCAGTGGCCTTCCGCCTGGCCGACATGGCTACCCGCATCGCCGTGGCGCGGCAGATGGTCCACCACGCCGCCAGCCTGCGCGAAGCCGGCCTGCCGTGTCTGACCGAAGCCTCGATGGCCAAGCTGTTCGCCTCGGAAATGGCCGAGGAAGTCTGCTCCGCGGCGATCCAGACCCTCGGTGGCTACGGCTATCTCAAGGACTTCCCGGTGGAGCGCATCTATCGGGACGTGCGGGTCTGCCAGATCTACGAGGGCACCAGCGACGTGCAGCGCCTGGTGATCGCGCGCAGCCTGTAGCGGCGACTATCCGTCGTTTCCGCAACGGCGCCCTCTCCCTTCAGGGAGAGGGCGCGCTGAGGCGCCTCGGAAGCAAACGACTGTGGCCTCGTTCGCCCTACGCCCCTTGGCAGGCGCTCACGCCGGCTGTGCCGCCTTGTTCTCGCGCGCGGTGACCTGCTGGCACAGCTCGATGATCTGTTCGCGCATCCAGCGGTTGGCCGGGTCCTGGTCGGTGCTCTCGTGCCAGTACAGGTGGGTTTCCAGTTTCGGCACGTCGCTCACCGGCAGCACCGCGTAGTGCAGGTCGTGGTGACGGGCGAAGCGTTCCGGCACGGTCATCGCCATGTCGGTCTGCTGGACCACCGTGGAGGCCATCAGGTAGTGCTGCGAGCGCAGCGCGATCTTGCGCTGGATGCCCATCTTGCCCAGCGCCAGGTCGATGTAGCCGAGGCCGCTGCGGCGGCTGGAAATATGGATGTGGGTCAGGCCCAGGTAATCGTCCAGGGCCAGCTTCGGCTTGCCCGCCAGTGGGTGGCCGCGGCGCATGGCGCAGACGTAGCGGTCCTCCATCAGCTTGACGTGGCGCACCTGGGGATCGGTGTTCAGCGGCGCGTCGACGGCGAAGTCGAGGCGGCCGGCGGCGAGTTCCTTGGTGGTCTCGCGGCGCTTGGCGAGGAAGCTCTCGATATGCACGTTCGGCGCCAGGCGGCGCAAGCGCTGGAACAGCGGGGGGAGGATGACCGCCTCGGTGAGGTCGGTCATGCTGATGCGGTAGGTCTTGTTCGCCTGCTGCGGATCGAAGCTGCGGCTCTCCTGCACCGAAACCCGCAGCAACTGCAGCGCGTTGCGCACCGGGCCGATGATGTTCTGCGCCATCGGGGTCGGCACCATGCCCTGGGCGGTGCGCACGAACAGCGGGTCGTTGAAGGTCTCGCGCAGGCGGGAAAGGGCGTTGGATACGGCTGGCTGGGTGATGCCGACGATCTGCCCGGCGCGGGTCAGGTTGGCTTCGGTATAGATCGCATCGAACACGATGAACAGGTTCAGGTCGACTTTGTTCAGGTTCATGGCACTGGCTCCGCGACTTTTCTTGTTATTGGGGGCTTGGATGACCCCCATATGGATCATGAATGTTCATGGACGGAAAAAATAGACTGGGCAAATCTTAAGCCCTGTTCCGGCATCGTTACCAGCGCCTTTGTCCGATGCCTCGCCTGCCAACCCGTCAGAAGGTATCCCCCATGGATTTCGCCTATTCCCCCAAGGTCCAGGAGCTGCGTGAACGTGTCAGCGCGTTCATGGAAGCGCATGTCTATCCCGCCGAGGCCGTGTTCGAGCGCCAGGTCGCCGAGGGCGACCGCTGGCAGCCGACGGCGATCATGGAAGAGCTGAAGGCCAAGGCCAAGGCCGAAGGGCTGTGGAACCTGTTCCTGCCCGAGTCCGAGTATGGTGCCGGGCTGGCCAACCACGAATACGCGCCGCTGGCGGAAATCATGGGCCGTTCGCTGATCGGGCCGGAACCCTTCAACTGCGCCGCGCCGGATACCGGCAACATGGAGGTGCTGGTGCGCTACGGCAGCGAGGAGCAGAAGCGCACCTGGCTGGAACCGCTGCTGAGCGGCGAGATCCGCTCGGCCTTCGCCATGACCGAACCGGGCGTGGCCTCGTCCGACGCCACCAATATGGAGGCGCGCGCCGAGCGCCAGGGCGACGACTGGGTGATCAACGGGCGCAAGTGGTGGACTTCCGGCGCCTGCGATCCGCGCTGCAAGATCCTGATCTTCATGGGCCTGACCAACCCGGACGCGCCGCGCCACCAGCAGCACTCGATGATCCTGGTACCGGTCGATACCCCCGGGGTGAAGATCCTCCGTCCGCTGCCGGTGTTCGGCTACGACGACGCGCCGCATGGCCATGCCGAAGTGCTGTTCGAGAACGTGCGGGTGCCCTACGAGAACGTCATCCTCGGCGAGGGCCGCGGTTTCGAGATCGCCCAGGGGCGCCTCGGCCCGGGCCGCATCCACCACTGCATGCGCTCCATCGGCATGGCCGAGCGCGCCCTCGAACTGATGTGCAAGCGCGCGGTCAGCCGTACCGCGTTCGGCAAGCCGCTGGCGCGCCTGGGCGGCAACATCGACCACATCGCCGACTCGCGGATGGAGATCAACATGGCGCGCCTGCTGACTCTGCAGGCCGCCTACATGATGGATACCGTGGGCAATAAGATTGCCCAGAGCGAAATCGCCCAGATCAAGGTGGTGGCGCCCAACGTGGCGTTGAAGGTGATCGACCGGGCGATCCAGATGCACGGTGGCGCCGGGGTTTCCAACGACTTCCCGCTGGCCTACTGGTACGCCATGCAGCGCACCCTGCGCCTGGCCGACGGTCCGGACGAGGTGCACCGCGCGGCGATCGGCAAGTTCGAGCTGGGCAAGTACGTGCCCAGGGAGATGCTGCGCAGCAGCCGCTGACGGCTGTGGTATAGGGGAAAGGCCCGCGGGTGCGGGCCTTTTTCATTCCGGGGAGTCCGCCCCTTTTTCCTCGGCGTTGCGTTCCAGCTGCCACGCGCGACGGCTGTGCAGCAGGGCGGCGAACTCGCGGGCCGCCCGCTCGTTGCGGAAGCAGATCCCACGCGTGCCGAGGCGGACCCGCCAGAAAGGTTCAGCGTGGGTGTCCAGACGTTCGATCCAGAGCGTGTTCGGCATTCGGTTCGGCCTTGTCCTCGACGGTGGCTTTCGGCGTGCGGGTCTTCAGCAGGGAGAGCAGGATACCGCCCGCCAGCAGGCCGAAGGTTACGCCAAGCGAGAGGCCGGCGGGAATCTTGCCGATCACACCATGGAGCATGATCTTCGCACCGATGAACACCAGCACCAGGGCCAGGGCGTATTTCAGGTAGACGAAGCGGTGGATCATCGCCGCCAGCGAGAAGTACAGGGCGCGCAGGCCGAGGATGGCGAAGATGTTCGAGGTGTAGACGATGAACGGGTCCTGGGTGATGGCGAAGATCGCCGGCACGCTGTCCACCGCGAACACCAGGTCGGCCAGCTCGATCAGCACCAGGGCGAAGAACAGCGGGGTGGCGTAGCGCACCAGCTTGCCGCTGGCGTCCGGCAGGCGGACGAAGAAGTGATGCTCGTGCAGTTCCTTGGTCACCCGCATGTGCTTGCGCAGGAAGCGCAGCACCGGGTTGTGCTCCAGGTCGGGTTCTTCCTCGTGCTTGTTGAACAGCATCTTCACGCCGCTGAACAGCAGGAAGGCGCCGAACACGTACATGATCCAGTCGAATTCCTTCACCAGCGCGGCGCCCAGGCCGATCATGATGGCCCGCAGGACGATGGCGCCGAGGATGCCCCAGAACAGCACCTGGTGCTGGTAGCGGCGGGGGATGCCGAAGAAACTGAAGATCATCGCCATGACGAACACGTTGTCCATCGATAGCGACTGTTCGACCAGGAAGCCGGTGTAGTACTCCACCGCGCTGGTGGGGCCGAAGGCGTACCAGACCCAGCCGCCGAAGGCCAGGCCGCAGGCGAAGTAGCCGGCGGACAGCAGCAGGCTTTCGCGCACGCCGATTTCGTGGTGGTCGCGTTGCAGCACGCCGAGGTCGAGGACCAGGAGAACGATGACGATGGCCAGGAAGGCCAGCCAGAACCAGATAGCCGTACCGAGGAACGGTTCGGTGAGAAATGCATGCAGAGCTGCCATTGGGCCCCCTCGCTTCGAATTGTCGGATGGTCATGTGACTCCGACATGGCGGCAATTGCTTACCGTCAGAGGGGCCCGCAGTCACTCGGAAAAAATAAACCAGGCTCCGGGCGCCGGCAAAACGGCGAGGTTACAAAGTGCTACAGCGTTCAGTAGACCCAGACTTCCACCCGCCGGTTCTTCTGTCGGCCCAGTTCCTGGTCGTTGCTGGCGACCGGCAACTCGTCGCCGAAGCCGGCGATCTCGCGGAAACTCACGCCGCCGCGGGCCAGTTCGCGGCGCACGGCCATGGCGCGCAGACGCGAAAGCAGGACCGAACGCTCGGCGTCGGACTTGGGATCGCCGAAGCCCACCAGCACGGTGCGCTCCTGCAACTTCCGATTTTGCCGCAGGTAGTCCAGCAAACGCTGTACGTCGAGCAGTGCCTTGTTGTCGAGCAGCGCGCTGCCTTCCTGGAAGCGGAAGTTCACCGTCAGGCGCCGCGCCTGTTCCGCGAGCTTGCGGTATTCGGCGGGCATCTGCGGGCGCGGTGCGATCTGCACCGCCTGGATCTTCTGCGCGACGAAGCCGCTGCGGGTGACGATCGCCTGGCCGCGCGGGCCCTGGGCGAAACGTACCAGGGCCTGGGCCCAGGGGTTCTTCTCGCCGGGCTTCAGGTAGAGGAACAGGCGGCGCGACAGCGGGTAGTCCTCGGTGGCGATCAGGCTTTCCTGGGGCGCCATCGGCAGCGATTCGCCGTCGGCGATGGCCAAGGCGCGGGCCCGGCCCACCGACGCGATGCCGACGAAGCCGATGGCGTGCGGATCGGCGCTCACCGCGGCCGCCAGCCGATCGTTGGATTCGAAGCGGCGGGCGTCGCTGGCCAGGCTCTTGCCGTGACTGGCCAGCACCAGTTCCTTGAAGGTGTCGTAGGTGCCGGACTGCTCGTCGCGAGCGTACAGGCGGATGGCGCCGCCCTTGCCGCCCAGTTCTTCCCAGGTACGCACCTCGCCGGCGAACACCGCCGCCAGTTGCGCGGTGTCCAGCGAGGCCAGCGGGTTGTCCGGATGCAGGATGATCGCCAGTCCGTCGATGGCGATCACCTGCTCGGCATATGGGCTGCGCAGGTCGCCGAAGCCGGCCAGGGCGCGAACTTCGCTGTCCTTGACGGGGCGCGAGGCCGCGGCGAGTTCGGCGTGGCGTTCGAGGAGGGCGGCGAAGCCGGTGCTCGAACCGTGGGCGGATAGCTCCACCCTCACCAGGCGGCCGTCGCGGCTCTTGCCGAGCAGATGGAGTTCGTTTTCCCGTTCTCCGGGGGTACGGCGGATATCCTCCAGGCCTTCCTCTTCCATCAGGCCCTCGACCAGGGCCGGCAGGAGCTTTGCGCCGATGGTGTTGGAACCCTGGATGCGCAGCGCCGGCGTGTCGTCCGAGGGGATCGGCAAGGGGGCGGCGAATACCGTCCAGCGGAAGGCGTAACAGAGGAATCCGAGGAAAACCAGGCTCAGGGTACGGCTCCAGAGGTCTTTGTCACTGGCGCGCTGGCGGTGTGGCATCGCGGGCATCGTCTTCTATGGGGGAAGGGAATTTGCCGGCGAGATTAAGTCAGACGGGTGACGCTAAGGTTACAGCGTTGGGGAATCATGGCCCTGCGCCATTGTCTCGGTCAGGAAGTCGAGAAACACTCGGGTCTTGCCGGCCAGTTGGCGTGATGGATAGACCGCGTGGATCGCCGTCTCGTCGGCCTTCCAGCCGGCCAGCAATTCAACCAGGCGGCCTTCGGCCAGTTCCGCCTGTACGTACAGCCGTGGGATCAGGCTCAAGCCGAAGCCGGCGAGCAGGGCATCGCGCACCGCCAGGCTGGAGGACACCCGGTAACGCCCGGCGATAGGCACCGCTATGCACTCGCGTTCCTTGCGGAAGGTCCAGCGGTCGGCATGGCCAGAGAGGCTGAAGCGGATGCACTCGTGTTCGCGCAGGGCCTCCGGCCGCAGCGGCTGGCCATGCTGACCGAGGTAGGCCGGCGCCGCGCAGAGCACGTGCTCCAAGACTAGCAGCGGGCGGGCGACCAGGCCGGAGTCCGCAACCCGGTCGCTACCGCGCAGGGCCAGGTCGATGCCTTCGGCGATCAGGTCCTGGCGGCCGTCCTGCAGGAGCAGTTCCAGGCGCAGGTCCGGATAACGCTGGAGAAAAGCCGGAATGGCCGGGGTCAGGCAGGTGAGGGCGAGGGTCAGCGGGGCGCTGACCCGCAGCAGGCCGCTGGGGCCCTGCTGCATCGAAGTGAGCGCGGCGTCGGCGGCCTCAAGGTCGTCGAGGATGCGCTCCAGGCGCTGCCGGTAGACTTCGCCCGCCTCGGTCAGGCTCATGCTGCGGGTGGTGCGATTGATCAGGCGCACCTTGAGGTGCGCTTCCAGCTCGGCGACGTTCTTGCTCACGGCGGCCGGCGAGAGATTCATCTGCCGGGCCGCGGCGGCGAAGCCGCCATTCGCGGCCACGGCGCGGAAGACCTTGAGGGCGGTGAGGTGATCCACAGGGATAATTCACTGTCAGTAATCAATGAATCAGGGATTAAAGCATTATCAACCCGAGGTGTGCTGGCTAAAGTCTCGCCATAGTCCACGGTCCTAGAGGTGAATGACCATGCAACCCTTCGTCGTCGAACGTCTCGATCACATCGTCCTGCGGGTCCGCGACCTGGAACGCAGCATCGCGTTCTATCGCGATGTCCTCGGTTGCGTGGTGGTGAAGTGGCGCGACGACCTGGAGCTGGCCCATCTGCGCCTGGGCACGTCGATGCTCGACCTGGTCGCGGTGTCCGGGTCGCTCGGCCGGGAGGGCGGTGCGGCGCCGGGTGGGGAAGGGCGCAACGTCGATCATTTCTGCGTGCGCATCGAGCCGTTCGACGAGGCCGCGCTGATCGCCCATCTCGAGGGGTTCGGCCTGGTCCCGCAGGTTCCCGCGGAAATCCGCTTCGGCGCCGAGGGCGACGGCTGGTCGCTATACTTCTTCGATCCGGACGGCAATCGAGTGGAGCTGAAGGGGCCGCGGGTGGACAATCCTGCCTGAGGGAAAGGTCGCGCGCCGGATAGGGGGGCGTCGGCGAGATCGCCCGGGCCAGGCAGCGACCGCCTGAAGGCTCATCCGGGGATGAGCCTTTTCCTTAGGCTGGGTCTCAGGCCAGTTCCAGCCAGATCGGGGCGTGATCGGAGGGTTTCTCCATACCGCGCAGGTCGTAGTCGATGCCGGCGTCCTTGAAGCGCGACTGCAGCACCCGGCTGGCCAGGATCACATCGATGCGCAGGCCGCGCTTGGGGGTGTCCTCGAAGCCACGGCTGCGGTAGTCGAACCAGCTGAAGCGGTCGTTCACCTCCGGATTCAGGGCCCGGAAGCTGTCGACCAGGCCCCAGTTCTTCAAGGTAGCCAGCCATTCGCGCTCTTCCGGCAGGAAGCTGCACTTGCCGGTCTTCAGCCAGCGCTTGCGGTTTTCCTCGCCGATGCCGATGTCGCAGTCCTCCGGCGAGATATTGATGTCGCCCATCACCACCAGGGCCTGCTCGGGCTTGAAGCTGTTCTCCAGCAGCGACTGGAGATCGGCGTAGAAGCGCTGCTTGGCCGGGAACTTGGTCGGATGCTCGCGGTTCTCGCCTTGCGGGAAGTAACCGTTCATCACGGTGATCGGGTTGCCCTGGGCGTCGCTGAAGGTGCCCCAGATGAAGCGACGCTGGGACTCCTCGCCGTCGCTCGGGAAGCCGCGGTGCAGTTCCAGGGGCGCCTGGCGGGAGAGCAGGGCGACGCCGTAGTGGCCTTTCTGCCCGTGGTAGTGGACGTGGTAGCCGAGCGCCTCGATCTCGGCCTGGGGAAACTGGTCGTCGGCGACCTTGGTTTCCTGCAGCCCGATCACGTCGGGCTGGTGCCGCTCGATCAGCGCCGCCAGCTGGTGCGGCCGGGCGCGCAGACCGTTGATATTGAAAGAGACGATTTTCATGGTGGGCGTCCTGGCAAAAACAGGAATGCTAGCCCAGCCGGGGGATGCCTGGCGACCCTGGAGGCGCTGTGCTAGTGTCCGCCGGGTACCCGATGGCTGTGTGGCTTGGCGCTTTGCCGGCCCTGTGGTCTGCCGCGGACGGGGATGGCCAGGCCATCCGCTCGACCAATCGCCGTGGCGAAGCGTGCGTGTCGCTGCGCCGGCGGCCGACAAGGAATGCGTTCCATGCCTGATCAGGTCACCGATGTCCGTCTGCTCGACGACGGCTATAGCCGCGAAGTCCGCTCGCTTTTCTACCACGCCTACCGCCACGAACCGACCTTCGCCTACCTGATGGATGCGCAGCGCGCCGGCTACGACCAGCGCGTGCGTGCCTGCGTCCGGGAGATGGTCGAGCGCCATCTGGGCGAAGAGTTGCCGGCCATCGGCCTGTTCATCGACGATCGGCTGGTCGCGGCGGCCCTGATCACGCCGCCGCAGCGGCGCCTGGATATCACCGAGAGCTGGAGCTGGCGCCTGCGCATGCTGTTCAGCGTCGGCCTGGCCGCGACCCGGCGCTACCTGGATTACCACCGGGCGGTGCAGGCCTGCCTGCCGGTCGGCCCCCATCACCAGTTGCCGATGCTCGGCGTGCATCCCGAGTACCAGGGCAGGCAGATCGGCGAGCAGTTGCTGGCGGCCGTGCAGCGCTGGTGCGCCGAGGACTCCGCTTCGCAGGGGCTGGTCCTGGATACTGGCAATGCGCGCTACCTGGACTTCTACCAGCGGCACGGCTACCGCGAGATCGGCGAAGTGACGCTGGGAGCGGTGCGCGAGCACGTCCTCCTGCATCCTGGCGAGACGCCGGCGGCGACCTGAGCGTTCCCCCGGACGCGCGAGAAAAGCCATGCCTGTCAGGCGCTTGGCGTCATAAAACCCGAATGTCAGGAGGTGGTCGGCGGCGTCCGCGCAAATCTGGACGCGCGCCACCCGCCTGCGTAGCATCCGCGCCATGAGACTGACTCAAGGATTGTTCCGGTTCCCGCTGGCCGGGCTGCTGTGCCTGAGTACGGCCGCCTTCGCGGAGAGCCAGCTTAGCGTGCGCGTCACCCCCGCCAATGCCGCCCTGAAGGCCAATATCGAGGCCTACGTGGGTAGCCTCGGCGAGCGGGACGAGGCGGCGTTGCAACGTTTCCGTCGCAATGCCGAGGCGCAGGCGGAAAAGGCGGCCCAGGCGCTCGGCTACTTCCAGGCGCAGATCGACAGCGAGGTGAAGGATGGCAAGCCGCCGAAGCTCACGCTCAAGGTAGTGCCCGGCGAGCCCGTGCGCCTGCGCCAGGTGAACATCCAGGTGCTCGGCGAGGCCGCCAGCCTGGAGAGCTTCCGCTTGCCGTCGGGCAAGCAGCTGAAACCGGGCGCGAAGCTGAACCAGGGTGTCTACGAGGACGCCAAGCGGCTGATCCAGAACCAGGCCTCGCGCTACGGCTTCTTCCAGGGCCGCTTCAGCACCCAGCGCCTGAGCATCGATCCGCGCGCCGGCATCGCCGACATCGACCTGGTCTATGACAGCGGCCAGCGCTACACCTTCGGCAAGGTGAGCTTCGACGGCGACTCGATCATCGAGGAAGAACTGTTGCGCCGCATGGTGCCGTTCAAGGCCGGCCAACCCTATGACTCCGAACTGATCGCCGAACTCAACCAGAACCTGCAATCCAGCGGCTACTTCGAGGGCGTGCGGGTCGACGCCGCGCCGACCCAGGCGCAGGCCGACGGCGCGCGCCAGGCGATCCCGGTAGCGGTCCGGCTGGACGCGCGCAAGCCCCGGACCATGGGCGTCGGCCTCGGCTTCTCGACCGACGTCGGGGCGCGCGCGAGGTTCAACTGGACCCGCCATTGGGTGAATGCCGAAGGGCATAGCCTGGGATTCGAGTCGGAAATCTCCGCACCACGGCAGAACGTCGGCGCCTGGTACGAGATTCCCCTCGATCCGCCGCTCACCGACAAGCTGCGCTTCACCAGCGGCTACCAGTTCGAAGACCTGGTCGACACCGAGAGCAAGCTGCTGACCCTTGGCGGCGAATGGCACAGCAAGCAGCCCGATGGCTGGCAGCGGGTGGTTTCGCTGAACTGGATGCGCGAGGAGTACAAGCTGGGCGACGACTCCGGGCTGAGCAGCTTCCTGATGCCGGGGATCGGCTACTCGCTGCTGGAGACCGACAACAAGGTCGACCCCAGCCATGGCTACCGCCTGCAGTTCAACGTCAAGGGGGCGAAGGAAGGCCTGCTGGCCGACGCCGACGTACTCCATGTCGACGCCATGGCCAAGGGCCTGACCAGCTTCGCCGGCGGCCATCGCCTGCTCGGCCGCCTGCAGGTAGGCGGAATCGCCACCAACGACTACAAGTCGATCCCGCCCTCGCTGCGCTTCTTCGCCGGCGGCGACCAGAGCGTGCGCGGCTACGACTACCGGACGCTGTCGCCGGAGAATTCCGATGGCGACAAGATCGGCGGCCGCTACATGATCGCCGGCAGCGTCGAGTATCAATATCCGCTGGCCGAGCGCTGGCGCCTGGCGACCTTCGTCGACCAGGGCAACGCCTTCAACTCGCTGGACTTCCCGTCGATCAAGACCGGGGTCGGCTTCGGCGTGCGCTGGGTCTCGCCGGTCGGCCCGTTGCGCCTCGACCTGGCCCATGCGCTCGACGACGACGGCGGTTTCCGCCTGCACTTCTCCATGGGGCCAGAACTGTGAAGGCGCTGAAGATCACCCTGCTGGCCATAGTCGGGTTGCTCCTCGCGCTGCTCCTGGGACTCGCTGCGCTGCTCGGCACCCAGGCCGGCAGCGCCTGGCTGCTCGGCCGCGTGCCGGGCCTGCAGGTCAGCGGCTTCGAGGGTCGCCTCGGTGGCGCCTGGCAGGCACAGCGGCTGTCCTGGGCGCAGGACGGTACGCAACTGGTCGTCGAGCGGCCGGAACTGCGCTGGTCGCCGGCTTGCCTGGCGGGGCTGCGCCTGTGCCTGCAGCGGGTGGCCGCCGAGCGGGTCGCGCTGGACCTGCCGCCGAGCGGCGACAGCGCCGACAGCGGGCCGATCAGCCTGCCGACGCTGAAACTGCCGCTGAGCATCGAACTCGGCGAAGTGGCGGTCGGCAGCTTCCTGCTCGACGGCAACCAGCAGGTCGCCGAACTCAAGCTGGCGGCCCATTGGCTGGCCGACGGCCTGCACATCGACTCGCTGACGGCGCGGGGCTTCGGCCTGGACCTGGCGCTCCAGGGGCGCTTGCAGCCGAGCGGCGACTGGCCCTTGCAGGCCGAAGCCACGCTCGGCCTGCCCGCTCCCGAAGGCAAGCCGTGGAAGCTGGCCGTCCAGGTCGGCGGTGAGCTGCAGCAGGCGCTGACCCTGAAAGGCCGCAGCAGCGGTTACCTGGACGGCAGCCTGGAAGGACAGTTGCAGGCGCTGGCGGAAAACCTGCCGGCACGATTGCTGATCCGCGCCGACGGTTTCAAGGGTACGGCCGGACTACCGGACACCTTGACCCTGAATGCCATCCAGCTCGATGCCGGCGGCGATCTCAAGAGCGGTTACCTGATCCGCGGCGGCGCCAGCCTGCCGGGCGAGGGCGGGGCGGTGGCGTTGAGCCTGGACGGGCGGGTCGACGCCCAGGGCGCGGATATCCGCCAACTGCGCCTGGACGCTGGCGGCGAGCAGCGCCTGGAGCTGGTCGGACGCCTGGACTGGCGCGAAAGCCTGGCCGCCGACGCGACCCTGGACTGGAAGGACTTCCCCTGGCTGCGCCTGTATCCGCTGGCGGAGCCGCCGCCGGTGACGCTGAAGACCTTCAAGGCGGAAGTGCATTACCAGGACCAGCGCTACCTGGGCAATTTCAGCGCGGCGGCGAGCGGTCCGGCGGGCGACTTCACGCTGGCCAGCCCGGTGTCCGGCGACCTCGTCCAGCTCAACCTGCCGTCGTTGCAGCTCCGCGCCGGGCAAGGCCAGGCCGAGGGCCGGGTGACGTTGCGTTTCGACAATGGCGTGGCTTGGGATACCGCCCTGCAGCTCAGCGAACTGAACCCGGCGTACTGGGTCGCCGAGCTGCCGGGTTCACTGGCCGGTCCCTTGCGCAGCCAGGGAAGTGTTCGCGACGAGCGCCTGGCGTTGGGCGTGGATCTCGACGTCAAGGGCCGCCTGCGCGGCCAGCCGGCGCTATTCCAGGCGCGCGCCGAAGGCGAGGGGCAGCGCTGGACGCTGGGCAACCTCGACCTGCGCCTGGGGGATAACAAGGTGCAGGGCAGCGGGGCGCTCGACCAGCGCCTGCAAGGCCGCCTGGACATCGCCCTGAACCGTCTCGGCCAGCTTTGGCCGCAACTCTTCGGTCGCCTCGACGGACGCCTCGACCTGGCTGGCAGCCTCGCGGCGCCGCAAGGCAGGCTGAACCTCAAGGGACAGCAGATCGCCTACGCCGAGCAGCGCATCGCCGGCCTCGACCTGCAGGCGAACCTCGATGCCCGGCAGAACGGCACCCTGGCGCTGGTCGCTTCCGGCCTGCGCAGCGGCGAAACCGATCTCGGCCTGTTCAAGGCCAATGCCCGCGGCGACCAACGCCGCCAGCAACTGGAACTGGACCTGCAAGGTGCCTTGCTCAAGCTCGGCCTGGCCTTCGACGGGCAACTGGAGCGCGGCAACTGGCGCGGTCGCCTGGCGCGCGGCGAGTTGAGCAGTGGCGGCCAGGACTGGAAGCTACAGCAGCCGGCGCGCCTGGAGCGGTTGGCCGACGGCAGGGTCAATTTCGGCGCACATTGCTGGGTATCCGGCGCCGCCAGCCTCTGCGGCGGCGAGCAGCGCCTGCTGCCCGAGCCGCGGCTGCGCTACACCTTGCGCGACTTCCCGCTGGACAGCCTGAAGCAATGGTTCCCCGAGGATTTCGCCTGGCAGGGCAAGCTGAACGGCGATCTGCAACTGGACGTTCCGGCCCGCGGCCCGAGCGGCGTGGTCAGCCTGGACGCCGGCAGCGGTACGCTGCGCCTGCGCGACCAGGGCCAGTGGGTCGACGTCGGCTACGACAGACTGCGCCTGGAGAGCCGGTTGGCGCCCAACCGCGTCGATACCTCCCTCGACTTCCGCGGACCGAAGCTCGGCGAGTTGCGGGTGCAGGCGCAGATCGACCCGCGCCCGGCGAGCAAGCCGCTGAGCGGCGAGTTCAGCCTGGCCGGCCTCGATCTGTCGGTGGCGCGCCCGTTCGTGCCGATGGTGGAGAAACTGCAAGGCAGGCTGAACGGCAGCGGCCGGCTGTCCGGCGGCCTGCTGGCGCCGCGGGTCGACGGACGGGTGACGCTGAGCGACGGCAACATCGGCGGCGGCGAGCTGCCGACCAGCTTCGAGAACCTTTCCCTCGACGCTCGCATCGCTGGCGAAAGCCTGGAACTCGGCGGCGGCTGGCGCAGCGGCAGGTACGGCCAGGGCAGCCTGTCCGGCAACCTGAGCTGGGGCGAGGCGCTGAACGTCGCCCTGAACATTCGTGGCAACCGCCTGCCGGTGGTGGTCGATCCCTATGCGCAACTGGAGGTGGAACCGGACCTGAAGATCGGCATGGCCGGCCAGGAGCTGGCGATCTCCGGCAAGGTCCTGGTGCCGCGTGGCGACATCACCATCCGCCAGTTGCCGCCATCGACGGTCAAGGTCTCCGACGACGCGGTGATCGTCGGCTCCGAGCAGCCCGAGCAGCAGCCGCTGAAGATGAAGATGGACATCGATGTCGAGGTCGGCCAGGACAAGCTGGCGTTCTCCGGCTTCGGCCTCAGCGCCGAACTGGCCGGCCACCTGCACATCGGCGACAACCTGGATACCCGCGGCGAGCTGAACCTGAACAAGGGCCGCTATCGTGCCTACGGCCAGCGCCTGACGATCCGTAGGGCGCGGCTGTTCTTCGCCGGACCGATCGACCAGCCGTACCTGGATATCGAGGCGATCCGCCGGGTCGACGATGTGGTCGCCGGCCTGCGCCTGACCGGCAGCGCCGAGCAGCCGACCAGCGCGGTATTCTCCGAACCGGCGATGAGCCAGGAGCAGGCGCTGTCCTACCTGGTGCTGGGGCGGCCGATGAGCACCGGCGAAGACAGCAACATGCTCGGCGAGGCGGCCCTGGCCCTGGGCCTGGCGGGTAGCGCACCGCTCACCGGGGAAATCGCCAAGCAGCTCGGCATCCAGGACTTCCAGCTGGACACCGAGGGCACCGGCAACAGCACCAGCGTGGTCGCCAGCGGGAATATCACCGACAAGCTCAGCCTGCGCTATGGTGTTGGAGTGTTCGAACCGGCAAATACCATCGCCTTGCGCTACCAGTTGACCAAACGCCTCTATCTCGAAGCGGCGAGCGGCCTGGCCAGTTCGCTGGACCTGTTCTTCAAGCGCGATTTCTGACGGATGCGCTGATACGGACCATGCGTAACGCATAAAAGTGTGTCACTTTTAGCGGCGCATCGACGTCGTAGAATGGAGCGGGCGCCGACCGCCAGGTCGGTGCCCGAAGCAACTCGGCACAAGGACTGGCTGACATGATTTCCGTCTATCAACTCAAACCGCGCTTTCAGAATCTTCTTCGTCCCGGCGTGCAGCGCCTCTACCAGCGCGGCATCACTGCCAACCAGGTGACCCTGGCGGCCTGCCTGCTGTCCCTGCTGGTCGGCGCGCTGGTCGCCGGTTTCGCCAGCCATCTCTGGCTGTTCGCCCTCGTTCCGCTGTGGATGTTCCTGCGCATGGCGCTGAACGCGGTGGACGGCATGCTCGCCCGCGAGTTCGGCCAGAAATCCGACCTGGGCGCCTACCTCAACGAACTCACCGACGTGATCGCCGACAGCGGCCTGTACCTGCCGTTCGCCCTGTTGCCGGGAGTCAATCCGCTGTGGGTGGTGCTGGTGGTGCTGCTGGCGGTGATCAGCGAATATGCCGGCGCGCTGGGCACCATGGTCGGCGCTTCGCGCCGCTACGACGGCCCGATGGGCAAGAGCGACCGGGCGGTGTGTTTCGGCGTGATCGGCGCCGGGGTGGCCAGCGGCCTGTTGCCGCTGGCCTGGATCGACTGGCTGATGTTGCTGATCGCGGCCCTGCTGCTGCTGACCATCGGCAACCGTGTGCGCCAGGGCCTGGCCGAGCTGGCCGCGAGTCGGCGGGGCCGCGACGAGCAGGCCTGAGCGGGAATGGGCGAGCACCATGGAGGTGGGCGCCCGCAGGAAGCAACCCCGCCGGGTTCCCGGCCGGGGCAACGACATAGGGACATCACATGCGCGACGTACAGGAATTGCGTTTCACCACCCACGACGGGGTAGAACTCTTCTACCGCCACTGGCCGGCCAGCCGCCCGGCGCTGGACGGCACGCGCCAGGCGGTGTTGCTGTTCCACCGCGGCCATGAGCACTCCGGGCGGATCGCCCACCTGGTCGACGAACTCGACCTGCCGGAACACGACTTCTTCGCCTGGGACGCCCGTGGCCACGGCCTCTCGCCAGGCGCCCGCGGCGACAGCCCGAGCTTCGCCACCAGCGTGCGCGACGTACAGACCTTC
Organism: Pseudomonas sp. HMSC063H08; assembly: GCF_001813645.1. Lineage (NCBI taxonomy): Bacteria > Pseudomonadati > Pseudomonadota > Gammaproteobacteria > Pseudomonadales > Pseudomonadaceae > Pseudomonas > Pseudomonas sp. HMSC063H08. The sequence goes on from NZ_KV813460.1 coordinate 39,790, forward strand.
GTCGACCATATCCAGGCCGTCCACGGTATCGCCGAAGAGCGGATGGCGGTGGTGGCGCAGAGCGTCGGCGCGGTGCTGGTTGCCACCTGGGCCCACGACTACGCGCCGAAGGTGCGCGCACTGGTGCTGGCTTCGCCGGCGTTCCAGGTCAAGCTCTACGTGCCGTTCGCCCGCAGCGGGCTGAAACTGATGCGCCTGTGGCGCGGCAATTTCTTCGTCAACAGCTATGTCAAGGCACGCTTCCTCAGTCACGACCCGCAGCGGATCGCCTCCTACGACAGCGACCCGCTGATCGCCAAGGCGATCTCGGTGAACGTCCTGCTCGGCCTCTACGAAGCTGCCGAGCGGGTGGTAGCGGACGCACAGGCGATCCAGATTCCCACCCAACTGCTGATTTCCGGGGCCGACTTCGTCGTCCACCGTGCGCCGCAGGAGCGCTTCTTCGAGCGTCTCGGCAGCCTGCGCAAGGAAAAGCACATCCTGCCCGGCTTCTTCCACGACACCCTTGGCGAGCGCGATCGTCACCTGGCCGTCGGCCGTGCCCGGCGCTTCCTCCTCGAGGCATTCGCCACGGCCCCCGAACGACCGAGCCTGCTCGATGCCGACCGCCTGGGTCATACCTGCGCCGAGGCCGAGGCGCTGGCCGCGCCGTTGCCGAAGAACTCGCCGCGTGATCTCTACTGGCGCGCCACCCGTGCCGGCCTGCGCCTGGGCAGCCTGTGGTCGGACGGGGTCAAGCTGGGCTTCGACACCGGCTTCGATTCCGGCAGCACCCTCGACTACGTCTACCGCAACCAGCCCAGCGGCAGCGGCCCGCTGGGTCGCCTGATCGACCGCAACTACCTGGACTCCATCGGCTGGCGCGGCATCCGCCAGCGCAAGCTGCACGCCGAGGAGCTGCTGCGCCTGGCCATGCAGCGGTTGCGCGAGGAGCAGCGCGAGGTGCGCATCGTCGACATCGCCGCCGGCCACGGCCGCTACATCCTCGAAGCCCTGCAAGGCGTCGAGCCGCTGCCGGAAAGCATCCTTCTGCGCGACTACAGCGAGATCAACGTGCGTGACGGCAGCGCCCTGATCGAAAGCAAGGGCCTCGCCGGCATCGCCCGCTTCGTCAAGGGCGACGCCTTCGATCGCGCCGACCTGGCGGCGCTGCAACCGAAGCCGAGCCTCGGGGTGGTTTCCGGGCTCTACGAGCTGTTCGCCGACAACCGCATGGTCGGCGACTCCCTCGCCGGCCTCGGCGAGGCGCTGGAGGAGGGCGGCTACCTGGTCTACACCGGACAGCCCTGGCACCCGCAGCTGGAACTGATCGCCCGCGCGCTGACCAGCCACCGCCAGGGCCAGGCCTGGGTGATGCGGCGCCGGACCCAGGCGGAAATGGACCAACTGGTGGCCGCCGCCGGCTTCCGCAAGATCACCCAGCGGGTCGACCAGTGGGGCATCTTCAGCGTATCGCTGGCGCAGAAGGTCGCCCGCTGATGGCGCCGCGCGAGCCGGGGGTACTGAAACGGGCGGTGCTCTGGCTGCTGTTCCTCGGCCCGTTCTTCTTCGCCAGCTATGGCCTGGCCAACTGGTTGACCAGCCAGCGCGGCGACGTCGGCAGCCTGGTCTTCGACTGGGAACGCGGGATGCCGCTGTGGCCCTGGACCATCCTGCCGTACTGGTCGATCGACCTGCTCTACGGCCTGTCGCTGTTGTTGCCGCGAGACAAGCGCGAGCTGGACACCCACTGCCTGCGCCTGCTCAGCGCCCAGGTGCTGTCGGTGACCTGCTTCCTGCTGTTCCCCCTGCGCTTCACCTTCGAACGGCCGGAACTGGGCGGCGTGTTCGGCTGGCTGTTCGACGTGCTGATGGGGTTCGACAAACCGTACAACCAGGCACCGTCGCTGCACATCGCCCTGCTGGTAGTGCTCTGGGTCTGCTACGCGCGCTACGCCAGCGGCGCCTGGCGCTGGCTGCTGCATGGCTGGTTCGCGCTGATCGGGCTGTCGGTGCTGACCACCTGGCAGCACCATTTCATCGACGTGCCCACCGGTGCGCTGGCCGGCTGGCTGTGCGTCTGGCTGTGGCCGCAGGCGCAGCCCGCGCCGTTCGCCCGCGCCAGCCTGAGCCGCGACCGGCAACGGCGGCGGCTGGCTGCTCGCTACGGCCTCGGCGCGCTGGCCTGCGCCGCCGTCGCCTTTGCCGTCGGCGGTGCGGCGTTGTGGCTGTGCTGGCCGGCGCTGGCGCTGGCGCTGGTGGCGCTGAACTACCTGCTGTTCGGCGCCGCCGGCTTCCAGAAGGGCAGCACTGGCCGCCTGAGCGCCGCCGCGCGTTGGCTGCTGGCGCCATATCTGCTTGCCGCGCGGATCAATGCCTGGCTCTGGACCCGTCGCCGGCCGCAGCCGGACGAGGTGCTGCCGGGCCTCTGGCTGGGGCGCCTGCCGTCGTCCGCGGAACTGGCCGACGGCCGCTTCCGCGCATTGCTCGACGCTACCGCCGAACTTTCCTGCGAGCCGCAGGGGCTGGCCTATCGCAGCCTGCCGTTGCTCGACCTGGTCGCGCCGGACGTCGGGGACTGCCGGCGCGCCGCCGCGCTGATCGACGAACTGCTGGCGCAAGGGCCGCTGCTGGTGGCCTGTGCCCTGGGCTATTCGCGCAGCGCCACGCTGGTCGCCGCCTGGCTGCTGCTCAGCGGCCGCGCGGCGGACGTCGAGTCGGCCGTGGCGGTGTTACGCCGGGCGCGACCGCAAGTGGTGCTGGGCGAGGCCCAGCGGCGGACCCTCGCGGCGCTGAGCGGGAGCGTGCCGGAGCCATCGGCGGAACTGGGCGAGGTGCGCCATGCCTGAGCAATCCCTGGCCCTGGTGGCGGCGCTGCTGCGCCGTGGCCGCGAGATCGACCGGCTGTCCGCCGCACTGACCCTGCTGGCCATCGGGCTGGGCCTGTACCAGGCCGTGCAGGGCATCGGCTGGCGCTATTTCGCTGCGGCGATGCTGGCGATCGCCATGCTCGGCCTGTGGCAGAAGTACTGGGCGCTGCGAGTGGCCCTGGACGCCGAACTGTTCGAACGTTTCAGCCGCGCCGGCGACAGGCTGGAGGCGCAGACCCAAGACCTGGACCGGGCCCTGGCCGACCTCGGCCTGGCCCGCGCGGACGCCGCGGGGCGCACCTGGAACCAGCGCAGCCGCGGCGCCCTGCGCCTGCTACGCTGGCAGGCGCTGGCCTGTGGCGCCCAGTTCCTGCTGGCCTTGTCGTGCCTGTTGTCGATCCCTCTATTCAACGCTCAAACCTGAAGAGTCTTCCCATGCTCGAATCAGTCGTCGCCTATGGCATCATCGCCGGCGCCCGCGCCATCACCGGCTTGCGCAGCCTCTGGCTGGGCACCACGCCGATCCCCAAGCAACGCATCTATTACGCCAACCACAGCAGCCATGGCGACTTCGTCCTGCTCTGGGCCTCGTTGCCGCCGGAGGTGCGGCGGCGTACCCGGCCGGTGGCGGGCGCCGACTACTGGAACAAGGCCGGCCTGCGCAGCTACGTGATCAACAAGGTGTTCAACGGCGTGCTGGTCGACCGCCAGCGCAGCGATGCCAATGCCAATCCGCTCGAACCCCTCGACCGCGCCCTGGACGGCGGCGATTCGCTGATCATCTTCCCCGAGGGCACCCGCAACCTGGACGACGAGGTCAAGCTGTTGCCATTCAAGAGCGGTATCTACCACCTGTCCCTGGCCCACCCGGAGGTCGAGCTGGTGCCGGTCTGGCTGGCCAACCTCAACCGGGTCATGCCCAAGGGCCGCATGCTGCCGTTGCCGCTGCTCTGCACCCTGAGCTTCGGCAAGCCGCTGGTCGCCACGGCGGAAGAAGGCAAGGAGGCGTTCCTCGAACGAGCGCGCATGGCCCTGCTGGACCTGGCGCCGGAAGAGGAGGCCTGAGATGAACGAACAGACCTGGATGCTCTTCGGCGGGATCGGCGCGCTGCTGCTGCTCGCCTCGCTGGTCGGCTTCGTCCTCAAGTGGCGCGCCGGTCCCGGCCCGAACGCGGTGATCGACAACCTGAACGCGCGGATCAACGCCTGGTGGGCGATGGTCCTGGTGATCGGTTTCGCCTTCTGGCTCGGCCAGGCGGCGGTGATCCTGCTGTTCTATGGCGTGTCGTTCTACGCCCTGCGCGAGTTCATCACCCTCACCCCGACCCGGCGCAGCGACTACCCGGCGCTGGTGGCGGCGTTCTACTTCGTGCTGCCGATGCAGTACCTGCTGATCTACATCGACTGGTACAGCATGTTCTCGATCTTCATCCCGGTGTACGTGTTCCTGCTGTTGCCGATCCTCGCCTCGCTGGGCGGCGACACCAAGCACTTCCTCGAGCGCGCCTCGAAAGTGCAGTGGGGCCTGATGCTGGCGGTGTTCTGTATCTCCTTCGTGCCGGCGCTGCTGACCCTCGACATCCCCGGCTTCGAGGGGCGCAACCTGCTGCTGATCGCCTACCTGGTGATCGTCGTGCAGCTCTCCGACGTGATGCAGTACATCTGCGGCAAGCTGTTCGGCAAGCGCAAGATCGCTCCCAACCTGTCGCCGTCGAAGACCGTCGAAGGCTTCGTCGGCGGCATCGCCCTGGCCACCGCCATCGGCGCCTCGCTGTGGTGGATCACCCCGTTCAACCTCTGGCAGGCGGCGCTGATCGCGCTGCTGATCAACCTGCTGGGCTTCTTCGGCGGCCTGGTGATGTCGGCGATCAAGCGCGACCGTGGGGTCAAGGACTGGGGGCACATGATCGAAGGCCACGGTGGCATGCTCGACCGCCTGGACTCGGTGTGCTTCGCCGCGCCGATCTTCTTCCACGTGGTGCGCTACTGGTGGACGCCCTGAGGTTCGCCTGGCGCCGTTTCCCCGCCGTGTAGGCAGCCAGGAAATTGCGAGCGATAGAGACCCGTAGGGCGAATACCGCCACAGGCGGTATCCGCCGATACCCCGGATAAGCGGCGGATAACCGCAAGCGGTGATTCGCCCTACAACCAGGCTCCGGCATATGGAGACGTGACCGCAGCTTCACTGTCTCAGAGATTGACCAGGCGCATGCCTTCCTCGCTATAGCGACTGCCGGCGACCGCCTCGGCGGGGAAGATCGCATCCAGCTCGGCCAGTTCCGCCGCGCTCAGGCGCAGTTCCGTCGCGGCGACGTTCTCCTCCAGGTAGCGCTGCTGCTTGGTGCCGGGAATCGGGATCAGGTCATCGCCCTGCGCCAGCACCCAGGCCAGCGCCAGTTGCGAGGGTTTCACGCCCTTGGCCGCGGCCAGTTCGCCGACCTTGTCCACCAGCTTCAGGTTCTTCGCGAAGTTCTCGCCCTGGAAGCGCGGGCTGAAACGACGGTAATCGTCGGCGGCGAAGTCTTCCGGGCGCTTCAGGGTGCCGGTAAGGAAACCTCGGCCCAGCGGGCTGTAGGGGACGAAGGCGATGCCCAGGCGACGGCAGGCGGCGAGCACCCCGGTGTCCTCCGGATCGCGGGTCCACAGCGAGTACTCGCTCTGCAACGCGCTGATCGGGTGCACCCGATGGGCACGTTCGAGGGTTTCCGCCGAGGCTTCGCTGAGGCCGATGTGGCGGATCTTGCCGGCCTTCACCAGGTCGGCGAGGGCGCCGACGCTGTCCTCGATGGGCACCTGCGGGTCCATGCGGTGCTGATAGTAAAGGTCCAGGCGGTCGGTATCGAGGCGCTTCAGGCTGCCTTCGATGGCGCGGCGGATATATGCCGGGCTGCCGTCGACGCCGCGCGCCTGGGGATTGGCAGGGTCGCGGACGATGCCGAACTTGCTGGCCAGGAACACCTGCTCGCGTTTGCCGCGCAGGGCCTCGCCGAGCAGTTCCTCGTTGCTGTGCGGGCCGTACATGTCGGCGGTATCGAAGAAGTTCAGCCCGAGTTCCACGGCGCGATGCAGGGTGGCGATGGCCTCCTGGCGGTCGCCGCCGGTGGTGTAGAAGTCGGTCATGCCCATGCAGCCGAGGCCGATGGCGGAGACGGAAGGGCCGTTGTGGCCGAGTTGACGGGTTTTCATGTGTCGAGCCTCGCGGGAGGGAAGGAAAACGCCGTCATTCTTCGCTCCGCATTGGCCTGGATAAAGCCCATAATTACGGTTTTACCATTCGTATTTTCCAAATAATCGAGGACGTCCGATGGATCGTTTCCAGGCCATGCAGGCCTTCACCCGCATCGTCGAGCTGGGCGCCTTCGGCAAGGCCGCGGACAGCCTGGAGCTGCCGCGCGCCAGCGTGACCCAGGCGATCCAGCAACTGGAGGCGCACCTTGGCGTGCAGTTGCTGCAGCGCACCACCCGCCAGGTCAGCCTGACCCTCGACGGGCAGGCCTACTACGAGCGTTGCGTGCGCCTGCTGGCGGACCTGGAGGAGGCGGAAAGCTGCTTTCCACGCGTCCTGAACAACCCGCGCGGGCGCTTGCGGGTCGACCTGCCGGGCGCACTGGGGCGGATGCGGGTGATTCCGTTCCTGCCGGAGTTCTGCGAGCGCTACCCGGAACTGGAGCTGCAGTTGAGCAGCAACGATCGCCTGGTCGACCTGCTGCGCGAGGGTGCGGACTGCGTGCTGCGGGTCGGCGAGCTGCACGATTCCAGCCTGGTCGGCCGGCACCTGGCCGACCTGCAGCAGGTGACCTGCGCCAGCGCCGCCTACCTGGAGCGTCATGGCCATCCGCGGCAGCTCGCCGAACTCGGCGGGCACCTCGCGGTGAACTACCAGTCGCCTTCCAGTGGGCGTACCTTCGACTTCGAGTTCAGCGTCGACGGGCGCCTGCGCACGTTGCCGATGCGCAGCCGGGTCAGCGTCAACAACGCCGATGCCTACGTCGCCGCCTGCCGGGCCGGGCTCGGGCTGATCCAGGCGCCGCACTATCACGTCGCCGCCGGCCTGGCCGACGGCAGCCTCCGACAAGTGCTCGGCGAATGGTTGCCGCCATCGCTGCCGCTGCATGCCGTGTATCCCTCGCAGCGCCAGTTGTCGCCGCGGGTGAGGGTGTTCGTCGACTGGCTGGTGGAACTGTTCGGTCGCCAGGCGGCCGGCGAGACGCAATGAGACGCAGGCTTCCTGGTGAAGATTTTTCTCGATTTCGCCGGGATAACCTCGTTAGGATCGGCAGCCTTGGCCTGTCGAGCAGGGATGTTCGTCCGAGTTCCGGATGCCCACTGCCGCCAGGCCGCATTCATTCGAACAAGAATAAGGATCGCTGATGGAAAGCTTGCAGAAGTGGGTGGTCGACCTGAACGGCGTGGTCTGGGGGCCGTTGATGCTGGTGCTGATTCTCGGCACCGGCCTGTACCTGATGCTGGGGTTGAAGTTCATGCCCCTGGTGCGCCTGGGAGTCGGCTTTCGCCTGCTCTGGCAGGGGCGTAGCAAGGATGACGAGAGCAGCGGCGAGATCAGCCCGTTCCAGGCGCTGATGACCTGCCTGGCGGCCACCGTCGGTACCGGCAACATCGCCGGGGTGGCCACGGCGATCTTCCTCGGCGGCCCGGGCGCGCTGTTCTGGATGTGGTGCACCGCGCTGGTGGGAATGGCCACCAAGTTCTCCGAAGTGGTGCTGGCGGTGCACTACCGCGAGAAGGATGAGCGCAACGAACACGTCGGCGGTCCGATGTATGCCATCAAGAACGGTCTGGGCAAGCGCTGGGCCTGGCTCGGCGCGGCCTTCGCGCTGTTCGGCGGGCTCGCCGGCTTCGGTATCGGCAACATGGTCCAGGTCAACAGCATGGCCGATGCCCTGGAGGTTTCCTTCGGCGTGCCCGACTGGGTCACCGGGGTCGCCACCATGCTCGTCACCGGGCTGGTGATCCTTGGCGGCATCCGCCGTATCGGCAAGGTCGCCGAAGCCCTGGTGCCGTTCATGTGCGTCGGCTACATCGTCGCCTCGGTGATCGTCCTGGTGGTCCATGCCGAGGCGATTCCCGGCGCGTTCCAACTGATATTCACCCACGCCTTCACGCCGATCGCCGCCACCGGCGGCTTCGCCGGCGCAGCGGTGATGGCGGCGATCCGTTTCGGCGTCGCACGCGGGATCTTCTCCAACGAGGCTGGCCTCGGCACCGCCGGCATTGCCCAGGCCGCCGGCACGACCCATAGCGCGGTGCGTTCGGGCCTGATCGGTATGCTCGGCACCTTCATCGATACCCTGATCATCTGCAGCCTGACCGGCCTGGCGATCATCACCTCGGGCGTCTGGACCAGCGGCGCCAGCGGCGCGGCGCTGTCCTCGGCGGCGTTCGAGGCGGCGATGCCGGGCGTCGGCCACTACATCCTGTCGCTGGCCCTGGTGGTGTTCGCCTATACCACCATCCTCGGCTGGAGCTACTACGGCGAGCGCTGCTGGGAGTACCTGGTGGGCACCCGGGCGATCCTGCCGTTCCGGATCGTCTGGACCCTGGCGATTCCGTTCGGCGCCATGACCCAGCTGGACTTCGCCTGGCTGGTGGCGGATACCCTCAACGCGCTGATGGCGATTCCCAACCTGATCGCCTTGCTGCTACTGAGTCCGGTGGTGTTCCGCCTGACCCGGGAGTATTTCGCCAAGGCCAGGAGTTGAGCCTCGGGGGACGGCGACGCTCAAACCCGAGGTTTTCGCTCGGGTAAAGCGTGCTAGCATCGTCGCCGGCCCCGAATGCTTCCGCTGCCGGCCACAGGGCCGGCGGCTTCTCACTGACTAGAAGGATCAACGCAATGGCTCAAGTGACTCTCAAGGGCAACCCGGTCAACGTCGATGGCCAGCTCCCGCAGAAAGGCGCCCAGGCTCCGGCCTTCAGCCTGGTCGGCGGCGACCTCGCCGACGTGACCCTGGAAAACTTCGCCGGCAAGCGCAAGGTGCTGAACATCTTCCCCAGCGTCGACACCCCGACCTGCGCCACCTCGGTGCGCAAGTTCAACGTCGAGGCCGGCAAGCTGGCCAACACCGTGGTGCTGTGCATCTCCGCCGACCTGCCGTTCGCGCAGAAGCGCTTCTGCGGCGCCGAAGGCCTGGAGAACGTAGTCAACCTGTCGACCCTGCGCGGTCGCGAGTTCCTCGAGAACTATGGCGTGGCCATCGCCAGCGGCCCGCTGGCCGGCCTGGCCGCGCGCGCCGTGGTGGTGCTCGACGAGCAGAACAAGGTGCTGCACAGCGAACTGGTCGGCGAAATCGCCGACGAGCCGAACTACGCGGCGGCCCTGGCGGCTCTCTGAGCCCCACGGCCAACCCGCTTCGTCCCATGACCGTCGGCCAGGCTGGCTGGTAACGGGCGAACCCGATTCCCTTGGCTGCTCGCCTCGGGCCATGAGCAGGGCGGATAATCGCAGCGCGGTCATCCGCCCTGCGTCGCAGAGACGCAGCGCTAGCGCATGGCGACCTGGTGGCGCCGGCTGACGCTGGCGAAGGCGCTCCGGAACGCCTGCATCTCTTCCTCGCTGCCTACCGTCACACGGACCCAGTTGGGCCAGGAGGCCCACGGGCGGCCGACGTGCACCCGCTGTTTCTCCAGTTCGGCGATGACCAGCTCGGCGGGACGGCGCATATCCACCATGAAACAGTTGGACTGCGAGGCGGTGCAGCGGAAGCCCTGCTGGCGCAGCCAGGCGATGGTGCGCTCGCGGACCTCTGCGTTCTGCTGCTTGCGCCGTGGCACCAGATCGTCGTCACGCAGGCTTTCCAGCCCGGCGTGGGCGGTCGGCGAGGGCACCACGTTGTGGCCGCCGAAGCGCTCCAGCCGCGCCAGCAGCTGCGGATGCCCGATGGCCAGGCCGAGCCGGGCGCCGGCCATCCCGTAGAGTTTCGAGAAGGTACGCAGGACCAGCACATCCTGGCGCTGGACGGCCAGGCCAACGACGCTGGGTGCGTCGGAAAAATGGATATACGCCTCGTCGACCAGCACCACGCTGCGCTCGGGCTTGCGTTCGATCGCCCTGACGATCCGCTCGTGCGGGGTGAGGGTGCCGGTCGGGTTGTTCGGGTTGCAGATATAGATCAGCCCGGCGTCGCGTTGCGCGGCGGCGAGCATGCGCTCGATGTCGTGGGCCGCCTCGGCGTCCAGCGGCACGGCAGCGACCTTCGCCCCCTGGGCCTGGGCGGCGCCGACCACGGAGTCGTAGGAGGGATCGGCCATGACCAGTCTGCGCTCCTTGCCGGTGAACGCCGCGACGGCGTATTGCAGCGGCTGGCGCGAGCCGCAGTAGGCATGCACGCATTCGGCGGGGATGCCGTTCTGCTTGGCGAACAGGCCGACCAGGGCGTCCTGCGCGTCGTAGTCGTAGCGGCCGCAGAGCGCGGCCGCCTGCTGCATGGCGGCCCTGGCCTTGGCGGAGGGGCCGTAGGGGCTTTCGTTGAAATCCAGGAAGGTCTCTTGCGGCTTCCCGGCGGCGCTTGTCGCGCCGCTCCCGGCGAAGGCTCGCGGGCTCAGCAGGATGCTGCTGGAGGCCAGGGCGGTCAGGGTCACGAACGAACGACGACTCAAAGCGGGCATAGCTTCACCTCCGTGTACCGAATGGGATATGCGTGCGGTGGGTTCCTCTCGGGCGTGTGTCACCAGAGTGGAGAACGAGGAGGGAGCCGGTCCGTTTATGGTGGCGTGATAATGGCGCCAGAATATCGGCGGGTGTTCTTCGGATTGCGCACGCGGCGCTCCCGGGCGGCGAACCGCCGGGGAGCGCCGCGCGGGCTCAGAGCGTGAGGGTGAAGCGCCCGGTCAACGCGCCCGGCAGGTGCATCGAGTCGGTCTGGCGTTCGCCGTAGGTATTGCTGGACAGGCGCAGTTCGCGCTCGTGGCTGAGGTCTTCCAGGTGGGCGCCGAGGAAGCTGTACAGGCTGTCGTCGAAGCGCATGGTGCTGACCGGCGCCCGGATCTGGCCGTTCTCCACCCAGAAGGTGGCGAAGCGGGTCATTCCGGTCAGGCGTGCGGCGGGCATGTCCGAGTAGTTCAGGTACCACAGGTTGCCGATGTACAGGCCGGTATCCAGGGCCTCGAGGATGCGCGCCTGCTCCAGGCTGCCGCCGGCCATGTCCAGCGCCGTGGGCGCCTCGTTGGCGCCGGCGCCATTGGCTACCAGGCCGTATTCGCGGGCGCTGCGCGAACTCACCAGGCGTCCGCTCAGGCGGCCGTTGCCGACCAGTTCGACCTCGGCGCGCGGCGAGCCTTCCGCGCTGAATGCCGGGGAGGGCGAGGTGGCAGGGCGCTCGGCGAGGTTCAGCAGCGGGCTGAGCAGGGCGTCGCCGTTCTGCAGGCGTTGCAGGGGGCTTTCGCCGGTAGCCAGGGCGCGTGCGGAGAAACCGCCCCAGCAGAGCATCTGCATGACTTCTTCGAGCGCCGCCGGCGCCAGGTAGGCGCGGTAGTCGCCGGGGCGCAACTGGCGCAGCGGCTTGCCCAGGTGGCCGAGCTGCTCCCGGGCCTGTTCGAAGCGCCGGGCGAAGGCTTCGTCGTCCCAGCGCTGGCCGGCGTAGTCGGCCTTCACCGCCTGGCCGTTGCCGTGGAACAGGCTCCAGTCGAAGTTGAAGCTGCTGCCGGCATGCCAGCCGAAGGCGCCCCAGGAGTTGGCGAAGCCACGGAACAGCGGTCCGGCGGCATAGATGCCGACCAGGTCGAGGTCGCGCGCCTGGCGTTCGAGGCTGGCCAGCAGCGCGCCGCTGTTGGGCGCTGCGCTGAGGTCCTGGTTCTCTCGCTGCCAGGCCGTGGTGTCGAGCAGCAGATAGGGATCGGCGGGAATCCAGGCCAGGCTCTGGCGCAGTTGCCGAAGGCCTTCGACCAGACGCTGGCGGTCTTCTTCCGGCGCGCCGGAGAGCGTCAGGTCGAGGCTCGCCTGGCGTTCGTCGCGGATCAGCCGGAGCAGCGCGCTGGCCTGGCGCACCCGGCCGGCCTGGCGCACCCGCGCCCGGTTGAAGCGGATGAACTCGGAGTCCTCGGCGCTGTACCAGAGGGTGAAGTCCTCGCCCTCGGCCAGATGCCGGCGCAGGTCCTCGGCGAGGGCTTCGAAATGCTGTCTCTGGTGCATCAGGCGTCTCCCCCGAATACGTCCACATCGCTGAATACGCAGGCCGGCGAGGCATGGCCGACACGGATCACCTGGTTCGGCTCGCCCTTGCCGCAGTAGGGCGTGCCGAGCACCTCGAAGGTGCCGGCGTCGCCCACCGCGCTGAGGTTGCGCCAGAACTGCGCGGAGATGCCTCGGTAGTTGGGGTTCTTCACCACGCCCTTGAGTTCGCCGTCCTCGATCAACTGGCCCCATTCGCAGCCGAACTGGAACTTGTTGCGTGCGTCGTCGATCGACCAGGAGCGGTTGTAGGACATCAGCACCCCGCGCTCGATACCGCCCACCAGCTGCGCGAAGCTCTTGTCGCCGGGCTCCAGGTTGAGATTGGCCATGCGGTCGATGGGCGCGCGGTTCCAACTGCTGGCGCGGCTGTTGGCGACGCCCTCCAGGCCGCTGCGGTGTTGCGACAGGGCGCCGCCGAGCGGGCGCAGCAGGCGGCCTTCGCGGATCAGGTATTCCTTGCGCGCGGGGCTGCCGTCGTCGTCCTGGCGGTAGCTGGCCAGCTCCTCGGGGATTTCCGGGTCGAAGCTGACGTTGAGCAGGCTGGAGCCGTACTGGTAGCGACCGAAGTCCTCGGTCTTGATGAAGCTGGTACCGGCGTAGTTGCGCTCGTCGCCGAGGATGCGATCCAGCTCCAGCGGGTGGCCGATCGACTCATGGATCTGCAGGATCATCTGGTCCGGCATCAGCAGCAGGTCGCAGCGGCCGCTCGGGGTGTTCGGCGCCGCCAGCAGTTGCAGGGCCTGGTCGGCGATGCGCGGCGCGGCGCCGACCAGGCCGAGGCGCTCGATCACTTCGGCGCCGCCCTGCTGGCCGGCATGGTGGCCGCCGAAACTGCGGGTCTGGCTGTCATGGCCGTCGTAGGCGGTGACGCTGGCGCCGGGATAGACGAAGCGCTGCTCGTGGTATTGCTCGGCGCCGGCGCTGTTCAGGTAGAGCTGTTCCTGGCGGCTGACTTCGAGGAATACGCTCCAGTTCACCAGGCGCTCGTCGCGCGGCACCTTGGCGGACTCCTCGGCGAGCAGTTCGTAGCACTCGGCGAGGGAGGGGAAAGGGGCGTCCTGGTTCGGCGAGCGATACTGCGAGCGGCCGCTTGCCGGCGGCAATCCGCGGACGTCGAACAGGGCGTGCCGGGCGATCCGCTCGGCTTGCCGCTCGGCCTGCTCCAGGGCGGCCTGCAGGCCGGCCGCGGAGAGATCGTTGGTGGCGGCGTAGGCTTCCACGCCGTTCAGCCGTACGCAGAGCATGGCGCCGCGGTCCTGGCTGAAGTGCGGCGGTTCGCTGACGTTGCGGCGCACCGAGAGGTACTCGCCGCTACGCTGGACGTAGCGCAAGGAGTGGAATTCGGCGCGACTGCGGAGCGCCGCGAAGCGGTGTTTCAACGGGTCGATCATCTGTGCGTCCCTGGCCGATTGCGGAGTGGGCGAGTGCAGGACGCTCTATTTCAAGCCTTCGCCCGTAACGGAGCAAGCCGTTTGTTGTCATAGCCTGGTGCCAGGCTGCGGGTGGCTCGCCGAAGCATGCGGGCGGAATGCCTAACTATCGGTAAAGCAAGGGTAAATAGCGGGTAAAGAGGCTTTGCCTGGGCCCCCGCAATGCTTATCGTGCAGCCTGGAAAAAGCGCCTCCGTTCTAAGCCTGAAGAAGAACCATGACTCCAACGACCGGTAAATCCAAGTTCCGTACCCTGCGCCCGTGGCTGATCACCGCCCTGGCCTTCGCCGCCGTGATCGGCCTGGTGATGTGGCTGGCGGCGCCCGCCTCGGCACCGTCCTCCGACGGGCGACCCGGTCGCGGCGGCAAGCCGGGCGCCGCGCTGCCCAAGGCCAACGCGCTCACCGTCGGCGTGGCCAGGGTGGAGCAGGGCGACCTGGCGCTGCATTTCAACGCGCTTGGCACCGTCACCGCCTTCAACACGGTGAACGTCAAGCCGCGGGTCAACGGCGAGCTGGTCAAGGTGCTGTTCCAGGAGGGGCAGGAGGTCAAGGCCGGCGACCTGCTGGCGGTGGTCGACCCGCGTACCTACAAGGCGGCGCTGGCCCAGGCCGAGGGCACGCTGATGCAGAACCAGGCGCAACTGAAGAACGCCGAGATCGACCTGCAGCGCTACAAGGGGCTGTACGCCGAGGACTCGATCGCCAAGCAGACCCTGGATACCCAGGAAGCCCAGGTCCGCCAGTTGCAGGGCACCATCCGTACCAACCAGGGCCAGGTCGACGACGCCCGCCTCAACCTGACCTTCACCGAGGTCCGCGCACCGATTTCCGGGCGCCTCGGCCTGCGCCAGGTGGACATCGGCAACCTGGTCACCAGCGGCGATACCACGCCGCTGGTGGTGATCACCCAGGTCAAGCCGATCTCGGTGGTGTTCAGCCTGCCGCAGCAGCAGATCGGCACCGTCGTCGAGCAGATGAACGGCCCCGGCAAGCTGGCGGTCACCGCGCTGGACCGCAACCAGGACAAGGTTCTCGCCGAAGGCACCCTGACCACCCTGGACAACCAGATCGACACCACCACCGGCACGGTCAAGCTCAAGGCACGCTTCGAGAACGCCGACGGCAAGCTGTTCCCCAACCAGTTCGTCAACGTGCGCCTGCTGGCGCAGACCCTCAAGGGCGTGCTGACCATTCCGGCCAACGCCGTGCAGCGCGGCACCAACGGTATCTATGTGTACGTGGTCGGCGCCGACAACAAGGTCAGCCAGCGCAGCGTCGCCATCGGCACCAGCGAGAACGAGCGGGTGGTGGTGGAAAGCGGCCTGAAGGCCGGCGAGCAGGTGGTGGTGGAAGGCACCGACCGCCTGCGCGACGGTATGGAAGTGCGTGTCGCCGAGGCCTCCCCGCAGGTCCTCGAGGGCGAGCCGCAGAAACCGCAGACTGGCCGCCCCAGCGGCCTCCAGGGCGACTCGGTGGGTAGCGGGAGCGCTGAATGAACCCGTCCCGCCCGTTCATCCTGCGGCCGGTCGCGACCACCCTGCTGATGGTGGCGATCCTGCTCTCGGGCCTGATCGCCTACCGCTTCCTGCCGATCTCGGCGTTGCCGGAAGTGGACTACCCGACCATCCAGGTGGTCACCCTGTACCCCGGTGCCAGCCCGGAGATCATGACCTCGTCGATCACCGCGCCGCTGGAGAACCAGCTCGGGCAGATTCCGGGGCTCAACGAGATGTCTTCCAGCAGTTCCGGCGGCGCCTCGGTGATCACCCTGCAATTCAGCCTGCAGAGCAACCTCGATGTCGCCGAGCAGGAGGTCCAGGCGGCGATCAACGCCGCGCAGAGCCTGCTGCCCAACGACCTGCCGAACCAGCCGGTGTTCAGCAAGGTGAATCCGGCGGACGCGCCGATCCTGACCCTGGCGGTGATGTCCGACGGCATGCCGCTGCCGCAGATCCAGGACCTGGTGGATACCCGCCTGGCACAGAAGATCTCGCAGATCTCCGGGGTCGGCCTGGTCAGCATCAGCGGCGGCCAGCGCCCGGCGGTGCGGGTGCGCGCCAACCCGACGGCGCTGGCGGCGGCCGGGCTGAGCCTGGAGGACCTGCGCAGCACGGTGACCAGCAACAACCTCAATGGCCCCAAGGGCAGCTTCGACGGCCCGACCCGTGCCTCGACCCTGGACGCCAACGACCAGTTGCGCTCGGCCGACGCCTACCGCGACCTGATCATCGCCTACAAGAACGGCTCGCCGCTGCGCATCCGCGATGTCGCCAGCGTCGAGGACGACGCCGAGAACGTGCGCCTGGCCGCCTGGGCCAACAACCTGCCGGCGGTGGTGCTGAACATCCAGCGCCAGCCGGGGGCCAACGTGATCGAGGTGGTCGACCGGATCAAGGCGCTGCTGCCGCAGCTGCAATCGACCCTGCCGGGGAATCTCGACGTGCAGGTGCTGACCGACCGCACCACCACCATCCGCGCCTCGGTCAAGGACGTGCAGTTCGAGCTGGCGCTGGCGGTGGCGCTGGTGGTGATGGTCACCTTCCTGTTCCTGCGCAACGTCTACGCCACCCTGATTCCCAGCTTCGCCGTGCCGCTGTCGCTGATCGGCACCTTCGGCGTGATGTACCTGTCCGGCTTCTCGATCAACAACCTGACCCTGATGGCGCTGACCATCGCCACCGGCTTCGTGGTCGACGACGCCATCGTCATGGTGGAGAACATCGCCCGCTACCTGGAGCAGGGCGACTCGCCGCTGGAAGCGGCGCTCAAGGGCTCGAAGCAGATCGGCTTCACCATCATCTCGCTGACCTTCTCGCTGATCGCGGTGCTGATCCCGCTGCTGTTCATGGGCGACGTCGCCGGGCGGCTGTTCCGCGAGTTCGCCATCACCCTGGCGGTGGCGATCCTGATTTCCGGCTTCGTCTCCCTGACCCTTACGCCGATGCTCAGCGCTAAGCTGCTGCGCCACATCGACGAGGACCAGCAGGGCCGCTTCGCGCGCGCCGCGGGGCGGGTCATCGATGGCCTGATCGCACAATACGCCAAGGCCCTGCGGGTGGTCCTGCGGCACCAGCCGCTGACCCTGCTGGTGGCCATCGCCACCCTGGCGCTGACCGCGCTGCTCTACCTGGCCATGCCCAAGGGCTTCTTCCCGGTGCAGGACACCGGGGTGATCCAGGGCGTCGCCGAAGCGCCGCAGTCGATCTCCTTCCAGGCCATGTCCGAGCGCCAGCGCGCCCTCGCCGAGGTGGTGCTGAAGGACCCGGCGGTGGCCAGCCTGTCCTCCTACATCGGCGTCGACGGCAGCAACCCGACCCTCAACACCGGCCGCCTGCTGATCAACCTCAAGCCGCACAGCGAGCGCGACGTCACCGCCAGCGAAGTGATCCAGCGCCTGCAGCCCGAACTCGACCACCTGCCCGGGATCAAGCTGTACATGCAGCCGGTGCAGGACCTGACCATCGAGGACCGGGTCGCCCGCACCCAGTACCAGTTCACCTTGCAGGACGCCGACCCGGACGTGCTCGCCGAGTGGGTGCCGAAGCTGGTGGCGCGGCTGCAGGAGTTGCCGCAGCTCGCCGACGTCGCCAGCGACTGGCAGGACAAGGGCTTGCAGGCCTACCTGAACATCGACCGCGACACCGCCTCGCGCCTCGGCGTGAAGCTCTCCGACATCGACAGCGTGCTCTACAACGCCTTCGGCCAGCGGCTGATCTCGACCATCTTCACCCAGGCCACCCAGTACCGCGTGGTGCTGGAGGTGGCGCCGCAGTTCCAGCTCGGCCCGCAGGCCCTGGAGCAGCTCTACGTGCCGTCCAGCGACGGCACCCAGGTGCGCCTGTCGAGCCTGGCGAAGGTGGAGGAGCGGCATACCCTGCTGGCGATCAACCATATCGCCCAGTTCCCCTCGGCGACCCTGTCGTTCAACCTGGCCAAGGGTTACTCCCTGGGCGAGGCGGTCGAGGCGATCCGTGGCGTCGAGGCCAGCCTGGAGCTGCCGCTGAGCATGCAGGGCAGCTTCCGCGGCGCGGCGCTGGCCTTCGAGGCCTCGCTGTCGAACACGCTGCTGCTGATCCTCGCCTCGGTGGTGACCATGTACATCGTCCTGGGCATCCTCTACGAGAGCTTCATCCATCCGGTGACCATCCTCTCGACCCTGCCCTCGGCCGGGGTCGGCGCGCTGCTGGCGCTGATGCTGGCGGGGCAGGAGATCGGCATCGTGGCGATCATCGGCATCATCCTGCTGATCGGCATCGTCAAGAAGAACGCGATCATGATGATCGACTTCGCCCTCGACGCCGAGCGCAACGAAGGCAAGCCGCCCCATGAGGCGATCTACCAGGCCTGCCTGCTGCGCTTCCGGCCGATCCTGATGACCACCATGGCCGCGCTGCTCGGCGCGCTGCCGCTGATGCTTGCCGGCGGCGCCGGCGCCGAGCTGCGCCAGCCGCTGGGCATCACCATGGTCGGTGGCCTGCTGCTGAGCCAGGTCCTGACCCTGTTCACCACCCCGGTGATCTATCTCTACTTCGACCGCCTGGCCCGTCGCTGGGCGGCCTGGCGCAAGCAGCGCGGGCTGGACCTGAACACCGAGGCCGGGTTCGACGGGGATGCCGGGCGATGAGCCTGTCCACGCCCTTCATCCGCCGCCCGGTCGCCACCACGCTGCTGACCCTGGCGTTGCTGCTGGCCGGCACCCTGTCGTTCGGCCTGCTGCCGGTGGCGCCGCTGCCCAACGTCGATTTTCCGGCCATCGTGGTCAGCGCCAGCCTGCCGGGCGCCAGCCCGGAAACCATGGCCTCGTCGGTGGCCACGCCGCTGGAGCGCTCGCTGGGACGGATCGCCGGGATCAGCGAGATGACCTCCAGCAGTTCGCTGGGCTCGACCACCGTGGTGCTCGTGTTTGACCTGGAGAAGGACATCGACGGCGCCGCCCGCGAGGTGCAGGCGGCGATCAACGGCGCGATGAGCCTGCTGCCCAGCGGCATGCCGAACAATCCCAGCTACCGCAAGGCCAACCCCTCGGACATGCCGATCATGGTCCTCACCCTGACCTCGGAGACCCAGAGTCGCGGCGAGATGTACGACCTCGCCTCGACCGTGCTGGCGCCGAAGCTGTCGCAGGTGCAGGGGGTAGGGCAGGTGAGCATCGGCGGCAGCTCGCTGCCGGCGGTGCGGGTCGACCTCAACCCGGATGCCATGAGCCAGTACGGGCTGTCCCTGGACAGCGTGCGCACGGCCATCGCCGCGGCCAACAGCAACGGCCCCAAGGGCGCCGTCGAGAAGGACGACAAGCACTGGCAGGTGGACGCCAACGACCAGTTGCGCAAGGCCCGCGAGTACGAGCCGCTGGTCATCCACTACAACGCCGACAACGGCGCCGCGGTGCGCCTCGGCGACGTGGCCAAGGTCAGCGACTCGGTGGAGGACGTGCGCAACGCCGGCTTCTCCGACGACCTGCCGGCGGTGCTGCTGATCGTCACCCGCCAGCCCGGCGCCAACATCATCGAGGCCACCGACGCCATCCACGCGCAACTGCCGGTGTTGCAGGAACTGCTCGGGCCGCAGGTCAAGCTGAACGTGATGGATGATCGCAGCCCGTCGATCCGCGCGTCGCTGGAAGAGGCCGAGCTGACCCTGCTGATCTCGGTGGCGCTGGTGATCCTGGTGGTCTTCCTGTTCCTGCGCAACGGCCGCGCCACGCTGATCCCCAGCCTGGCGGTGCCGGTCTCGCTGATCGGCACCTTCGCGGTCATGTACCTGTGCGACTTCAGCCTGAACAACCTGTCGCTGATGGCGCTGATCATCGCCACCGGCTTCGTGGTGGACGACGCCATCGTGGTGGTGGAG